>CAJTZY010000039.1 GCA_910584085.1 uncultured Bacilli bacterium | reverse complement strand
CATGTACAACTTTTTACTCATATTTATCAACTTAAATTAATTCCGCCAACGGGTTAAAACTTAGTAAGATATTAAATAAATATATTAATGATAATTTTGGTTTCTCATATTATCTATTTTTTGAAAAAAACAGAAATAATTATTATGTATATATCGGCATGGACGAGTTCTTTTATGATAATATATTGGATGCTTATTTTATTCGTGATGGAAGATTAATTTTTATTTATAATATAAACGTATTGAAAAACGGATATGCCTTATTTGATGAAAATAATATATATAAGAACAAAAAAAATATTGACCTAAAAGCATCTAATAATGTATTCAAATTTGATTTTTTATCGTTAATAAAATATAAGATTAAGTCTAAACATAAATTCAAAAAAATTAAAGATCCTTTTATGTCGCCATAGAATATGGAAATAATAACAGTTATTGTAAGATGAAAGTTAAGTGATATGTAAAAGTGTGGGGAGAAACATATCATACGGTCTTTTTGACTAATGGGAAATCGCCTTATTACACACTTTGATGTTGGTCCTTATGTAAAAATATAACAATTCAACCAGCAGGTAACTAAATATGAAAAAGATTATTCTTATACTATTATTTTTATTCGTGTCAATAATACTAAAAGCTGATAATAACAAACGTTCTATTATTGACAGCGTTTATATAGTGCCACATGCTTGTTGGGACTGTATAACGGAGCCCCCTATTTCATGTATTGATAAAGACTCTGTTTTTATAACGAATGGCTATCTGCTTACTAATAGGCAAGATGTAAAAAAATTACTAAAGATATTTGATTCCTTGAAAATATCGCATAATAAACATGTAGATACAAGATTTAAAATATATTTCTATAATTCAGACACAATTGTAAGAACGGCATGCATAAGTAGATATTACAGTTTAAGTAGAGGTAATATATACAAAACATCGTCCGAGTTAGTACATTTTATTGACAGCATAATTCATAATAGTAACAAGCAACAATTAAAAATTACACAAAATGTATGTGAAAATATAATTATTAGAGGAAAAAAAGATCTTCAAATGACGTTAAATCGTATTGAAAACTATATGTTAATAAATAACAAACAACATGATAATATAGCTATAAAAGTTTTTTGTTTCATAGATACAAATGGCAATACAATAAATGTTAGATTATTTTGTAATAATAAAATAAACAAAATTATACCAGACAAACTTTTAAATGAAATAAAAGATGTTTTCTTAAAAAAAATAAAATGGAATTACAACCATGAACGGCAGGCTTTCGATATACAGATGTTAAGTCTACAAATATAAGAATCATAACAGTTCTTAATTAATAATCAATGGTATATATATTAAAAATATTTTTGTGCTACGGCATGGACCATGATGGTCAGGGAACGGCGTTCAACGGGAACATGGCATCTGTTGAATGGAGTTCATTGAACGATGTTACGCGGCGTTACAGCTTCAGGTATGACGGCCTGTCGCGCCTGAGCGGGGCAAGATACACCGAGGCAAACAATGAGAATAATGACAGGTACAGCACTTCGTACAGCTACGACAAGCACGGCAAC
>CAJTZY010000038.1 GCA_910584085.1 uncultured Bacilli bacterium | reverse complement strand
TAGAGCTATTTCGATGAAAATCAGTTAACTGATATTATTCAGGAAACTCTATTTAAGTAGTAGAAAAGTAGATTGCTTAATCAACCTAAAAAACTATTTTTTGTCTTTTTCATTTATATAAGAATTGGCACTATTTATAATTAGCCTACTTAATCCTGTAGGGATTTTCTCATGAATATTCATTATGTCTTTTGCTATATTTATCCCTTTTTTATGGTCTTGTATACATTCTCTGTATAATAACATTAGCTCATAACGGTTTACATATTTACTTGGATACATATTTATTGCTTTTTCAAAACTTTTTTCAGCTAGATTATATAATCCTAATTCTTTATAAGATTTAGCATACAACAATTCAAGTTCGTCTGTTTTGACGTAGCGAAATAATTTATTGAGGTTTCGAATACATAAGTCGTATTTGTGTTCGGCAAAATTGGAAAAAGCTTGATGTGATAGGTATGAAGGGGTTGTTTCTAAAAATTTTTTATCTAAAACTGTAAAAGAAGACTCTTCTTTATTATTCAAATGTAGGCATAAATGAAAAGAAAATAGTCCTAATATGCACAAAAGGATAAAGGAAATCGCATTCCCTATTTTATGTGCTATTTGGTTTGGTAGTTTGAATACATGTTTAGGTTTTAATAACGCAACTATGCATATAATAAATATTTGGATAAATAATATCTGCATTGCATAATTAAAACAAGAAGTTAAGGCCATTAGTGATAATAGAAATGTGATATTTTTGTATTTGGAAATTGTTATACACTTTTTATATGTTACATATAAGCTTGTAAAAATGATACAACATTGAAGTAGCCCAAATTTACAGAAAAATTCTAATATATCATTATAAGCAAAAGCAATATTTCCCGCTAAAAGAGTATATTTATTTGTAATGTCTTTATCGGTAAAGTAATTTGCTTGATACTCCATATATATAGTTGGAAATTTTCCTATTCCTATGCCGGAAATAAGATTATCATACAATATATGTAGAGAATTCTTCCAAATAAATATTCGTCCTATACTTGACTCTATTTTATAAGTAAAGGCTATTAGTAAAATAGAAAAGAGCAAGATAGGGTACATTATAATAGTTTTCTTTTTTATATTTACCTCACATAGAATATATAGACAAGTTGCAAATAGAACAATTAACAGAGTGCGGGAGTTAAAATTTGCAAATATGATAATATTTAACCCTATTAGTATTGCTACTAATGCAAATTGAATTTTTCTCTGTAATCTACTATGAAATATTTGCATTATTAGAAAAGAACTAATAAAAGAGAATAAGATAGAATATGATATACTGTTATAATAGTTATAAAAGGTAAAATTTGAAATCTCCCAAGTTTTTATAACATGATATAATTGTATTATTATCCAAAGTGTTAATATTCCTGTAAATATTCGGACTGCATTTTTATAATTATTTCTGCATAAATTACGTAAGCTAATCATCCATAGTAATAATGCTAATATTTTGATTATAGGTTGATGGTATATTATCAAAGTATCATTTAGTGAATTGACTAAAGTTTGGATTATTACTAAAATCAGTACGCTAATGTCGAACCAAGTTATATCACATCTTTTTATACTTATCAAAAATATAAACGAAACAGAGGTTATTATAGATAACCATGTAAAAAAGATGAAACTATTCAAATATATGTCTAAGAATATTGTTGTTATCAATAAACTGAGAAATGACATGAAAGTTAATATGTTTTTCAATATAATAATTCTTCTTCTTTTACAGTTTTCCATTATTACATTTCGTTTATATTATGATTCTATTAAATATCATAAGTTTTGCTTTTTATATGTAGTAATCATTCTATTTTCCGCCACGACAATTTTATCGGCTGTTTTTCAGCCGA
>CAJTZY010000037.1 GCA_910584085.1 uncultured Bacilli bacterium | reverse complement strand
ACCAGTTGATTGTCGTATTTTGTCGGTTGTCCATTTATATCACTTCCTTTTACACATAATTCTCAATATCAGCTATTTTTTCAAACTTATATTTTTTATCAGCCATAATTATAGCATCATCTATTAATAAGTTACCCGCTTCATCTTCATAATTTAAATATTTCTTAACATTATTAATACTTGAAAGAAATCTTTTATATTGTTTTCCTGTATCAATATCATGGCGATTCTTATTAATATTTTTTATTTTTCCTATCATCCTTACTTGTGCATAAGGTTCAATGTTATTTTCTTCTACTAATAAATAACCTAAATAATGAATATCTTCTAATTCTATATTTAATTCTTCAATATATTCTCTTTTTAATGTTTCTTCATAACTTTCATTTTCTTCTGGTTTTCCGCCTGTTAATTTATACTTATTGTCATCAAGCCTTAATAGTATTCTTTTATCATCAGAAAAAACTACACCATAAACTTGTTTTATCTTCAAATTATGAGGAACAACACAATTATTCCAAGTAAATTTAGCCATTAAATTGCCTCCTTTTCCTATTTTAATCAAAATGTGTAAAAACTTTTTTTGAGCAAGCCCTTTATTTATAAGGCTTTGACCAAGGTTGTCTTTAAATCCCGATACCCCAGTTGATTGTTGTATTTTGCCGGTTGTCCATTTATATCACTTCCTATTACATTTTTTGTTTTAATATATTTTTATTAATTTATTTTTGGACTCCATATCTATTTTTTATATATTCTTTTACGATTGGAATTCTCTTTTTATCCTTTTCTCTTATACTATTTTCTAAATATTCTAGATATTCATTTATATTTTGTAAGTAATAGCCTTGTACTAATTCAGGCTGGTATTTAAGACTTTCTTTTTTACCATCGCAAACACATTCTATTCTATCATCAATTATAAACCAACCATTTTCTTTTGGTTTTAAATTATAACTTTTTTTCAATTCTTCTAAACCTTTATCAGTAACTGCAATATCTAGGTCTCCAGCATCTGGATAAATATTTCTTAAAGTCAGTGCTCCTGATGATAAAATCCAAAATTCATTTCTACTTATTTTTAAATTACCTAGTAATTCTAGTAATTCCTCTTTATTCATTCTTTTTTCCATTTAAATTCTATCCCCTTCCAATTTTCAATTAAATATGTAACAAATCATTTCTATAAATGTCCACATTTATAGAGGTTTGTGGACGTTTTTTCTAAAATCCCCACTACCCAGTTTATATTTGCCTGATTTTGCCGATTATTCTTGTTTTTACTTCCCTGGCTTAAATTTCATTCATATTACATTTAATCACTTGTTTATCATAATAACTATATATCTCTATTTTTTTAGAATAACTATCAAATAAAAATGTTGCAACTGTTGGGTATTCATCTTCCCCAATTTTTCTATGAATATACTCGTTTTTACCTTTGTTAAATTGCAAGATATTTCTTACATCTTCTATAGTAATTTCCTTATTTTTTAAATTGTTTAATTGTTTTAATCCTACACTATATCTAATTAATGTAGATTCATATTCAACATTAGCATTTTTGTCCATATTAGGATGAATAATATGATTAGTATGTATATATTTTTCATCTATTTCAATAACGTCTAATTCGTCTAAAACTTTTTCTATTGAAAATGCTTTATTATTTTTGCTGTCTACAATATTTAAACTAAATGCTGAAGCGCAATCAGTAATATCAATTTTTTTTATGATTTCATCTATATTTTTACATTGTACAATACTTCTTAAAATAAACCATACTGGAATACCAATCTCATTATAACTATCTATTTCAATACTATTAACGCTATAAACTATTCCATAATTATTCCAACCAAATGTAGTACCTTGTGGACAATTGTATGTTGATAAATCATAAAAAAATTCATTATCATATTCATATTTTACTAAAATCATCTCATCTAAGTTTTCTGACAAATCTTCATTATGACCAATCAAAACATTTTTATTATTATTTTTTATAATTACATCAGTACAAGACTCATGTGAATCATATATTTCAAAACAAATATTTAATAAATAAGCATCTCTATCTATATTGAATCCATCGGCTCTACCATACATTTCATCTAAGTAATCCGGATATAATTTTTTTAACTTTTCTTTTACTTTTTCTAAATTATTTTTGATATCTTTATTTTCTAACAAATTTTTATAGTAATCGAAGTCATAATTAGAACTTTCGAATAACTTTGAAAACTTCATTCCTAATTCATATCCTTTTCCTTTAATAATCCCTGATTTCATTTTTATTATTAATTCCTCCTCGTATAATGTAGTTAAGATATTTTTTAACTACATTTTCTATTTTTAGATTTT
>CAJTZY010000036.1 GCA_910584085.1 uncultured Bacilli bacterium | reverse complement strand
TGGTTTTTACTTCCTACGCTCCGCGTTGGAAGTTTTCTAAAGAGTTAATAAAAAATTAGGATAACCTAATTTTCCCATAAATCATTTGGATAAACCTTATCATCAACTAATTTTTTTATTGAAGAAACAATCATAGGTCTATCTTCCTTATAAGTAACACCATACCATTTAGCTGATGTATTTAAAACCTCTACTTTTACTTTATCTTGCTTAATATATTTAAATACTGTATCAGGAATAACTCTTTGACATTTTTCCATATTATCTTTATTTTCTTCTAAATATTCTTTAAAATCACTTTCTAATAACGCAAATATTTTAGGAGTAAATCCAAGCATATTCATAGAAACTAATGTATCATCACTAATTTCAAAAGAAGGAGATCCATCAAGTGGACTAGCTGTTATAACTCCACCCTCACACTCTACATTACTTTCAATTAATTTTGTTAAATATTTATCATTAATTTCACAGATTCCCCTTTTAACAGCCCCATTTTCTGTTAATGTATTTTTAACTTTATACCCAACAAGACCAATATTATATGAATTCTCATCTAAATTTTTTAAAAAATTACCCATACTCATATAAGCATCTAACCCATAAAAATCATCTGCATTTATAATAGCAAAATTTTCTTTAACAGTATTTCTACATGCTAAAATTGCATGTGTTGTTCCCCAAGGCTTAACCCTACCATCTGGAACTTTTATTCCATTTGGTAAATCGTCTATTTCTTGAAAAACATACTCAACTTCAATGTGATCTTCTACACGTGCACCAATTGTCTCTTTAAATATTTCTTCATTTTCACGTTTTATAATAAAAACAACTTTATTAAATCCTGCTTTAATAGCATCATAAATACTATAATCAATTATAAATTCACCATTTGGACCTACAGCATCAATTTGTTTAAGCCCACCATATCTGCTACCCATTCCAGCAGCCATAATAACTAATGTCATATCTTCAACTCCTTATAATAAGGATACATTGTTTTTTTATTGTTGTCAAATTCATTTTTAACATTAGGATATTTTAAATAGAGTGTATATAAAATTAATAATATAATTATATAGGTTACCTTGACATATTCATAACATCATATTTTTAGTTATTGCCAAAAATTAACCATTTCGAAGAAATTTCCTAATATATAAAAAAGCAAAAATCTGTTAGTTACGAACTTTTTTAAGATTTCTGCTTAAATAATTTACAGTTATTTTTGTGTTTTATTCCATTTTTTTTGAAATACAGGTCCTTCTTTTTTATGTTTCAAATCTATTAATATTTCTTTTTCACGATTTAAACAAGCTATTTTTTCATCAATTTCTTTTATTCTATTTTCAGATATTCCTTCAGGTCTTTTTTCAAGACTTACTTTTTTATCTTCTTCAGTATAATCTTTTGATTCTTCCATAGGTGAAACTTCATCTTCCTTAATTTCTACTTCAACTTCCACTTCACCAGTAGGGATATATATTTTACCATTTTTTAACAATTTATCTTCCATATACTCATATATTTCATTACCCATGAGAAGGATTGAAATTGCATTTAAAATATTCAAAACTGGAATAGATAAATAAAATGCAGTTGAAATAAAAGTTATAACCTTTTCTGAAATTGATTCTTCCTGTTTTACAAATTTATATCCTTTTCTTTTTAACTTTTTATCGCAAGCAACACTAGTAGTAATTGAAACAACCCAACTTACAGCAGTTGTCGCTAAATAAATATTCAATAACATAGTTTATTTCCCCCTAAACGATTTATAGTATAACATATTTATAATTATTCGTCAAATTGATTATTATTTAAAGGGATCCTTTAATTTTTAATACTTATTAATTTATTTTTTTACTATCTGTTTTTGTTTTGTTTTATATTAATTATTTTTTTATATTTACTTTATATGGTTGTTGTGATTCAGATTCTGGTTCTAAAATTTTAGATTTTTCTTCATTATTTTTATCAAAAATATTACTTTTTACCATATCTATTATTAGTAAGATTTTTTCTTTAGGCAATTGATTTATTTTTCTAAGTATTTCTTCTATATTAATTTCTTGTTCTGTTTCCTTTTCATGTTGAATATTTTCCATTGGTGAATCTTGATAAATTATTGAATTACTTTTTACTATCCTTTCATTTGGCATATCAGAATTTGATAAACCTTTTATTTCTTCTAAAAATAATGGTTCATTAGAATATTCAGAATTTTCTTTCTTTTTTAGTTCATCACCATACTTTAATGTAATTTCGTTATTACTCTCTATTTTTAACCCTTTGTCATCAAGATATCCCTCTATATAATTATTTAATTCCTCTTCTATTTTATTAACTTCATATCCTTTAAATATTTTATCCATCATTATTTCTATAAATATTTCATGTTCTTTATATTTAAAATATTTTCTAACATTTATATTATTACTTTTAAGTATTTCTACTATATTTCTTAATAATTCTTTTTTTACTACAGTTCTTATATCAAATCCTAATTGAACTCTACCACTATAAGTTTTTACAAACATATTATTTACTTTTAAAGAATGAACGTGTAAATTTTCAAATGACAAATCAATAAAACTACTTGATAATGCTAAATTGTATTTGTTACAATCTTCAAAAGCACAACGTTTTATTTCCTTTATACTTGAAGGAATAATCATATTTCTTAAATTTTCACAACCACGAAAAGCATAACAATGAATACTCTCTATTTTTCCTAATATATTAACGGTACTTAAAGACTTACATCCAGAAAATAAACCTGATGAAATTACTGATACTTTTTTGGGAATTGTTATCTCCTTTAAATTTTCACAACCACAAAAAACATATTCACCAAATGTTGTTATACTTTCTGGAATTTCTATTTTAATTAAACTAGTACAACCAGAAAAAGCACAATCTCTTATAGTTGTTACCCCATTTGGAAGATTTATATTTTTTAATTTTTCACATTCATAAAATGTTCCTGATTCTATTCTAGATACATTTTTAGACATTATAACTTTTCTTAAATTTTCACAATGAGAAAATGCATATTTTTCTATAATACTTACATTATCTGGTATATTTATACTTACAAGCTTCTCACAGTTACGAAATGCTTCTTTAACAACTTCTGTTATATATTCAGGAATTATAAATGTACCATTTTCTATATCATCATCTGTTACTTTAACTAAAACATTATTTTTTATCTCCATAAAATTTTCCCCCTTTAAAAATTTAATGTGTATTTTAGCATACTGCTAGCATTTTGTCAAATTTTACATTGTATAGATAGTGTAAAATAGATTTGGGATTATATACAAAAAGGAAGACCTTTGTTAA
>CAJTZY010000035.1 GCA_910584085.1 uncultured Bacilli bacterium | reverse complement strand
TGGATAACCGCTGAAAGCATCTAAGCGGGAAGCCAACTTCAAGATGAGTTTTCCCATTCTTTAAGAAGTAAGATCCCTTGAAGACTACAAGGTTGATAGGCTGGAGATGGAAGCGTAGTGATACGTTGAGTTGACCAGTACTAATAGATCGAGGATTTAATCCTATATTAATTATTCTTAATTTGATAGATTACACATTATCATGTTTTCAGAGAATTATTTTCTCTAATGTTTATTGGTGACGATAGCAAAGAGGATACACCTGTTCCCATCCCGAACACAGCAGTTAAGCTCTTTTACGGCGAAAATAGTGTTAAAGCGAAGATAGCAAGTTGCCAATTTTTTTTTGTTTATAAAAGACTATATTTTTAACGATTTGGTCTTTTTTCATATCATTTTATATACAGGTATCTCACTGGGTGTCATAAAGTCTAAAGTAAAATATAATGATTTAAAATATTATAAAATAACTTCAATAAACTAAGAAAAATATATAATGAGGTATAATAATAGTTTAATTAGCATATCACAAGCACAACTGTTAAACCCTTTCATGTTGAAAATAGTGTTAAAGGAAGATAGCCAGTTGCCAATTTTTATATTTTAATATAAATAATCTAAGGTAATAAAATACAAAAATCATTTAATGTCTTATTTCCATGTAAATAAAGTGTAATTATTATAATTATTTTATTTCTATTGAAATAATACTTTTTTTAATGTTATAATATAATTGGTGATAAAAATGGAATATAGAATTACAACTCATAATGAATTTGAGACGATAGAAATTGCTCAAAATTTTGAATCTGAAAAATTTGAAAATATGATAATATGTTTAGATGGGGAACTAGGTAGTGGAAAAACTATATTCACTAAAGGCATTGCAAATGGCCTAGGAATAAGTGAAAATATCACATCTCCTACATTTACAATAATAAAAGAATATACTAGTGGTGAACTACCTTTATACCATATGGATGTATATAGATTAGACGGTAATATTGATGGAGTAGGAGTAGAGGAATACTATAATAAAGGTGGAATAGTAATAATTGAATGGGCAAAAACAATTAAAGATAGTTTACCTGACGAAAGATTAGAAATAAAGTTTAAGGTAATAGATGAAAATAAGCGACTATTGATAATAACACCTTATGGAAAAAAATATGAGGAATTATGTGAGGCAGTTTTATGATATATTTACTAATTGATACAACCACATCACATATCACGGTATCAATATTAAAAAATAGTGAAATATTATATAAACACTGTGAAAATATAATATCCGATATGTCTTCTAAAATACTCCCAATCATAGATGAGTGTTTAAATAATTCAGGTGTATCATTAAATGATATAAGTAAAATTTTCGTTGCTAATGGGCCAGGATCATTTACGGGTATAAGAATAGGTGTAACTGATGCTAAAACAATAGCATGGGCTTTAAATAAGGAAATAATACCTATATCTAGTCTAGAAATTTTAGCTACAACAAATACAACTAAAAAATATTTAGTTCCAATGATTGATGCAAGAAGAGGAAATGTATTTGCCGGTGTTTATGATAATAATCTAAATAATATAAAAAACGATTCTTTAGTTAGTTTAAATGATTTGTTAAATGAAATAAATGATGATTATGAGTTAATATCATACGATAATTTGAATACGGATAACGTAATTAAACCAAATCCTAATATAGAAAAAGTTATTATTAAACACTTAAATGATAAGGGAATAAATCCACATAATCTAAATCCAAAATATTTAAAATTAACAGAAGCAGAGGAAAATAAATTAAAAAATGATTAGAGAGTTTAACTTAAATGAAATAAACGAAATAGATAGTTTATTAAAACCATTTAACTATAATTTAGAAAAAAATTTAAAAAATAATATATTTTTAAAAGGATTAGTATATATAGATGAAATAATAATGGGTGTTTTAATATATGATCTAATATACGATAGAATAGAAATAGAATATATTATTGTTCACAGTGATTATAGAAGGCAAGGTATAGCTACCAAATTGTTAAATAACCTAATTGATAATAACAAGAACAGATCAAATATTACATTAGAAGTTAGAAGCAGTAATGTACCAGCTATTAAACTATATGAAAATAATGGTTTCGATAAGGTAGCAATAAGAAAAAATTATTATGGTAATGAAGATGCTATATTAATGATGAGAAAAGTTGGTGAATAAAATGAAAGATACCTATATATTAGGAATTGAAAGTAGTTGTGATGAAACTAGTGTTTCAATTGTAAAAAATGGTAATGAAGAAATAGCAACAGTAGTATTATCACAAATGGATACACATGCAAGCTATGGTGGGGTTGTACCTGAGATAGCAAGCAGAATGCATGTTGAAAATATTACAATAGTTATTGAGGAATGTCTAAAAAAGGCAAATATGAAAATGGAAGGTATAGATGCTATAGCAGTCACATATGGCCCTGGTTTAATAGGATGTTTACTTATAGGTGTAGGAGCAGCAACAACACTTTCATATATATACAATAAGCCATTAGTTCCAGTTCACCATATAGCAGGTCATATATACGCTAACAACCTAGTCTCTAAAATGTCATTTCCACTAATAGCTCTAGTAGTTTCTGGTGGACATACTGATTTAATATATATGGAAAATGATTATTTATTTAAAAAAATTGGAGGAACACTTGATGATGCGGTAGGTGAGTGTTATGATAAAGTAGCCCGAGTTATAAATGTACCTTACCCAGGTGGACCACTTGTAGATAAACTATCATATGAAGGAGAAGATACCTATACACTTCCTTTACCACTTGATGACAATTCATATAATTTTAGCTTTAGTGGAATTAAAAGTGCAGTTATAAACTTAGTACATAATGAAGAACAAAGAGGTAATAAAATTAGAAAATCAGATATAGCTTGTTCATTTCAAAATAGGGTTGTCGAAATACTAACAAAAAAAACAATGCGTGCACTTAAAGAGTACAATGTAAAAAACTTAATAATAGCTGGTGGTGTATCAGCAAATAGTGGAATAAGAAATAGATTTACTGAACTGTGCAAAGAAAATGACATAAATTTAACAATACCAAATATAAAATATTGTACAGATAATGCAGCAATGATTGCTGCAGCAGGATATTTTGCCTATAAAAAGGGAATTAGAGCAGGATATGACCTGAAAGCAACAGCAACAACAAGTTTATTTTAAAGGTTTTATGCCTTTTTTTTGTATAATAGGAAAGTCATATCAAATTTTCAAAAAAACATTGATGAAAACAAATGTACGTGATATAATATATACAGATGGTGAATAATATGATAATTCATAAAGCTTATAAGTTTAGATTGTATCCAAACTC
>CAJTZY010000034.1 GCA_910584085.1 uncultured Bacilli bacterium | reverse complement strand
TACCTATTGTCTTATTCATATAATCCTTTTTCATATTTTTATCTATATAGTTCATGTAATATTTTATTTGCCCTATATCAACTGGTTTTAACTTTCTTATCTTTAACTCTAAAACTATAAAACAAGTTAATTCCGTATTAAAAAATAATAGGTCACATCTATAGTTTCCTAGTTTATACTCACTACCTATAAATGCAAATCCTACACCAAGTTCTATTAAAAATTCTTCTATTTTTTCTAAGATAAACCTTTTTAAAGCCTTCTCACTTAGCTTATCAACTCTTTTATCAGTTTTTATAAGTATTGGTTTTTTTATCATATCTTTTATTGTTAATTCTTGTTTTCCATCTATAAGTTCTATATTTTCTTTATATTCTAATCTTTCGTATTCACCATTTTTTATTTTTTCCTTTAGTTTCCTACTAGATATATCTTGTTTAGAACATAAATTAATATAATAGTTTCTTTTTGATTCTTCTTTTATTGGTAAAATTATTGATAAATTTGTCCAAGTTAATTGGTGGTGCAGTGCCCCACCTTTTTGAAAAGTCAAATAAAATTGCCTCATTCTCTTTAAATTAGATATATCATATCCCTTACCATATTCTTTAGTTAATATATTACTCCACTCTTTTATAAGCCCATTTCCATACTTTGCTCTTCTTTCTCCACCTTGCGCATCTACTATAAGTCTTCCTATTTCAAAATATGTATTTAATCTATGATTTTCTTCATATATTCTATTTTTCTTTCTTAATACTATATCATTTTCTATTAATTCTTTTATATTTTTTAAATAGTTCATGTAATCACCAACAAGGTTATAACATATTACTATTTTATATTCAAATTACCTTTTTTATTTTTTGCAAATATATTTTTACAGTATTTTAATTTCTGTCATCATTTTTTAGAATTTCTGCTATTTTTACTATTCATTTTTTTAAAAACTGTAAAATAAGAAAAAAAGACCATATTAGTCCATATTTCCAAAATATTTTGCAGTTCTGACCATTTGAGCACTATAACTCATTTCATTATCATACCATGCAATAATTTTTACTAATTGCTTGCCCTCTACTTCAATTACTTTTGTAAGTTGACCATCGATAAGTCCACCTAAACTAGAACCTATAATATCACTTGATACAATTGGATCCATAGTAAATCCCACTGTTTCATTAGCATTGTCAATAAATAACCTATTTATTTCCTCTACTGTTGTATTTCTATTAAGTTCTAAAGTTAAATCTATGACAGATCCAGTCGTAACAGGAACCCTAAGTGCTCCTCCATCTAGTTTTCCTTTTAAAGATGGTATTACAAGTCCAATAGCACTTGCTGCACCTGTTGAAGATGGAACAATATTAGCAGCACATGCACGCCCACGTCTAGCATTTATTCCCTTTTTATGGGCAATATCAAGGGTTGCCTGATCATTTGTATATGCATGAACAGTTGTCATAAATCCCTTTGTTATACCAATATTCTTTTCTATTATATTAAGTACAGGAGCTAAACAATTTGTTGTACAGGATGCTGCACTTATAACTTGTTCACTTCCATCTAAAATATCTTCATTTACATTATAAACAATTGTCTTTAAATCTCCCTTAGCAGGTGCACTTATAATAACCTTTTTTGCCCCTGCCTTTATATGTGCACTCGCACTATCCTTATCAGTAAATCTTCCAGTACATTCAAATACTTCATCTATACCAAGTTCTCCCCAAGGTAAATTGGCAGGAGCAGTCTCTGAATATACTCTAATCTTTCTATTTCCTACAATAATATAATTACCATCAAAGCCTATTTCATTAACTCTATAATTACCATGACTAGTATCATACTTAAGCAAATATGATAACTGTTCTGCATCCGTCAAATCATTGATTGCTACTACCTCAAAATCTGAATCGCTTTCCATTATTCTAAATACTAATCTTCCTATTCTTCCAAATCCATTAATTGCTACTTTTATCATATTATTTCCTTCTTTCTAACTTTTAAAACAACTTCCTCCTATAAATTCTCTAAGTACTGAATTTGCCGGAACATCATCACTTGGAATAGGTAAAAAATTCCTTAAAAAATTTATAAGTCTTAGTGCCTCTGGATATTCTGGATCATCCTCATCTACATTAAACAGTAATGGTTCAACATAAGTCTTAAGCACCCCAACTTCATAAATAAGTGCTGAATTTACTACAGTATCTACATCATCTTGAAATCTAAATATATTATTTCTTTCTCCTGCTTTTATACTTGGCCACATTCTTAAAGTTTCACGAGCTCCATAACCCCTTGTTTTACTATCGCGAACTATTCTTCTTAACTTTCTAATATCACTAGTATGTATATGATTGTGATCATCAATATTAAGTTGTGTTAGTGGACTTATATAAATTTTATATTTTTGATCTTTACTTATAGACATTGTAAGTTCATCATTTAATGCATGAAGACCTTCTACTATTATTATATCCTTTTCTCCTAATTTTAAATAGTGATCATTATATTCCCTTTTACCTAATACAAAATTAAATGTTGGTAAATTTACCTTTTTTCCTTCCAAGAGTTGAGTTAAATTTTTATTAAATAATTCTATATCAAGAGCCCTAACTGATTCAAAATCAGGTTTGCCATTCTCATCAAGTACTCT
This sequence comes from uncultured Bacilli bacterium, assembly GCA_910584085.1. Classification (GTDB taxonomy): domain Bacteria; phylum Bacillota_I; class Bacilli_A; order RF39; family UBA660; genus UMGS1613. Next base: position 2,972 of record CAJTZY010000034.1, on the reverse strand, counting down.
TTTATCTATATCAACAAAGTAATCATCAAGACCAATTGGATGTGTAACAAATCCTTTACTTCTTAAATAAATATCTAATTTTTTAGAAGTAGTAGTTTTCCCACTTGATGATGGGCCTGCCATTAAAACTAATTTTATTTTTTTATCACTATTATATATATCATCTGCTATTTTAGCAAGCTGACTGTCATAATAAGCTTCCGCCAAATTTATAAGTTCACCTATTTTTGCCTTAGATACTGTTTTATTTAAATCAGCAGCATTTTCTATTCCAAGAACTTTACCCCAATTTGTGTAATCTAAAAATTTATTAAATACTTTTTCATGGTGTGTATAATCTAGTGTACATTCTGGATTAACTATATCAGGAAGTGACATAACAAATCCATTATCACCTATATAAGTTAATTTAAAATCATTTATTTGACTAGTACTATACGCCATTTTTCCATAAAAGTAATCGTATATATCATTAATTCTATATAAGTTAATATAAGTATTAGATATATATTTTAATACATTAACTTTATCCATTTGATTTAACTTCTTAAAATATTTAATCGCATCTAATCTAGATACACTTAACTTAGTAAATAAATAATTTTCTCTAACTATTTTTTTCATACCTAAATATATTTCATTTATTGTATCTTTATTTATTGATACTCCTTCTATGGTACAGTAAACACCGTGATCCTGAGAATGTTGTGTTTTAAGCTTTGCAGTCTCACCTAATACATCTCTTATTGCAAGTATAAGTATAAATCTCGCACTTCTAGCATATATAGAATTTCCAAGAGAACTACTTCTATCGAAAAAATCTATATTACATTTTTTCTTTAATGTATCACTTAAATCTACTATATCATTATCAATTTTAGCTGCTAATATATCATAATTAAAATAGTGTCTAAAACTATTTGATATTTCCTTTATTGTTGTTCCTTCATCAAATTCTAAAGTTTCATTACCTCTAAACGTAACTTTTAATTTTTTTTCCATATTATCCCTCTTACTCTATATACATATAATATCAAAAATAAGCAATTTTGTCGACTTTTTTAAAGAATAAAAAATTACTTTTACAACTATTATATACATAGGAGATGATTTTATGATTATACCAACAGTTATAGATAAAGTTAATAATAGTGAAAGAGTTTATGATATATATTCTAGATTACTTAAAGATAGAATTATAATTATAAATGGAGAGATTGATAATAACTTGGCAAATTCAGTAGTTGCACAATTACTTTTTCTTGATTCCTTAAATAGTGAAGATATTAGTATATATATAAACTCACCTGGTGGGAGTGTTACTGATGGAATGGCTATTTATGATACTATGAACTTTATTAAAAGCGACGTTTCTACCATAGGAATGGGAATATGTGCATCTATGGCAGCATTCTTACTTAGTAGTGGTAAAAAAGGGAAAAGATATGCACTTCCTAATTGTGAAGTTATGATCCATCAACCATTAGGTGGAGCACAGGGACAAGCAACAGAAATAAAAATTGCAGCTGAACATATATTAAAAACTAAAGATAAATTAAATAAAATTTTATCTAATAATACTGGAAAAGAATTAGATATTATTGAACGTGATACAGATAGAGATAATTTCATGGATTCAAATGAAGCATTAGATTATGGAATTATTGACGAAATTGTCGAAAATAAATAAATTTAAAAAAAATTAACAGAATTATGTTAATTTTTTATTTTTTAAATTTAAATGCCTTATTTATTATATTTTCTCCATATATTTCCTTTAATCTATCTAATGTTTTATCTAATTCACTATTTTGTTTTATATCCTCTACATTATCAAATATAGATATTTGATGATTAAACGAAGTAGAAAATTTACTTAAACTTACCCCTACTAATCTTATACCTTCTTCATTCCACAACTCTTTAGCAAGAACCTTTGCAATTTCATATATTTCATCAGTACTATCTGTTGGATTTTTTAATTTCTTTTGATGTGAATAGGTCTTAAAATATTTATCCTTTAATATAACACCCACTTGATTAGTATATTTATTTTTTTTCCTTAAACTTATACTTACATTTTCAACTAATGGATACAAATATTTATATATTTCTTCTAAAGAATTAAGATTATAACTAGTAGTCGTAGAGTTACTAATTCCTTCTACCTCAGCTCTTTTTACCATTATAACGCTATCATCTATTCCTCTTGCACTATTTATTAATTTTTCAGTTTGATTTTTAAAATATTTATATAAAAGTTTGGAATCAGCATGAGCTAAATCTCCTATAGTATTTATTTTTAATTCTCTAAGTTTCTTACTTGAACTTTTACCTACTCCATATAAATCTTCTACTGGTAGTGGATACATTTTTTTCTCTATTTCATTCATAAATAAAGTATGAACCCTATCTGGCTTTAAAAAATCAGATGCCATTTTAGCACACAATTTATTATTGGCTATCCCAATATTAACAGTAAATCCTAATGTATCTTTTATTTCTTTTTTTAATTTATATGCGAATCTAATTGGATCCCCATATAAATGTTTTACTTTACCATAATCAATAAAACATTCATCAACGCTCAACTTTTCTATATCTGGTGTATATTTATTTATAAGATTAAATAATTTATTAGACATTTCTTGATAAAGTTTATGATTTGGAGGATATATTTTTAAATTATTACATTTTCTTTTAGCGTCTCTAATAGTTTCTGCAGTTTTAACACCTTTTCTTTTTGCTACCATACTCTTAGCAAGAACTATTCCATGTCTTTGTTCTTCATCTCCACCTATTATAGATTCTATATTTCTTATATCTATTGGATAACCAGATTTTAATAAATCGACAGCAGTCCAAGATAAAAATGCATTATTTACATCTATGTGCATAAATATATTATCCATAATATCGTCGAGTAGACAACTCGACTACACCTCTCTTTCTTCTTAGTGAGAGGAAGTCTA
>CAJTZY010000033.1 GCA_910584085.1 uncultured Bacilli bacterium | reverse complement strand
TTAACAAAGGTCTTCCTTTTTGTATATAATCCCAAATCTATTTTACACTATCTATGTAAAGTTTTTTTTGACATTATTTTTAAAAAGTGATAGAATAACACCAATTCAATTAAGAATTTTTTTACAGATATATGTGGAGGTTAAAATAATATGGATATAATAAGAATAGGAACTTTAAATACACAAAATAATAAAGTTAATAGGTTAGGTGGATTAGATAGTAATGGGGTAGATAATGCTAAAATTCTTGCAGGACATATAGAAAATAACGGTTATTACTTTTTATGTACACAAGAACTTACAAGAGTATTTTCTAAAAGATTATTAGAACATTTGAAAAATTATAAGTTATATGGGGAATATAGATATGGTAGTTCTAGTTTAGTTCAAAAAATGTCTTCACTTGACTCATTTAATGAAAACAATGCAATAATAACTAATAAAAATGTACTTACTACAACAACAAATTTATTACCATGGTTTCCTAGTAATCCAAAAGATTTAATAGAGAGTTTAAGAAAGTGTTCAATTATGCCTAGAATAATTACAATGGTAGAAATAAGTGATAATAATTTTGGAAGTATATATGTATTAAATACTCATTTAGATTATCAAATAAGGGATGTTCAAATTAGGCAATTAAAGAGTATCTACAATATAGTAAAAATATTAAGTAAAACATATCCGGTTGTTTTAACAGGCGATTTAAACATGGAAATTAATGTAGATGCCCATTTTGATGAATTTATTACGGAACTTGATAAATTAGGCCTTCAAAGAATAGAAGTTAATGAAAAAACTAATTCACAAAAATTTAGTAATAAAAGCGCGATTGATCATATATTTATACCTAAAAATTGGTATATAGAAAATGCAGGGTTAATAAATGATGATACACTTGATAATTTAACAGACCATAAGGGCGTATTTGCAGACATTAAAATAAGATAACTTTACTTTATAGTAGAGTTTTTTATTTACAAATACATATACTAATGGTATAATAAAATATAGAAAAGAAGATATGAAAGTGAGGATGATAAAAGTATAAAAAAACAAAGGAGAGAAAAATAATGAAAAATGAAATAATTATATTTGAAAATCAAAATGTAAAATTAGAAGTTAATTTAAAGGATGAAACTGTATGGTTAACGCAATTGCAGATGTCTAAATTGTTTGATAAGTCAGTGTCGACAATAAATGAGCATATAAAAAATATATATAAAGAAGAGGAATTATATGAAGAAGAAACTATGCTAAATTCGGAAATTCCGAATTTAGTGATAAACCAACTAATTATTACAATTTGGATGTTATAATATCAGTTGGTTATAGAGTTAAATCTAAGCAAGGAACAAAATTTAGAAAATGGGCAAATAAAATTTTAAAAGAATATTTATTAAAAGGTTATGCAGTAAATCAAAAAAGATTAGACTATTTAGAAAAAACAGTTAAACTTATTGATATTGCAAATCGTATTGATGATAAATTAGAAAATAATGATGCCAAGGAAATATTAAAAGTAATAGGTAACTATTCAAAAGCCCTTAATCTTTTAGACGATTATGATCACAAGAATATTTCAAAAGTTGAAGGTAATGTAAGTAATAAAAAATTAACTTATGAAGAATGCATAAGCATTATAGATAAGTTAAAATTCAATAATGATAGTAAATTATTTGCTTTAGAAAGAAATAAGGGATTGGAAGGTATCATAGGCGATATTTACCAAACATTTGATAAAAAAGATGTTTATCCGAGCTTAGAAGAAAAGGCGGCAAACTTTTTATACATGATAGTTAAAAATCATGTATTTATAGATGGAAATAAAAGAATAGGTGCGACTCTATTTATATATTTTTTAAATTTTTATAATATGCTATTTAGAGAAAATCATCAAATAATTGATAATAATACACTGGTTGCCTTAACACTTTTAATAGCAGAATCCAATCCCAAAGAAAAGAGACTAATAATAGATTTAGTCATGAACTTTTTAAATTAAAATGGGTTAAAACTCATTTTTCTTTTAATTTTCTTCTTAGAAAATCTTCAAATACTAAAAGACCATAACCACTATTATAATAATTTGGATATTCATTTAAATGCGCTAAAGCAATTTTAGCAGTTTTTAGTAAATCATCATTTGTTACATTAGTTACTTCATCTACATATCCATGTTCAAATTCAATCATCACGCCTCTTTTAAAATCTTCAAAAGGATATTTAGTAAAATCCACATTTAAATATTTAGCAATTCTAAGTATTTCATTATCACTTATCATATAATCACCATTAAATTATATTGCTTAAAACTCCTAAATATGTTATTATATCAAAGGAAGTGATAGTATGAATTTACCAGATTTAAAAGCGGCAAAAATTAGAACAAAAAAGGAAATAAAAATTATAAAAAATGATTATAGTGTACCTATAAGTATGAAAAAAATAGGTAAAGATAAAAAATATTATATAAAGACTTATGGATGTCAAATGAATGTGCATGATAGCGAGTTATTATGTGCGATACTAGAGGATATGAGTTTTACAAATGCAGATAGTATGGAAGATGCAGACATTATAATATTAAATACATGTGCGATAAGAGAAAATGCACATAATAAAATGTTTGGATTTTTAGGGAGAGTAAAACATTTAAAGGGAACTAAACCAGATATAATATGTGGTATATGCGGATGTATGGCACAAGAAGAAAATGTAGTAGATAGTATAAAAAGTAAATATAAATGGGTAGATATAGTATTTGGTACTCATAATTTACATAAACTTCCTTTTATATTAGAAGAATCTATAAAAAATAAAAAACAAGAAATAGAAGTGTTTAGTATAGAAGGGGATATATATGAAAATATTCCAGTAAAAAGAGATTCTAAATATAAAGCATGGGTAAATATTATGCTTGGCTGTGATAAATTCTGTACATACTGCATAGTTCCATATACAAGAGGAAAACAAAGAAGTAGAACAAGAGAAGATATAATTAGTGAAGTAAATGAATTAGTAAAAAATGGATATAAAGAGGTAACCCTTCTTGGACAAAATGTTAATGCTTATGGAAAAGATTTGAATACTAATTATACTATGGGGGACTTACTTGAAGATACTGCAAAAACCGGCATAGAAAGAATTCGATTTGTAACTAGTCATCCTTGGGATTTTGATGATAAAATGATTGACATAATAGCGAAATATGATAACATTATGCCATATATACATTTACCTTTACAATCTGGATCAGATAGAATATTAAAATTAATGGGTAGAAGGTATACAAAAGAAAAGTATATAGAATTATTTAATAAAATAAAAAACAAAATACCAAATGTATCAATTACTACTGATATTATAGTTGCATTCCCAGGTGAAACGGAAGAAGATTTTTTGGATACATTAGAAGTTGTAAATACTTGCAAGTTTGATTCTGCATTTACATTTATATATTCTCCTAGAGTAGGAACACCTGCAGCAAGTATGGAAAATAATCTAACAGAGGACGAAAAAAATAATAGGCTCTATAGATTAAATGAATTAGTTAATAAATATGCAAATGAAACTAATCAAAAATATATGGGTAGTATTGTTCCAGTACTACTTGAATCAGTAAGTGAAAAAGAAGACAATCTTATGGGATATACTGATACCATGAAACTTGTTAATGTAAAAGCTGATAAAAAATATATAGGAAAAATTATTAATGTAAAAATTACTGATATAAAAACTTGGAGTTTAGATGGCGAAATAGTTGATTAATAACATTAATTTATTTATAATAAAATTAGGAGGGTTTTTATGACTTATATAGGAAAACTTATAGATAACATTTATAAATATGGTAACTGTAAAATATATATGTTACCAAGAGATAATTCATGTGCTAATAATGTATATGATTTAATAGTTGATGAAAATGGTAATTTAAAAATTTCTGTTGAACTTGAGGTTTATGATAAACCATACTTTGATGGAGAAAAGTTTGATAAAACTGCTGTTATTAAATCAAGTAATAAGTTATTTGATTTAACGGATGAAAATATAAATATGGTTCTACCAAAGGTTGTTTATGCATCTATATGTAATCATAAATTAGGTATAGTTACTAATAAGGATAAGGCAAAAAATACCGACATGATTGTATATAAATTATGTGATTTAGTGAATTCTATGCTAAATTTAAGTAGCAGTGAACTTTCGGATATGGTGATAAGTGGCCAAACTCTAGGCGAAACTATTTTAATAAATAGATCTTTAGAAATTATAGATCATGAACAGTATGATGTAAATACTTTCAGTAGTTTAATAGAAAAAAAAGCAACTAATATTTCAAACCAATATAACGATATTTTAACTTTATATAATGAACTTAATTCTGCTAAGACAGCAAGTGAACTGAACAAATTATATAGAAAATGGACTAAATATTATGATAATTTAAGTAGTATGGATAATGAAGATAAAGTAAATAAGAAAATGATTTAATCATTTTTTTTAATTTGACATATTTATATTAAATGATATAATATGCACTAACAAAAAGGGGAGTTTTATATGAAAATAAAGGATAATGTTTTAGTTAAAGTGACAGATGATGATATAAATATTGATGGAACATTTGAAATCCCAAATATTATAACAAAGATAGGTGAAGATGCATTTCGCAATTGTAGATTACTCACTAAAGTTTATATCCCAGAAAGTGAAATAAATGAAGATATTCCTTCACTTAGAAGTGAATTACTAGAAAAAAACAATATACCAAAAGGCATAAAGTATGTGATAGATAAGGCATTTAATTGTTATCAAATGATTGAGTCATTATATGTTCCAAAGGGAGTAACAGAAATAGGTAGTCATGCATTTATGAATTGTGGGTTACTTAAAGAAATAAATATTCCAGAAGGAGTAACAAAAATAGAAAATAGTGTGTTTGAGGGATGTCATTCGCTAAAAAAAGTAAACATTCCAAGTAGTATAACTATAATAGGTGAAAATGCATTTAGAGGATGTAATTTACTAGAGAAAGTTAATATTCCAGAAGGAGTAACAAAATTAGAAAATAGTGTATTTGAGGGATGTCATTTGCTAAAAAAAGTAAACATCCCAAGTAGTATAACTATAATAGGGGAAAATGCATTTAATGGTTGTAATTCGCTTAGAGAAATAAATATTTCAGGTGGAGTAATCAAAATAGGTAGTTCTGCATTTAGAGGATGTAATTTACTAGAGAAAGTTAATATTCCAGAAGGAGTAACAAAAATAGAAAAAAATCTATTTAAAGGATGTAACTCATTAAATGAAATAAATATTCCAAGTAATGTAGTAGAAATAGGAGAATCTGCATTTGAAAGTTGTATATTTCTTAGAGAAGCAGATATTCCAAATAGTGTAATTAAAATAGAAAATGGCGCATTCTCTGGTTGTTTTCATTTAAAAAAAGTTAATATTTCAGATAGTACAACATATATTGGAGATAGTGCATTTTCTTGGTGTGAAAACTTAAAATATATAAATATTCCAAGTGGTATAAAATACATAGGAGGATTTGCATTTAGAAATTGTAAAACACTTTGGTTCATCACTATTTCAGAAAATGTAACAGTAATTGGTGATAATGCATTTTTGCATTGTAAAAATTTAAATTTAAATATTAAAACAAGTTTATTTAGTGTTTGTACAGGAATGTTTGATGAATTTGATAATACTTTTGATGTTAAAATATTAACGATATATGATAGAGAAGTAAATTTAAAAAATATAAAAAATTCATTAAGGAAAATAAGAGAAGAAGAATTATATGATAGAATTAAATCAGAGCTATTAGATAATAAAATTAAAAATAAAAAATGTTTTAAACTAAGTGAACATAAAGAATTTATTAATAAAATAATTAGTAATTTAGAAAAAATATCAAATTATGATTATAGAGTAGACTTTGATAATTATATTAAAGATTATATAGTTAA
>CAJTZY010000032.1 GCA_910584085.1 uncultured Bacilli bacterium | reverse complement strand
CTACTTTTTCTACTATTTTATTCTATCACTTATTTTTTCTTTTTTCAATAGTATTATTTATAATAATACTAAAAAAACTTGACTTTATAAACTAATTCAAATATTATATTTATATGGTGGTAAAATGAAAATAAATATAATAAATGCATGTAGTGACCTGGGTGTAACTGTAGACGGTGCATCCCTTGGACCTACTTTATTAAGTAAAAATTTAAATAATAATAAGATAAATGATATTATAACAATAAATAAAATTAATTGTGTAAAAAGCAAAGATGAAAATGATTTAAAAAAGAATTTAAAGTATGTTAATGAATTTAATTTAAAATTATATAACAATGTACTTAATACAATAAAAAGTGAATTATTTCCATTAACTATTGGTGGAGATCATAGTATCGCAATTGCTAGCGCTTTAGCAAGTCAAAAAATGAATGAAAATTTAGGGATTATATGGATTGATGCGCATCTAGATTATAATACATTTGAAACAACAATAACTGGCAATTTACATGGATTACCTCTTGCTGCAATAAATGGAATATGCAAACCTCTTACAACATTTTTTGATAGTAATTATTATAATCCCAAAAATACAGTTGTAGTTGGATATAGAGCCATGGAAACTAATAAAGCTCAAGAACTTAATAATATAAAGGAAATGGGTGTAACTGTATTTACTGGTGAAGATATAAAAAAATATGGGATTGAATATATTATGAATAAAGCAATAGAAATTGCAACAAATAATACAAATGGTATGCATATAAGTTACGATTTAGATGTTATTGACGAATTATTTGCGCCTGGTGTATCTGTTCCAGAATTAAATGGAATCGATGATGTAACTGCATATAAAATTAGGGATATATTATGTGATAATATAGATAAAATAAAATCATTTGATTTAGTGGAATTTAATCCTAATTTTGATAATAATAACAAAACTTTAAATATTGCATTAAACATAGTTAATGAAATAATAAACAAAAAATAAGTACTAATCTGTTGTACTTATTTTTATATTATCTATATTATTAATATTAGAATAATTTATTTCTATTAAAAATTTATATTTGTAATATTCTGATAAATCTATTGTAACTGAATTTATATAATTATTTGAATTTACTGTTATAGGTATAATTATATTAGAACAATCATTTTTACAGGAATTTTCTTCATTTAATAAATTTAAATAATCTAGTAGATCTATATTATAGGTATTTTTGCTACTTTCGTCTTTATAAATAGTTTCATCAACTAAATTACTGGCATCTATTATTTTTTTTACATTATCATAATTATACTTATCTATATCAACACCTAGAGTTTCTACTTCTTTTAAATTTTCTTTTTCGTATAAATATATAACGTTATCCTCTTTATAATACTTTAATTCATTATATATAAATAAATCTTTATTATCTTTATGAGTTCCTGTTATTTCATTTATTTTAGTATTATTAGTAATTTTATATATATATTCATAGCTATCTATAGTATTGCCAGTATTATTTTCTTCAATCTTAGGTATATTTGAGACATTCCTTGTTTGAGCTGATTGAAGTAAAACAAACACAAAGATAAAAAATATAGCATATAACCCTAAAAGCGTTAGTGATTTCTTTTTTGGATCTTTTAAATTTTCTCTTACTTTTTTTATAAACTTCATACTTATCTAATTATCTTTCCTATTAATGATTCCTTAACTCCATTTAAATAATCAATCGCTCTCATTCTGGATTTTCCCTCTGGCTGTAAAACAGTTAAAATTATTACACCATTACTTGTTTTTACACCTATTCCCTCTTTATATATTTTTACTACTTCTCCATCTAATTTATCTGAAGCATAATCATTAGATATAAAAGATTCCCATACCTTAAATCTTTTACCATCTAACATAAAATATGCACCAGGAAAACTATTTAAGCCTCTTATTTGATTATATATTTGAATACTTGTCTTACTAAAATCTATTTTTTCGTCCTCTGGTTTTATTATAGGTGCGAATGTAACTTTACTTTCATCTTGTGGTACTCTTTTATTTGTTCCATTTAAAATACTAGGCAATGTTTTTATTAACAATTCACTTCCAAGTTTACTTAATTTATCATGAAGCGTACTAGCAGTATCACTATCTTCTATTTTCACTTCTTCACTTGCTATAATATCACCATCATCCATTCCAGGAGCCATAAACATAATTGTTATACCTGTTTTCGTATATCCATTAATAATTGCTCTATGTATTGGTGCGCCTCCTCTAAGTTTTGGAAGAAGTGATGCATGTACATTTATGCATCCATATTTTGGATAATCAAGAAGTTCTTTAGGTAAAATTTGACCGTATGCACAAGTAATTATAATATCTGGTTCAAGAGCTATTATTTCCTCATATTGTTCTTTAATACTTTTCAATTGTATAACTAAAATATCATTATTTTCTGCAACTACTTTTATAGGAGGTTTTGCTATTTTACCACTTCTACCTACTATCTTATCTGGTTGAGTAACTACCGCTTTTACTTTATAATTTTTAATTATTGCATCTAATATAGGTACACTAAAATCCGGTGTTCCCATAAAGACAACTTTCAATTCCTTTTCTACTTCTATACTTTCTATATCCATAATATTTTCGCTCACTTTCCATTTATATAATATATATTATTTTAAGTAATCCCTAATATGTTTTAATTTATTTAAAGTTTTTACATATGTTTTATCATTCTGACAATCTTTATTACAATTATTTTCATCACTCATTACTTTGCTTAAAATTTTAATTAAAAATTCATCATCTTTTATAGCATTCAATAAACTTTTATTATCCTCTGTTTCAATCATTTTTATTATACTAGAAGGATTAACTTGATTAAATCTATTTTGACATCCCCTTAAAATCTTACTGCCTTTTTGAATAGTATAATATGACATTAGTAATTCTGATACTAAATCATAATAATTTTCTACATCACTGATACCTAAACCATTAATTACTTTTATAACCTCAGTCATTGAATAATCTATAGAATAATGAATTCTAAGCTCATTATATTGTTTTTTTAATAGATCTAAATTAAATCTTTTGCAGTAGTATAAATAATCTATTGCATTTAAGGAAGAAAGTTTACTTAAACGCGATAATTCATCCTTAGAATTAAGCCATATTTCTCTTTTGCAAAAATAATCATTATAATTAAAATCAGTCATAGCATAAAAAAGCATATTTAAAATTTGACACATATCTGATACAAAATCTATTACATCACTTGTATTATTTAATTTTTTATACAAATCTAACATTCCAAGTTCACAATCTACAATATTATTTAATTTTTTTCTATCATTTAAAATTTTTATATGATCAGATACTAAAAGTCCCAATATTTGTCCATATGATTCGTAATTTTTAGATTTTAGCTCTTCAAAATAATTTTTAATCATATCCTCCTGACTCTCATCCGATACTAAGGACGAATTTTCTATATCACTTTCTATACTATTTCTTAGTTTTTCAACGTAATCACTAAATTCTACTACCATTTACCCACCTATAAATTATTATTTACTTTCATTTACTTTCTTAATTTTATTTTTTATTCTTTGTATAGCATTATCTATTGATTTTTGACCTTTATCAAGAATTTCAGCTATTTCTTTATACTTAAATCCTGATATCAACAGTTCAAATACCTGACTTTCTAAATCTGTTAAAGTTTCCTTTACTTTTAAAATAAAATCTTTTTCATGTTCCATATCTATCATTAATTCTTCCGGATTTGGAGAAGTGTCCTTTAAAACTTTAAGTAATAAATTTTCCTCATCATCATAAGATATTGATTCATTTAATATTTTATTTTTATTCCTATTTGAGCCTATTACTACACTTATTATTTTTCTTTCTATGCACTTCTTAGCATATGTATAAAATAATGTATCTCCTTGTTCATGATATCTATCTATAGCATGATTTAAACCTATCATACCCTCTTGTATTAAATCATTTTTATCTAATCCATTATTTTTACAATAAGCAAACATTTTATTTGCTATTCCAATTATTAAAGGTTCATATTTTTTTATAATAATATTATTTGCATCTTCATTACCCTCTGCAATATAATTTAAAAGTTCATAATCATTATAATCTTTATAATCCATTTTATCCCCTCTGTTTTACCGCTTCAAATAATACTATTGCTGTTGCGACTGAGGCATTTAAACTATTTACTTCACCTTTCATAGGAATACTTGCTATAAAATCACAATTTTCGCGAACCAATTTAGACATACCAAACCCCTCATTACCACATATTATACATGTTTTTCCTTTATAATCTAATTTAGTATAATCAGTACCATCCATATCAGTGCCATATACCCAATACCCCTTATCCTTAAGTAACTTTATTGTATTATTTAAGTTGGTAACCTTAACTATTTTTACCTTTTCTGTAGTACCAACACTAGTTTTTATAGCCGTAGCATTTACATCACAACTTCTATCTGCTGGTATAATTATTCCATCTACGCCTGCTGCTTCGCAAGTACGTATTATCGCGCCAAAATTATGTGGATCTTCTATATGGTCTAACATTATTATTAAACTTTCATCATTACTAATAATATCACTTAAATCTGCATATTTATAATCTTCTACTTCCAAAATTATTCCTTGGTGTAATCCACTTACTCTTTTATCCATATCTATTTTTGACAAAGTTGTATACTTAATATTTTTTTTATTCAATCTATTAATAATATCAGGGTCATTAAAATTATTTTGTACAAATACTTTTTTTATTTTTTTATTATTATTTAAATATTCTAAAGCAACATTTTTCCCATATACGTACATATTTGCCTCCTACTTTTTCACTTGTATATCACCATCTAAATTAAATATCTGTCATCTATATTTTTTTGTATAGTTTTTATTTTCCTTTTTTTATTAATATATTCAAGTAATATTCCTGTTATTTCAGGATTTACACCATCAATATTTGTAGCGTCATTTATAAATTTTTCTAATTCCTCTTTTGTATAAATATTATTATTTAACATGTAATCAAATAAATCTATTAAATTACGATGTCTTAAAATAGATAAAAAAATACTATTTTTTGTTTTTATTATATATTGTTTAAATTTACTTATATCTTCTTTTGAATATTGTTCTTGTTTTTTATCTCTTATTATAGTATTGAGTACTACTAATTTTGAATAATAATCTAACATATTAAATATATCATATGATGGAATATTAAAAGTTTTAATACTATTATTACACGTTTCACAATCTGAAAATGCATAATCTCGTATTTCTTCAACACTTTCTGGGAGTGTTATACTGTCTAAACTTGTACAAATCATAAATGCACCTTCTCCTATTGTTGTTACACCTTCTGGAATCGTTATACTGGTTAAACTTGTACATCCACAAAAAGCAAGTAATTCTATTGTTGTTACACTTTTTGGAATGATTACACTTTTTAAATTATCACAATCTGAAAATGCAGATTCACCTATTTCTATTATACCTTCTGGAATTACAACATCAGTTACCCCATCTTTTTTATGATATTTTACTAGTACATTATTTTCTATTTCAAATTGTTCATCCATATATATTTACCTCCAAAGTTCTATACAAATGATTATAACACATCTTAAGTATTTTTACTTCATTTTTTTATTATTTATAATATAATTCATTATTTCTCCTATTCTAGTAATATTATTTTTATAATATAAATAACCTATAAGTGCCTCAAGTGCGGTTGCATGTTTATAAGTTATAATATCACAGTTTTTAGGCTTATGATTATTTTTATGATTTCTCGCACATTTTATTATACTTAGTTCTTCATCATTAAAAAATTCCATATCTATCATTTCTTTTAAATATCCAGCTTGTCCTTTTGCTCCTACATATTTAATTGACTCTGCTTGAAGCTCTTTTACTTTACATATACCAGTTGAGATTAAATATTTCCTAATATAAGTTTCATATATTGAATCTCCTAGGTATGCTAAAACTAACATATTTTTATCCATTTTACTTATCACACCTATCAAATGTAATATTTTTTATTATTCCTGTTTTTATATCATTCATGACTATACTATAAACCTTATCATAATCAACTATTCCACCCCTCATAAGGCATCCTCTTTTTTTACCTATTTCATCTAATGTAGATTCTATATCATCATTATCTACTTTTTCTATACCATATCTTGATTTTAATATAGTGTTATAGTATTTATCTAATGTATTTAATATATATATTACTACTTTTTCTATTGGCAATATTTCTTCTTTAATAGCTGTCAAACTAGCAAGATTAAAGGCCACCCTTTCTTCATCTAATTTTGGCCAAAGTATTCCAGGTGTATCAAGTAATTCTATATCCTTATTTACCCTAATCCAATTTAAATTTTTTGTAATGCCTGGCATATTTCCAACATTTGTAACTTTTTTACCAACCAATCTATTTATTAAAGTACTTTTACCTACATTCGGTATTCCAACAACCAGTACCCTAGCCTTTCTTTTTGTCATACCCTTACTTATCCTTTTTCCATTTTCTTCACTCATTAATTCATTAGTAATATTTATTAAGTTATTTAAATTTATATTTTTTTCTAAATTTAAACTTATTACTTTATATCCTATTTTTTCATAATATTTAATCCATTTATTAGTTTCATCCATATCGCATAAATCTATTTTAGTCATAATAAGTATTTTCTTTTTATCTTTTATATATAAATCTATATCTTTTATTTTTGATGAATATGGCATTCTAGCATCTATTACTTCATATACTATATCTATTAAATTTAAATTTTCACTTATTAATCTTTTTGTCTTTGCCATATGTCCTGGGTACCAGTTGATT
>CAJTZY010000031.1 GCA_910584085.1 uncultured Bacilli bacterium | reverse complement strand
TAGTATGCCCTTATAGGGCTATTTCAAACCACGTATTTTATGCGTGGTTATGATTTATAAATTAATATGCTTGTAATTTTTTATTTTTGTAGTATATGATTTTGATACTATTACTTTCTTATATTTCACTGTTATTAGTTTCTTAATAAAAATTTTAATAATTTTAAATAATTACTTTTGTTTACAAATATATTTAATAATATGTAATTTATTTACGTAAAATTTAGAAAACTTACAAATTATTTTTTCATTTAATTGAATTATTATATAAAAACATATATAATTTTAATAGATAAATGTATAGTAAAGGGAGTGTTTTTAATGAAATTAAATGAAAATATTAAAAGAGCAAAGAGGAATATGAAAATATTATTAGTAATATTCATTTTATATGTAATATTTTTCCTTTTTTTGATCAATTTCATTGCTAGTCAATCTGATTTTAAAGATAATAATCTGAGTAAATTGATAATAATATGGGCAGTTTTATTTATTATTTTAGTTGTACCTCTTTTTATAATACGTATTTCAAAATTAAATTCATTGTGTCATGTAGATGCTCAGAAATGTATAATTGAAGATTTTATAATTATTGGTTATCATCGTGATGGAAGAATTCATTATCGCATATACCCAGTAGTAAAAAAAGTTGGTAGTGATGAATTATATTTTACATATGGTAAGTATAGTTTATCATATTATAATAGTATATATGTTAGAAATGCAAACACATTAATGGGTATAAATATTGTAAGAAAAAATAAATCTGTTGTTCAAATAGGTGATTATGCTAATTTTTACATAGGAAAACTTGTTGATGTAAATATTCATATTAATTCAAAAAAAAATACTGTTAAACTAAATCATAAAAAATTTAAATATAATCATATCAATAATAAATATGATATAAATATTTTTAATAAACTTAAATTTTTTGAAGGTGTAGTTGAAGTTGAAGATGTAGATTAAATATAATATCTATCTAGCTAAAAGATTTTTTTCAAGTAAGTTGATAGTGATTAAAACTAGTTATAAAATAAGTGATACAAGATGGTAAAATTCACATTTTCGATATTTTTTCGCTATGTTGTAGAATTTGAGGGATGGAGTTATTATACTTAATAGTAATAATAATTAATTCTCTTGTAATATAGTATTATCCCTCAAAAACTACAACATAGCGTATTTTTTTAATAATAAAATAATATTGCTAGTCATCCTTATTAGCACTATTTATTGTAGAAAAGTAAAGATTAGGTTATCCTAATTTTTTATTTATTTAAAATATCTATAAAATCCTTAATATATTTATTTTTAGATGTTTTTATATAACCGATATTAAATATTCTAGTAGGTAAATCAAAATTAGTATCAATAATAACAAAATCTTTATCTTTATAATGTATTGGATTTCCAATACCAATACCAAATCCATTTTTTATTAATTCTTTACATAAACTATAACTATTAAATTCATAAGTTGGTTTAAACTCTATATTTTTAGATTTTAAATATTCATCAAAGTTTCTTCTGCCATGAGTAATATTGCTTAAAAGTACAAAAGGATATTCCAATAATTCTTCTAAAGAATATGTTTTATTTGCAAGTTCTGGATAGGTATCTTTAGCAACAACAAATTTATCAGTTATTTCAAATGACTTTATATTTACAAATTCATTCATTGTTTCATAATCATTTTTGATTAATATATCAAGGTGGCCTAGTCTTGCCATGTCATTTAATATATTCATTTCTTCAAGTACAATATGAATATGTACAAAAGGATATTTATTTTTAAATTCTTTTAGTGTATTCATAATGAAGTCCATAAAATTAGTTGTAGTTGTTCCAATATATAAGTGTCCACCAGTTGTGTTTGAGTTTTCTATAACACTTAATGTTGAATTAAAATTTTTAAACATTGTATTAATATGTTCATATAAAATTTTACCTTCCTCTGTTGGAATAACACCTTTTTTGCTTCTTTCAAGTAATGTTACATTTAATTCGCTTTCTAATTCTTTAATCGCTTTTGTAATGGCAGGCTGAGATACTAAAAGTTTTTCACTTGCTTTTGTAATGTTACTAGTATTAACTACTTCATAAAAATATTTTAATAGATTTAAATTAATGTTTTTATTCATAATCTCACCTAACAATATTATATCATAACTTTTAGTTATTAATATAATAAAAATAATGTATTTTACTTATTGATAGCGTTTTAATATAATTTAATTAGAAAGAACGTGATATAAGTGAATTATGCAAATGTATTTAAAGAAGAAGATAAGAAGAAAAAAGAGAGTATAGAAAGAATGAAAAAGTATAAATTAGATAGATTAACTCTTTTAGGTATAAATAAAATATGTGGTAGTGATCAACTAGATATATTTAAGAAATATGGAATGACAGCATCTATGACAGATTTTTCTTGCATTGTAGGTTGTAAGTCCGCATCAAAAAAATATTATACAAGTGATAGAAAAAATAGTAGTGAATGGTGGACAAATACTAAAGTAAAAAATAGAGAAGTATATTCTATATTAGGAAATGGTACATTAAATTCTTCTTTTATAAGTAATAATTGTGGTGTCCGTCCAGCACTTGTTTATCCAGGAGATATATCAAATTATTACAACATAATAAAAGATTCAAGTGGTTTGGATGCAATTTTATGTGGAGAATATCCTCAATATTTGGCTAATTCTAGAACGGCAACAGTACTTGAAAGAAAATATAAAGAAAATAAATTAAAAACTACTGGCAAATATTATACATTACCAACAAAATGTGGCAGGGATACAAAATGCCTTGAATATGAATATAATGGGAACAAATATATTCGTATTTGTTGTGATATAGGGGTATATGATGGTTGTATTTTTTCAAGTGGTAGATGGATAGTTGGTGATTGGTACTGGGTAAAAGTTGAACCTATAGTATGGTTTGTTGAATCAAATATTGCAGTTTCAAAATATATTTTATTTTCAGGTATTCCTTTTATTAGTGGACAATATTCTATATATCGTGAAGAAAAATTTGATGAAACTGATATAGGCTATTTTCTTATTAATACTTTTAAAAAAGAAATAGAAATGGATAAAGTGCAAGAATATAATGTAGTTGAACCAAAAATTCAATTAAAAAAAGAAAAACAGGTAGAAGAATTAACACTTTCTAAAGCAATTTTAGAAGCAAAAATGGAAATGAGAGAAATACTTGGTGAAGAGTATTCATATATACTAAATGAAACGCAAGAGGAATCATTTCAAAAAGTAAAGAAGATGGTATTATGAAATATTGTAATTTATGTTTGATAATTATTAATGATAGAAAGAAGTATTTTTATAAAGTATTATTTAGATTATTGTATAAAAAAGTTTCTAGTTGAATATAGTGTTGAAATCAATTAATATTTTAGAATAAATTTTCCTATATTATCCAAAATAATTTTAGGAGGAATTTATGAAAGCAACTGGAGTTATTAGAAGAATTGATGATTTAGGTCGTGTTGTAATACCTAAGGAAATAAGAAAAAATCTAAGAATTAAAGAGGGAGATAATTTAGAGATATTTGTTGAAAATGAAGAGATAGTATTAAAAAAATATTCTATGATGAATAAAATAAATGATTTAGCTAGTGAACTTACAGATGCTATATATACATTTATGAAGCATAGTATATTTATAACGGATACGGATACTGTTGTTGCTGCAAGTGGACCTTTAAAAAAAGATTATTTAAATAAAAATATTAGTGAATTTATTGTAGAATCTATTAAAAGAAGAGATAAGATGGTTGAGGGGCATTTTAAGGAATTTAATTTTATAGATAATGAGAATATTACTTGTAGTTATGTCATGTCTACAATTTTGGTTAATGGTGAGGCAACAGGTATGATTGTAATTATAAGTGAGGATGAAAAACTTGGCGATAATGAAATGCAAATAGCAAGTATTGTATCTTCTTTTATGACAAAATATCTTGAACAATAAAGGAAAATGTGCTATAATGTGTGCATTGATGAAAAGCGATGAAGGAAAGAAAAATATGTAGATATTTTCTAGAGAGCTTGGATAGGTGAAAGCAAGCAATATCAAATATTCCGAATGGGTCTGGAGTTTTTCACGGATAGGCACGTTAAGTCTTTGAGGTGTATTATACACGAATTAAGGTGGTACCACGTAAAATCACGTCCTTATAGGATTGTGATTTTTTTAGTATTGGAGGAGGTATATGAGAAAATTTGAAAAAATAAGCTTTGAACAGTTTAAAAAGGATGTAAAGGATGATATTGAATTATATCATGGATATTTACTTCCAAAAAGAGAAACGGTTGGAGCAGCTGGATACGATTTCTTTGCTCTTTATGATTACACTTTAAAGCCTGGCGAAATTAAAATGATACCAACAGGTATTAAAGTTACTATGGAACATGATGATGTTTTGTTATTACTTGATAGAAGTAGCATGGGCTTTAAATATAATGTTAGGATGTGTAATCAGGTTGGAGTAGTGGATTCTGATTATTATAATAATAAAGATAATGAGGGACATATGTGGATTAAAATTCAAAATGAGGGTGATAAAGATTACATAGTAAAAAAAGGTGATGGTATGTGCCAAGGCGTTTTTGTTAAGTATTTATTGGTTGATGATGAAGATGATAAGTTTGTAAATAGAGTTTCTGATTTATAAAATATAAAAATTTATGTAATTTTTAAAAAAATCGAATAAAAAAAGGAAATTCAAATTTTTCCTAGTATAATATAATTAGAGGATAATAATCCCATAGGAGGAAAAAATATGAATCAGGAAAAATTAGAGATTATTACAAAATTGTTTGAGGGAAAAGAGATAAGAAGTGTTTGGAATAGTGATAAAGAAGATTATTATTTTAGTGTAGTTGATGTAGTTGGAATTTTATCAGGTACAAATAGACCACGTAAGTATTGGAATGACCTGAAGCAAAAATTATTAGTGGAGGGAAGTCAGTTGTCCGAAAAAATCGGACAGCTCAAAATGAAATCTTCTGATGGAAAATATTATAATCAGGACGTTTTAGATACTAAGGGAATACTTAGACTTATAGAATCAATACCAAGTCCCAAAGCTGAACCATTTAAAATGTGGTTAGCAACTTTGGGAAAAGAAAGAATTGATGAAGTATTTGATCCAGAAATTGCAATAAAAAGGTCAATAAATTATTATAGGAATAGAGGTTATTCTGATAAGTGGATTGAATCTAGATTAAAAGGAATACTAGATAGAAATAAGTTAACAGATGTATGGAAAGAAAATGGAATAACTAAGGATTATGAATATGCAATATTGACAAATGAAATTTATAAAGAATAGTCTGGAATGAAGGCAAGTGAATATAAGGAATTTAAAGGTATAAGAAAAGAATCTTTAAGAGATAATATGACAGATTTAGAGGTTGCTTTAACTGATTTAGGTGAAATTGCAACTAGGGAGCTTGTTAAAGAACATAGACCGCATGGATTAGAAGAAAATAAAAAAATAGCAAATTTAGGTGGACATTCTGCTAAAGTAGCAAGAGATGATATAGAAAAAAATCTTGGTAAAACTATTTTGAGTAATGAAAACTCATTAAATTACAAATATAAAGATAATGATAAATTAGAAATAAAATAAAGGAGAAGATATTAATGGAAAATAAAAAATATTATATAACAACACCTATATATTATCCAAGTGCAAATTTTCATATAGGTCATTGTTATACAACTATAATTGCAGATGCTATAGCAAGATATAAAAGATTAAATGGATATGATACATTCTTTTTAACTGGTTCAGATGAACATGGTCAAAAGATAGAAAAAAAAGCAAATGAAGCGGGTGTGACACCACAAGAATATGTAGATAAAATTATTACGGATGCTAAGGATTTATGGAGTAGTTTGGGAATAAGTTATGATAAATTTATAAGAACTACTGATGAGAAACACTGTATTGCAGTTCAAAAGATTTTTAAAAAATTGTATGATCAAGGAGATATATATAAGGGAGAATACAAAGGCCTTTATTGCACACCTTGTGAATCATTTTGGACTGAATCACAACTTGTTGATGGAAAGTGTCCAGACTGTGGTAGAGATGTTGAAGAGGCACATGAAGAGGCGTATTTCTTTAGGTTATCAAAATATCAGGATAGATTGGTAGAATATATAGAGTCGCATCCAGAATTTATACAACCTGTATCAAGAAAAAATGAAATGATAAATAATTTTATTAAACCTGGACTTGATGATTTATGTGTTTCACGTACTAGCTTCAAATGGGGTATTCCAGTGCCATTTGACGATAAACATGTAATTTATGTATGGTTAGATGCTTTAACTAATTATATTACTGCTTTAGGATATACAAGTGAAAATGATGATAATTTTAAAAAGTACTGGCCTGCAAATTTACATATTGTAGGAAAGGAAATAGTAAGATTTCATACAATTATATGGCCAATTATGTTAATGGCACTAGATTTACCACTTCCAGAACAGGTATTTGGACATGGTTGGTTAGTAATAGATGGTGGAAAAATATCAAAATCACTTGGTAATTACAAAGATCCAAGGGAGTATATTAATGATTATGGTAAGGATGCTGTTAGATATTTTGTTCTTAGGGAAGTTCCATTTGGAAATGATGGAGCATTTAGTGAGGAATCATTAATAAATAGAACAAATGCAGATCTTGCGAATGTTCTGGGCAATCTTGTAAATAGAACAATTTCAATGAATAAAAAATATTTTGATAATGTAGTAGTTAATAGTGATGCTACTTTAGAAATAGATGAAATTTTAATATCATCAGTGTTATCTGCAAAAGAAAAGATAGAAAAATATATGGATGAATTAAAGATTCCAGAAGCTCTTGATGAGATATTTGAAATTTTTAGAAAGTGCAATAAATATATTGATGAAACAACTCCTTGGATTCTTGCAAAAGATGAAAATAAGGATAGATTAAAGAAAGTTATATATAATCTATTAGAATCTATTAGAATAGGTGCAGTATTACTTAGTCCATATTTACCTGATACTTCAAAGGAAATATTTAGACAATTAAATACTAGTGAAACTTCATTTGATTCAATAGATACTTTTGGAAAGTTAAAAGTAGGGGACGTTTTAAATGAACCAAGCCCATTATTTTTAAGAATTGATAAGGAAAAATTAAGTTAACGATAAATAGAAAATATTACTAAAATATCTATTTAAAAAGGAGTTTATATGGATAATAATATATTAATAAAGCAACAAATGATACAAGGGTTTATCAATAAGGTAAAAATAGAATCTGGTTATACAAAGTTTTTAGAAATTGATTTTATAAATAAAATGATAATGACTTTTAATAAGGATTATTTGAAACAAGATTATCCTAAAGGAATAGATAAATGTTTAGAAATGGCATTACAATTTTATAAAGACTTTAATTATAACTATTATAAAATAATAGTTAAAGGTATTACTGATAAAAAAATTATTATTGACAGTAAACTTTTTAAGCCACATGTAGATATAAAAAATAATATAGCATATATTCGTTTATATGGAAATGATGGTGATCTATTTCTTCTTGTTCATGAGTTTGCTCATTATATTGATAGAAATTCTGAGCCTAAAATTGTAGCTGATGATGTTAGTTTCCTTTCAGAAATATTTTCTTTTTATATGGAAAAGCAACTTGAATTATGGCTTTCTAAAGAAAAATATGATAATTTAATTTTGACACGAAGAAATAATAGAATGTATTTTGAATCAGAAATGGTAAATGCAGTTGAGTATGAATTATATTGTGAACAATTGTTTCGTGAAAAAGGTGAAATAGATGAAAAAGATGTATCAATTGAAAAAGTTAAACTTATAATGAAATATGATGTACCTAATACAGTTAATTATTTAATGAGATATCCACTTGCTAATATGCTTTCTGATTATTTGATTGATATCGGCTATGATTTAGAGAGTGAAAATTTAAGTCAAAAGTGTCTTCAAATTGATTTGTATCAGGTTTTAGAAAAGTGGACTAAGAAATTATTATGTAGAAGTAAATAGATTTCATATAAATTGAATATATAGAAATTAGTATATTAATGATTATACTTTTCATATTACTTTTGTGTTTAAACATATATATGGAATAAAAGTGTGATAAAAAATATATTTTAACTATAATTATTTTACATAATTGTGTAAAAAGTAGTAATTTGTCGATTGAAATCTTTGTAAAACTATTTATTAATAAAAATAAGTATGGTATATTCTTTAATGTCGTACTAAAAAACAAAAAGGAGAATTTATGGTAACAAATAAAAATATTGAAAGATATTTATGGATAGCGACAATTGTATTCATAACATATTTATTTTTAGGTAGTTTTATTGTTAGTGGTAATTTTTTAGATTTATTTTATTTAGTAATTTTATATTTAATTATAATAATTACTAAGATAGTTAGTAAAAACAAATAGAAAAATTATATCTGTTGTGGTATAATTTTTTTGGTGTATGAATTGAAAACGTTAAAACGTTTCACTTAATATAACAAGAGTTATA
>CAJTZY010000030.1 GCA_910584085.1 uncultured Bacilli bacterium | reverse complement strand
AGTCTACTTTTTCTACTATTTTATTCTATCACTTATTTTTTCTTTTTTCAATAGTTGATTTTAAAAAAAAGCACATTACTGTGCGAATATTAATAATTAGAACTAGCTACTGTTCCCTCTGTTATTTCATTAACTTTATTTTTTAAAAATGTAATCATTGAAAACACAATAATGAATCCAACTATTAAAACAAAAACATATACAAAGCCTACATTTAATTCTTTATATAAAACTGATTCTTTTTTTTCATTCATGCTTGTTCCTTCTCTCATTTTTTTATTCCTCCAAATCGTCTATCTCTCTTGTTATATACTTCTATTGCTTCATCAAAATCCTTTTCTTTAAAATCTGGAAATAAAATTTTTGGAAAATACATTTCGGCATAAGCAGATTGAAATAATATAAAATTACTTATTCTACATTCTCCACTAGTTCTAATAAGTAAATCTATATTGGGTATATTATTATATAAATAACTATTAAATTTATCTTCATCAAGTGTATCTAAATCGATTAAATTATTTTTATAATCAGCAGCTATTTTCCTTGCAGCATCTACAATATCTGCTCTTCCACCATAGTTAAAGCAAACATTAAAAATATGTTCAGTATTATCTTTAGTTAATTCTTCTATTTCATTAATTGCAGATAAAACATCATCTCTAAGTCCAGTTCTTCTACCAGAAAAAACTATCTTTACATTATTTTTTTTATTTATTAATTGTTTAATTTTTTTTACTAATAGGTCCATAAGATAATCTACTTCTTCTTTATCCCTTTTAAAGTTTTCTGTAGAAAAGGCAAATACACTAAGTGTTTTAACACCCTTTTTAAATATATAATCAGATAAACTTTTTAAATTTTCAAATCCAGCCTTATGGCCCATACTTCTTTTTAAACCTCGTGAGGTTGCCCATCTTCCATTTCCATCTAAAATAATAGCAACATGACTAGGTATTTTATATTCTAATTCACTCATACTCTACCTCTTTATTAATTATAACACTATATTTTAGATTTTACAATTATAATAGTTCTTTTCTTTCAATTATAAAAGTCTTTCCATTTGTATAAAAGGCATAAAAGACATCTTCAAGTTCTATATTTCTTTTTTTTAGCATATCTATTATCCATTTATAATCTTTGCCTATTTCTTTTAATACAGAATAATCAATCACACCATCTAGAATAAGTGGCAATGGATACTCAGAATTATCACTAAAAACGGATAAATTCCCATTATTTTCAAGTACTGCATATTTTACTTTATCTATGCTTTTAATTCCACCAAGTCTTAGTTGTGTAAGTAAATCATCAAGCGAATACCTAAGTTTTGACATTTCTGTAAAGTTTAATTTGCCATTTTTTATTATTATAGTAGGCTTTCCATCTATTATATTTCTTATTTTTTCACTTTTAAGCGTTATATAACTTATTAATATTTGAACTCCAACAAGGACAAGTATTGGAACTACTGATAAAAATATACTTGCCTTTTCTCCCTCAATTCCAAGGGCAATTAATTCTGCAATTAATATTGATACAATAAGATCTACTATACTAAGTTGACCTACTTCTTTTTTTCCCATAATTCTATATACAAAAATTACAAAAAAATACATAAAAACTGTTCTAAATATTAAGCTCAAATACATATTATCACCATTATATAATGAATCAAGAATATTTTTTTATACAAAAGAATACTAATTAATAGGTGATTTTATGAAATATTTAAAAAATCTAGGTTTCTCTTTTATATATGTAATTTCAAGCCTATTAATTTTAACATTATTTGTTACAGTATTTAGTTATTTTAATATTATGAGTGATAAAGTAACATCTATATTTAAAATTATTATTCCTGTAGTATCTCTTTTAATAGGTGGATTTTATATGGGTAAAAGGTCCAGCAAAAAGGGATTTATAGAAGGTTTAAAACTAGGACTAATATTTTCTATAATACTTGTAATCTTTAATTATTTAGCACTCAATAATTCTTTTAAATTAAAATATTTATTATTTTATTTAATATTAATAATTTCTAGTACTCTTGGTAGCATGATTGGAATAAATAGAAAAAAAATTAACTAAGTTAATTTTTTCTTTTGATTGAACTTTCTATATTAATATTTACTATTTCTGATGAAAATAAATTTTTTAATATTCTAAACTTATTAATATGTGAAATTACAGTTACACCTGAAGTAATGATTATATCAGTATTATATATTTTTAAATGCCCATAGGCCGTTTTAATAAACAATTTCTTTCTTGGGCTAATAAATCCACCATTTTTTATTATTGGCCTAAGTATTTTAGGTACTATACCCCCATGTGTATGTCCACAAAGTATTAAATCTATATTATATCTTTTTAATAATTCTTCATTACATATATTTATAGGCGAATGACAAAGTAATATATTATAACAATTTTTATCAGTTTTAATTTTATCCAAATATTTTGTCATATCAACATTTTTAGTATCTTCTATAGCATAATATTCCATTGGAAGTGTAATTCCAATAAAGTTAAATTTATCTATTACTACATTTTCATTATCAAGTAAATATAAATTATTTATTTTCCTTATTTTATTAAATAGTTCTTTATTTAAACCATATTCTCTTAAATTTCTATTTATATAGAATTCATGGTTACCTATAGATACTATTACTTTAGAAATACTAGATAATTTAATTAACCACTTTACTATACATTCTTCATCTAAAATCTTAGACTGATCTAATAAATCTCCAGAAATACAAATAAAGTTTGGATTTGTTTTTTTTATATTATCTAAAATTTTATTTAAATGTTTTATATCGCATTTACTATAATAATGTATATCTGCAATAAGCACTATATTAGTTCTAACACCCTCTATATTATAATTTGTATTAAATATTCTCATTCTCACCACAATATTTTTCTATAAAATCTTTTTTGTATTCAAGTATATTATCATTTTTTATGCATTCCCTTAAATCTTCTGTTAACTTAGTCAAGAATCTTATATTGTGTATTGATAAGAGTCTTTGCCCAAATGATTCATTAGCAACTATCAAATGTCTTACATAGGCTTTTGTATAATGTTTACAAGCATAACAATCGCAATTTTCTTCTATAGGAGTAAAATCCTCTTTATATTTAGCATTTTTAATATTGATTTTGCCATGTCTAGTAAATGCATTTCCATGTCTTGCTATACGAGTTGGAAGTACACAGTCAAACATATCTATTCCTCTTATTACACCCTCTATAATATCAATAGGATCTCCTACTCCCATTAAATATCTAGGTTTATCTATAGGTAAATACTTAACTGCATAATCTACCATTTTGTACATAGTATCTTTATCTTCCCCAACACTAGTACCACCTATACTGTAACCATCAAAATTCATTTTTACAGTTTCTTGCGCACTATATGTTCTTAAATCCTCATATTCTCCTCCTTGAACTATTCCAAATAAAGACTGATTTTCATTATTAAATACATCTTTACCACGTTTAGCCCATCTAAGAGTTCTTTCTGTACTTTCTTTTGCATATTCATGAGTTGCTGGATAGGGAATACATTCATCAAATGACATTGCTATATCACTATCTAATTTATTTTGTATTTGTATTGAGAGTTCAGGAGTTAAGAATAATTTAGAACCATCTATATGACTCTTAAAATGAACTCCTTCCTCTGTTATATCTTTAGACTTGTTTTTTGCTAAACTAAATACTTGAAATCCCCCACTATCAGTAAGTATAGGGCCATCATAATTCATAAATTTATGAAGGCCTCCAGACTTGCTTACTACATCCTCCCCTGGTCTTAACCATAAGTGGTATGTATTAGATAAAATTATTCCACTTCCTATATCTTTTATTTCTTCTGGTGATAGGGTTTTAACTGTTGCCTGAGTCCCAACTGGCATAAATATTGGAGTTTCAAAAGTGCCATAATTTGTATGTATTAATCCATACCTAGATTTAGTTTTAGTATCATTTTGTAATAATTCATATTTAATTTTCATATGTTCACCTCAACTTATTCATTATAACACCTAAGTCTTGATAAGTAAATGATTTGACATTTTTTTATTTTAATGTATAATATATACTCATAAATTAAAAAGGGGAAAAAATTTATGCATAGATATTCAAGAAATTACTATGATCCGTCTGTATCAATAAATTCATTTTACCAAAATATACATGATTTAAAAATTGAAGAGATTAGCTTAGAAAGAATAGAAGAATTTAAAAGAACTTCTAAAATTTTAAATAAAGAATATAACAATACTTATAGTGATAGACCAAAAGGAATAAGATATTCAAGAGTAATGGATAAAATAAAAACCACTCCAAGAATTTATAACTTAAATAATTCTACAGAGAAGTTATTATTCTTTATGTTTTCGGTAGATCCAGAATTTGAAGCAAGTTTAATGCATGAAGAATGTAATAATATTCTTCAAATAAAGAAAAAAATGGAAAGTTATTTTGGAGTTTATGATAAAAATCTTATTAGTATTGAAAGATGGTATATTAAAAATTTATTAAGTGATGAATTAAAACAAAATTTTGAAGAAGAGACAGAAAGAAGAGTATATAAATAATAATAATTACTCTTCTTTTCCTTTTAAATAATCAGCTACAATTTCCAAATTCATTTTTCTTGAACCTTTTATATAAATATAGCTATCACTAAATTCTTCATCTTTTAAATATTCTATTAATTTCTCACTATTTTCAAAATTAATTCCATCTATATATTTAGAAAACTCTCCTACGGTATAAACTTTATAATTATATAATTCATGTATTTTTTTATTAACTTTTTTATGTATTCTTTTAGAATATTTGCCAAGTTCCAAAATATCTCCTATTATTAGTACTTTTTTACCATTTATATTTTTTAAATAATTTATTCCAGCACATATAGATTCATAACTAGAATTATAGCAATCATTTAGTAAAGTATTGTTTTTTAATTTAATTAAGTTCATTCTTTTATCTATAATTTTAAAACTACCTATTTTTTCTATAATGTTATTCATGTCAATTCCATAATCCAAAGAAACCTTTATAGCAAGTAATATATTATTTATAAAGTGTACTCCTGGATTATTAAATGTTATTCTATATTCTTTATCAATATATATACAAAATGAAATAGATGCTTCATTTTCATATATATTATAAGCAATTAAATCATTTCTATCATTTATTCCACATTTATAACAATTTATTTTTTTTAGTCTTTTATCATCACCATTTACTATTAAATTTTTATTAGTCATTCCATTAATTACACTATATTTTTCCTTAAATATATTTTTTTTATTTTTAAAATATTCTAAGTGTGATGAGCCTATATTAGTTATAATAGAAGTAGTTGGTTTACACATATTAGATAAATAATTTATTTCACCCATATGATTAGTACCAAGTTCCATAACTATAATTTGATAATTATCATTTAATTTAAATAAAGTATCTGACACACCTATTATATTATTCTTACTACCATCATTTTTTAAAACATTATACTTACTGCTTAGGATGTGGTATAAAAGCTCCTTTGTAGTTGTTTTTCCATTAGAACCTGTAATAGCTATAAGTGGTATATTATGTTTTTTTCTTATAAATTCGCCTATATCATATAAACTTTTATTAGTATCACTAACTACTATACATTTATCATTATATTCTTTTTCTGTTATACAAGCAATAGCTCCATTTTTTATAGCAGATTCAACATAATCATTACCATCATAATTTTTACCTTTTAAAGCTATAAATAAATCCCCTTTATTTATCTTTCTTGAATCAGTTTTTATGTCCTTTATTTTTTTATTACTATCTATACCACTCTTACCATTTACTATTTTTATTATTTCATTTAAAGTCATATAATCACCACTAAATTATATGACTTTATTATTTTTTTTATGAATATCAAAAGATTGATAGATTTCTTATCAATCTTATACAGAGATCAAACCTATTATTAATATAAATTGAGGTAAGAATATTAATTAAGTTTAGTTTAATCTCTGATATAAGTATCTTTGATACCTATATCAGAGACTAAACATTCTCTGAGTTTATTTTTAACTTGATTGTTGAATAGTTACTGCTTGACCATTATATTTTAAATTACTTATAGATAGATTTCCTCCAGAATTACCAAAAGAAATATAGCCAGATTGTGTTGTTGTATATGAGCCAGTTTTTTTATCTGATACACCAGTTGGCCCACCACCGGAACAAATATTAGTTGATGTTCCATCATCACCGTAAAAATTTACTCCTGATGAATAAGCTGCACTACAATCAAATGTATATCCAGATTTATATAAATTTATCTTTAAAGATCCGCCAGTAGTTAATACAATATTATTGCCATTGATTAAAGAACCTTGACTCATTGTTCCTGTATAATATACAACTAGAGGATTGAATATCGTAATTGTTTTAGATACTGTTCCTGTATTTCCTGCTCCTGTTGTTACTGTACAATTTATTGTATGTGAACCGAGCGCTAAGGTGCTTGTATTTGTTACTGTTGTACTTCCTACTTTACATACTGCAGTTCTTCCAGATACATTATTATTCGTATATGAGCTTGGTAATGTGTGACTATCACTCTTTGCCACAAATTCTGGTACACTATCTAAACTTATTGTTGGCACTATTGTATCCACTTTTGCTGTATAGCTTCCGATAGTTGAATTTATTCCTGTTCCTCCAAATGCTTGATATCTTACATAATATGTTCCTGTATTATTTAATGTGAATGCTGTTCCACTTGTTGCTACAGTATTTGGTGTACATGTATTTGCTGTATCTACGCAGTATTTTAATGTTGATCCACTACCTCCTGTTGTTCCTTTTGCTAATGTAAATTTCAATGTTTGATTACTCCAGGTATTCGTAGCTACTGCTGTATTAGCTGTTGATTTTGCTGCTGCTATACTTACTGTTGGTGTTGTATTATCTAATTTAAATACATTTGAAGTTGCTGTTGTACAGTTACCAAGGCTATCACATGCTGTTGCCCTTAAGTAATAATTTCCATTTCCACTTGTTTGTGAATATGTACTTCCTGATGTGAATGATACATTTGGTGTTGCTGTATTACTTGTTGACCATATGTATTTATAACTTGAGGTATTTAAACTTGCTCCATATGAGTCATTTGTTACTGTTATTTTACTACTTTGTGATTTTGCAAATGTACTATTTCCATTTGTTCCGAATGTTATGCTAGGTCCTGTATTATCTAATTTAAATACATTTGAAGTTGCTGTTGTACAGTTACCTAAGCTGTCACACGCTGTTGCTCTTAAATAGTAACTTCCACTTCCACTTGTTTGTGAATATGTACTTCCTGATGTGAATGATACATTTGGTGTTGCTGTATTACTTGTTGACCATATGTATTTATAACTTGAGGTATTTAAACTTGCTCCATATGAGTCATTTGTTACTGTTATTTTACTACTTTGTGATTTTGCAAATGTACTATTTCCATTTGTTCCGAATGTTATGCTAGGTCCTGTATTGTCTAATTTAAATGCATTTGAACATTGATTCTTTTCATTCCCTGCATTATCTTTTGTATATATACATAAATAATATGTTCCATTTAAATTTGCCTGTGTTGTTAATGTTGCCCCACTTGTAAATGCTGTTCCATTTGACGCACTTGCAGTATTACTTGTTGACCATACATATTTTAATACTGATACATTTGATTCACTATCTGTTACTGTTACTTTACTACTTTGTGTTTTTGCTGCTGTACTGTTTCCATTTGTTCCAAATGTTATTGTTGGCGCAGTTATATCAATTTGTGTTACAGTTTGTGTTGCTGTTGATGTATTATTTCCATTTGTTACTTTTGCTACTACTGTTCCATTTGCTGTAAACACTATACTTTGTGGGTTACTTGCTGTATACCATTTGTTATTTGTGAGTACTGTTGTTCCATTCTTCGCAGACCCACTTGTTATCATATAACTATATGTATTTCCTGTTGATGTTGGATATGTTATTTTTACTGTTTTACTTTGTGCCCATCCACTTGGACTTACTGCAAACATATTTGTAGTCGATACACTTGAACTTCCTATTCCCTGTTTTCCTGATCCACTTGTACATCTTACTTTTACATTATATGTTCCTGCTGTGAGTCCTGTATATGTGTACGATTTGTTTGTTCCATTTGCTGTATATGTTACTCCGTTATCTTTACTAAACTCATATTTAGTTATTCCACTAGCTGCATTACATGTTGCATTTACTGTTATACTACTTGTTGATAATACTGTTGTATCTACTTTTACCGTTGGAGCTGCTGTATCTATCTTGCTTACTGTTTGTGTATTAACCGTACTTATATTTCCTGCATTATCTCTTACTTTGATGTTATATGTTCCATTTTCTATTACTGTTTTACTATTACTTGCTTGCCAATTTGTTCCATTATCAAAGCTATATGCATTTGTTTGTAGTCCACTTCCTCCTGTATCACTTGCTGTTACTGTTAATGTCTTACTCTGTGTCCAACTATCTGTATTTCCTTCTACTTTACTTATTGTTGGAACAGTCGTATCTACTTTTCCTACATAACTTGCTACATTTGAATTTATTCCACTTCCTCCAAATGCCTGATATCTTACATAATATGTTCCTGTATTATTTAATGTAAATGCTGTTCCACTTGTTGCCGTTGTTCCTGTTAATGGATCACATGTATTTGCTGTATCTACACAATATTTTAGTGTTGATCCACTACTTCCCGTTGTTCCTTTTGTAAGTGTGAATTTTAATATTTGATTACTCCATATATTACTTGTTACTGCTGTTCCTGCACTTGATTTTACTACTCCTATACTTACTGTTGGTGTTGTTGTATCTACTTTTGCCGTATAACTTCCAACTCCTGAATTTACTCCACTTCCTCCAAATGCTTGATATCTTA
>CAJTZY010000029.1 GCA_910584085.1 uncultured Bacilli bacterium | reverse complement strand
CTACTATTTTATTCTATCACTTATTTTTTCTTTTTTCAATAGTATTTTTTTTAATATAGAAAAAATAGACTAAGTCTATTTTCTTAAATTTTCACTAATCATTTCTAAATCATTAGTTAACTGTTCTATTCTTGAAATAATTCTTTTTGCTTTTACCTCGTCTACACCATCCTTTGAGTTAGATAAATGACTTTCTAATTCTTTTGCATTTAAATTAGATGTAAAAAATGTTACTAGATTATTATCCATTCTATATTGAAGTAATGGGCATAATATTTCATCCCTATTCCATGCAGTTAATCCTTCAGCACCTATATCATCTATTAATAAAAGTGGTACTTGTTTAACATAATCGAATTTTTCTTTAAAATCATCATAAAATGCTTGTCTTAAAAATTCTGGCCAAAATATAATACTACTTTTATAATTTTTACGAGCAAGTTCATTAAATATTGCTGCAATTAAGTATGTTTTTCCACAACCAAAATTGCCATGTAAATAAAGACCTTTACATTCTTTATTGGATTCAAAATCATCTAAAAAATCCATTAAATAATTTATAACATCAAATCTATGCTTATCAGTTTTATATATATTATCTAAATTTGCCTCTTTCACATATTCTGGTGTATTAAAAAATTTTATATTATCTAAATACTTATTTTTACTATCTTTTATTTGTTTATATTTACAAGGTTTATATACAAATGATAAATTACCTTCATAATTTATTGGCAAATAGCAATATCCTTCCACTTTATTCATACAATCAAGTAAATTTTTACAATTTTTGCAGTGTTCATACTCTATACTGCATTCTTCAATAGTAGAGGTATATTTTTTCAGTTCATCATCATCAATATTTAAATTCTTTGTAATAATTTTAAAGTTAGGATTTAATGAGGCTCTTTTATACTCTAAATCCAAATCTATTTTTTTAAAATTACCACTTTCTATATTTTCAAGTACATTGTGCATAACTAACTCCTCTTCATACGACTTTCTAGTTTTTTTATTTCTTCTAATGTTGCTGTTTCCGCTTTTATATCTTTATTAATCCAATCAGGTTTAATACTAGTTTTTTTAGCCTCTTTAGTTGTAACTTTCTTTTTCTTTTTATATTCATTTTCTGCTATGTTCATAGCATCTTCTACAGTCTTTATTCCGCTTTTACTCCACTGTGCGGCAATTGCTTCTACAAATGACTTAGTAAGTTTATTATTATTTATTTTTAGTACATAATCGACTAATACGTTGACAACACCTGGTTCAAGTTTTAGGTCCGCAAGTAGGTATGCGATTACCCCTAAATCACTACTTGTTGGATTTCCAATTTTATATTTACTATTTATAAAATCATAAGGACTAGTGGTTTCAAACATATGAATCATTTTTGATCTATTGGATGTATCTAGATTTTCTTTTCTTAAATATTCGGGTTGATTTTTATATATAATACTAGGAAGTTTACCCATATTATCAAATCTATAATATTTATTTGCATTTTCTCTAAGTAAATTTTTATCTATAGTATGTTTTTCACTTATAGAATTTCTAATAAGTTCAATCATATCATCATTATCATAATTATATACATAAGCTATTTTATATAAGAAATCTTTTGTATCCTTTGTTAATGATTTTTTATTTAACATTTCATCATTTATCAAATCAAGTATTGTATTTATATCTATTTTAGATAGTATTTCTAATTTTCTATAATTAGATTTCTTAATATCATATATTAAATTATCTGTAAGTGGCACATTTGAGAATTCAAATACATCACTAAATTTACTAGTTATATCTTCATACTCCCTTAAATTTATTTTAGGTATTTTAAAGTAACCAATAATTCTTTCATACTCAAGTTTACCCACTGAATTTAAAAGAGCTATATTAAGTACTGGATTATTTATAAATTCGGAGGCACTTATTGGTGAATATAATTCATATACATAATTATTTATATTACCTTTTTTTAGATATGTTTTAAGTAAACCAATAGCCTCTAGTTTAACTTTGGCATCTATAAATTCAGAATTACTTATCATCATATCCCTAAGTATATGGTGATGGGTCCACTCATTAGATAAAAGTTCTGATTTATCTAAATAAGACCAAAATGTATAGTAAAGGCTTATCGCTTGGTGACCTACTAATGGTTGGTATAGTAATATAAGTAAATTTCTGTCTTTATCACTTAATTGTGTTTTATTTACTACTATAAAAGTATCTGCAGGAAGTACACTCATATTATCTCTCCAATCTATATATAGTTTAACATATTTAGAAAAAAATTAAAAGAAAAAGTATTTAATGCTTATTAAGATTATTTAAAAATATAATAAAAGAGAACCTTAGTTCTCTCCGCTTCTGACTTTAGCGCCTAATTTATTTTCTACATCACTTATTATTTTATTAAATGAATTCATGACTTCTTCTTCTGTAAGTGTTTTAGTATTATCTTCAAATTTTAAATTGTATGCAATAGATACTTCATCATTACTTATTTTATCTCCTGTATAAACATCAAATACCTCTATATTAGTAAGCAATTTTCCGCCAGACTTTTTAATAACATCTATAATCTGCTTATTTGTTATATTCTTTTTAACTACGAAAGCAACATCTTTTTCCATTCCTAAAAATTTAGGAATCTCTTTAAATTTAATATTAGATGTTCTATTTTGAAGTAATTTATCTAAATTAATTTCAAATACAAATACCTTATCTTTTGTAATATTTGGATGAAGCCTTCCAATTATACCTATTTCTTTACCCTGTAAGATTATATTTGCACTCACCCCTGGATGAAGTTCATTTGGAACACTAAAAGTATCTATACTATATCTTCCATTATATCCTAAATAATCTAAAAGTTCTTCTACTACACCTTTAATGATATAAAAATCTACATCAGTATTATTTATATCTAGGTAATATTTACCTGTCATAAGACATGCTAATTTTAGGTCTTCCTTATATTCACCATTTTCTTTATAGAAACCTTTTCCTATTTCAAATATGCAAGTGTCTTTAAAGTTACGAGCTTTATTATATTCATAAATTTGTTCAAGTGAATATAGTAGGCTATAACGAAGTGTTTTTCTATCCTCACTCATTGGATAATCTAAATTTATATGTTCAAATTCATCTTTAGTATATTTATGTACTTCATCTTCTTTGATTAATGCGTATGATAATGTCTCATTTAATCCCATAGAAATCATTTTATTTTTTATTTGTCTTTTTATTTTATCAAAATGTCCTTCTCTAAGTGGTAAAACAAGTTTTGTACCATTTATTTTATTCATTCCGTAATATCTTCCAACTTCTTCAATTAAATCTTCACGAATAGAAATATCTCCTCTTCTTGTTGGTACAACTACATTAAATATATCGTTATTTACGCTGACATTAAATCCTAATCTTTCAAATATGGCTGTTACTTCTTCTGTTTTTATATTAGTTCCTAATACTTTATTTATTTTTTCTAAGGATACTGTTATTTCTTTATCTTCAATTTTAATCTTACTAACAGTTTCCATACCACCTATAATAGTCGCATCTGCATACTTTTCAAGTAAATTGCAACATCTATCTATTGCCATATAGGTTCTTTTAGGATCTATTCCCTTTTCAAATCTATTAGATGCTTCACTTCTAAGTATTTTTTTAGAAGTTTTTCTTATTTTTACACTATCAAATATGGCTGCTTCTATTAGTATATTTTTGGTAGTAGATTCTATTTCAGTAGAAAGTCCACCCATAACTCCAGCAAGTCCAACTGACTTAGTTCCATCTGTTATAACTATATCTTCACTAGTTAAAATCCTTTTTTCATTATCTAAGGTAGTTAGTTCTTCTCCATCTTTTGCCATTCTTACAACTATTTTTTTACCTAAAGAATCATTATCATAAAAGTGTAATGGTTGACCTGTTTCTAACATTACATAGTTAGATATATCAACTACATTGTTTATTGGTCTGATTCCACTTGCAATAAGTCTATTTTTAATGAAAGTTGGGCTTTCTTTTATAGTTATATTTTTAACTTGTTTAGCTAAAAATAATGGGCAATTTTCTGTTTCAACGGTTACACTAAAATCTATATTATCTTGTTCTTTATAAGACAAATCTATATCTTTAACTTTACTTCCATATATAGCACCTACTTCATAAGCCATACCTAATATACTAAGTAAATCTCCTCTATTTGATGTAAGTTCAAAGTCTATTACTTCATCGTCAAGTTCCAAATATTTAATTGGATCTTCTCCCACTTTAGCATCACTATCTAGTTCATGTATTCCAGTATAATCTTCTTCTTTTAGGAATTTAGAATCAAGTCCAAGTTCACTTAGTGCGCATAGCATACCATTAGATTCAACACCACGAATAGATCCTTTTTTTATCTCACCGCCAGGTAGTTTAGCACCTACAAGAGCTACTATTACCTTTAAACCTTTACGACAATTTGGTGCGCCACAAACAATACTCAAAATTTCATTTCCAACATCTACTTTACATACGTGCAAATGATCACTATCTGGATGGTTCTCAC
Organism: uncultured Bacilli bacterium; assembly: GCA_910584085.1. Classification (GTDB taxonomy): domain Bacteria; phylum Bacillota_I; class Bacilli_A; order RF39; family UBA660; genus UMGS1613. The sequence continues at coordinate 6,536 of CAJTZY010000029.1, read as the reverse complement.
AGCTTATTACTTCACCTATTACAAGATTTGTTGCAGGTATTAAATTTTGTGCGGAATCATATTCATTTCCAACATTTGTCATTGCATCTGCAAGTTCATTTATAGTTACATTTTCTGGAATATCTACATAATCACTTAAAAATTTTCTACTTAGTAACATCTTCTTCATCTCCTCTTGTAAATTGATTTAAAAATCTTATATCATTTCCATAGATTGTTCTTATATCTGTTATACCAAATCTAAACATAGCAAATCTATCAAGTCCTGTACCAAAAGCAAATCCCTGATATTTTTCTGGATCATATCCACTCATCTTTAAAACATTTGGATGAACCATCCCAGCTCCAAGTACTTCTATCCATCCTGTATTTTTACAAAGTGGACAACCTTTCCCACCACATTTAAAACATGTCGCATCTACTTCTACGCTAGGCTCTGTAAATGGGAAGAAACTTGGTCTAAATCTTACATCAGTTTTTTCACCTAATAGTTTTTTACAGAATGCCTCAAGTGTACCCTTTAAATCAGCCATAGAAATATTTTCATCTATTACGAGCCCTTCCATTTGCATAAATTGATGTGAGTGTGTCGCATCATCATCTCTTCTATATACTTTACCTGGGCACACTACTCTTATTGGACCTTTATCAACATTTGCTTCCATTACTCTTACTTGTCCAGTTGAGGTTTGACTTCTAAGTAGATATTTTTCGTATTCTCCTTCGAGGTAAAATGTGTCTTGAGCATCTCTTGCTGGATGTCCTAAAGGAAGATTTAACTTTTGAAAACAGTTTTCATCTGTTTCTATTTCTGGGCCATCATATACATCGAATCCCATAGATACAAATAAGTCCTCTAACTCTTCTTCTATACGAGTCATAGGATGTTTAGAACCTTTTCTTATTTTTTTACTAGGGAGTGTGACATCTATCCTTTCACTCTCTATTTTTTTATTTAATTCAAGTTCATTTAAATCCCTTTGTTTCTTATCAAATTCTTCATTAAATGTAGTTCTTGCAAGATTTACTAACATACCATATTCTTTTTTATCAGCAGCATCTTTAATACCACTTTGAAGTTCAGTAATAATTCCCTTTTTACCCATATATTCTACTTTTAAATCATTTAATTCTTTTACACTTGATACACTTTTTACTTTTTCTTCTATTTCTTTACATAAAGCTTCTATTTTTTCTTTCATTTTATTCCTCCTCACAAAAAAAGCTATTATAAATATAGGGGCGAATTATCCGCTGTACCACCCTATTTCATAATAGTATTATGCACTCTAATGATTTAACGTTCATTACTCGTTTATTATTAATAACACTAGAAAGTGAATTCATAAGAATTTATTTGAAGTTTACACCAACCACTTCATCTCTTTAAATAATTAGACTTATTACTACTCTTTCGTCATCGCTTTATGAGTTAATTATAACATATATTTTTAAAAATTAATATATTTTTATTTATAAATGAGAAAATAATATCTAATTAATTAAAGATTCAACTCTTTCTTTTATATATTTTTTTGTTTCATCAAATGAAAGTCCTAAGCTAATAGATAATTCATGGCAAAGTAGATTTTCTGCCTTGTTAAAATAATTATCATCCTTTTCACTTATTTTTTTATGATTATTTATTCTGTTAAAATTTCTTAAATATGTTGTTTTTATTATTTTAATTAAATCTGATAATTTTCCAGAGTTCAATAAAGTCTTGTATTCATTTTCTAATATCTTTTCATTAGTATCTATTATATTTATACTAGGTATTGAGTCAATAAGTTTCTCTGTTTCTTCTTTGCTTATAATTTCTCTTATTAAATTTGAGCTTGAATTTTTGGGAACAGTTATTATAAGTGATTCATCGTCTATTGGTGTTAATACATAGTAATCCTCCCCATTTATATTTTTTATTTCTTTAATTTTACAAACATTTCTTTTATAAACAATATATTTCATATTTAGCCTCCTAAAAAATAAAAGTGTCTATTCAACTGGATTTACACCAATAAAATAGCCACTCGTTGTATATAAATTATAACATTTTTTTAAATTTTTTGTAAGTATTTTTTATTATTAACTATTTATCAATAATTCAACTTATTCTATAATGTCCTACTATATCGTTTCTTGATTCTAAAATATCTTCTTCATAATATTTTTGATATTTACTTGCATGATGAATAACAAATGGTACACCGTTTTTATTTCTTTTATCAGATATTATTCCAATATGATTTTTAAATATTATTATATCTCCACCTTGCCATTCTTCTATTTTAGAGGTATCTGTTGTGAGATTTATAGTATTATTCTTAAAATATATTTTCAAATTTTTTACTCTTCTAAAATCAATATTCTTATCAATAGTTTCAACATCATAATTATCTTGATTTCTTTTTATATCTTCATTTACTAATTCCATTAGGTCGTAGCCTGCACCTTTTAACCCAAAGGCAACTACATCCGTACAGACACCATATTCGTCATTAGGATACCCAGTTGAATAGTATTTACTTTTATATTTTGGTTTAGTTGCTATATAAATTCTTACATTATTTAATATATCCGTCTCATCATCCACGCCATCATTATCTTTATCAATATTGCTTTTATAAGTTTCAATGTTAAAATATAAATTGCTATATTTTTTATGAGGTATATAGTTAAGTAAATATAATTCATAAATTAAGCAAATAAGTAAAAGCAATATTATTGCTGTAATAATAAATACTTTCCTTTTCAAATATATCATCTCACTTTTTGATATAAGTATTATAACATATATTTTTTATTAATTACATGTATTAAATTTTAAAGCAAAAAAAGAGTCATAGACTCTAAAATTTTATATTTCCTCCAAGTATATTTTTTAAGTATTTCCAGTATAATTCAAATAAATTACATTTTTTTACATCCTCATTAACTGTTAAATCTACTTGATTTAAAATATCATTATTATTCATAACATATAATTTTCCTACTATATCTCCTACCTTTACAGGTGCGGAAAAGTCATCTAATTTTATTTCATATGTAGGTGTTATTTCTCCATCTACTTTTTTATATAATATATTTACATCTTTTACTGGAACTATACCTACTTCATCTATTTTAGCTTTAGATAGATTTATTTTTTCTACTACACTATTTTTTGATAATAATTTTTTAATACCTACTTGTGCGAAGGCATAATCTAACATAGAACTTACTTCACTGTTTCTAGTACCACTATCAGGTTCACCCATAACAGTTGCAATAACTCTCATACCATCTCTTTTCATAGTTGCAGTAAGACAAAATCCTGCACCTTCAGTATATCCAGTTTTAAGACCATCTACACCTTCTTTAAATCTTACAAGTTTATTAGTATTAACAAGCCATATTTTTTTACTAGTTTCCTCTCTTAAATATGTTTCATAAATACTTGAATATTCAAGTATTTTTTCATGTCTAACAAGTTCTCTACCTATATGTGCCATATCATATGCACTAGAGTAATGTCCTTCTTCATCTAATCCATGACAGTTTTTAAAATTTGTATCATTAAGTCCTAATTCTTTAACTTTATCATTCATCATTTTTACAAAGTTTTCTTCTGTTCCAGCAATAGCCTCAGCAAGTGCGACTACTGCATCATTCCCACTTGCAATAGAAATTCCTTTTACTAAATCATCTACACTCATTTGCTCTCCTGTTTCAAGAAGTATTTGTGAGCCACCCATACTAGATGCATTACTTGATACTGTTATTTTTTGATCCCAACTAATAACTCCTTTTTCTATTGCTTCCATGATAAGTAATAGGCTCATCATTTTTGTCATACTCGCTGGTTCTAACTTTTCATGGGAATTAAATTCATAAAGTATTTCTCCTGTACTTTCTTCAAGTAAAATCGCACTCTTTGCATTTTTTGCTAAAATATTTGAATTTGTATTATTTTCTTTTTTTACTTCCTCTGCACTTATACCCATTAAAGGCATAAGTAATGATATTATACTAATAAATATTAATAGTTTTTTCACTCTTTCACCTCTAATAAAGATTATGAAATAACTATTAAAAAATACTAAATTAAATAAAACATTGTCAAAAATTATTTTTTTGCATATATTATTGTTTAAATATAATGATAGTTTAAATTTTTTTATTAAGATAAAGGTCACCTACCAAGATGATTAATATGATATTTTTTTATTAATAAATATTTCATCTTTTCAATTTATCATTTTTATTTAATAGAATCCTGTATTTGTTCTAATCCAATTTTATCAATTTCTTTAATTGACAAAATTGTACTGTTATTAAATATTGATAATATATTATCCTCTATTTTTTTATTTGACTCTATTGTAAATTCATAATTTTTTCCAACAACTATATCAGAGCATAATTTTCTTTCAACCTTAACCGTTTGAACTTCTTCACATTGAAATTGTCTTATAGTTAAATATATATAGTTAATATCATTACTTTCCTCAATATTAAGAATTTTATATGTTCTAATAAAAGTTTTTAACTCTTCTGTATCTTTGTTGTCAATTTCACTTATAAGTTTTTCACCCTTAACAAATCTAATTAAATCTGAATCAATAATATCTTTTTTAAATTTTTCTTGTTCCTCTTCACTATTATTTAATAATCCAACTACTACAACATTTTGTTCCTCATCTATATAATTAAAAATATAATTTTCATAATCCTTCACTCCATTGATTGAAAAATACTCAATAATTTTATTATTGACATCTTGCAAAGTCTCTTTTGTGTTTTCTTGTTTATTACTACCACAACTAGTAAGTCCTAATAACATAACCCCGCATATTAAAATAATTAACAATATTTTTTTCATAATCAATTCTCCATTTCAATAAATTACTTATTTTCTTTTATATAAATATTATAACAGAAAAAAGCAAATCTCCTATAACAATTGACCTGCTTTATAGATTGTAATTTATAATTTAGCAATCACTTATTTAATTCTTTTTCTAAATCTCTCATATATCTTTTTTGTTGGCTTTTTAAATATGGTTTTGCTAAAAGTTTCATTATAAAATTATTAGTTTCTATTTCTTCTGTAAAATCTAATAATACATTACCATTATCTAATTTTCTAAATATACCTATCCATCTGCCTTTAATATTAGTGTTTTCAATATCAAATTTATATTCTTTTAAGTTGACTTTTGAAGTGATAGTAAAGTAAGTAGGATAATTATTTTTAGCATATTCTATAAAGTGATTGTCATCAATTATTTCTATTTTGGATAAGTCACTTCTCCAAGTATATTTAGTATTATCAGTTATGATATTCCACAACTTTTCTATATCACAATTAAACTCTTTTTTTATATTTGACTTAATCATATTCATACTCCAAATTGCTATTTAGTCATTTCCTTTTCAAATTCAAACATTCCATCATCTTCTGCATATATATCTTCTGGCATATTTGGATCAGGATGTTTTTCATTATAATATTCTACAATTTTAAATTTCAATTTATTTATATAAAAATGAATATTTCTTTTATCAAAATATGGTGTGCAAGTTTTCCATATTTGAGTATCTGAATAAATATTTTCAATTTCTTTCCATATTGCTTGACCAATTCCTTTACTTTGAACACCAACTCTAACAAATAGGAAATCTAAATGATTGATGTTATCATCATTTATTTCTACAATAACACCACCAATAATCTCATTATTGTCATCTATCATTTCATAAGAATGACACTTGGTATTGTTTAAAGATTTATCTATATCTTTTTCTGATAATACTTGTGATTTATCTTTACCATATACTGATTCATACCCATACTGAAATGATTCTTGCATATATTTTTTAAAATCAACAGTATCTTCATCTCTTAATCTAATTAGTTTCATTTCTATTCACTCCTAAATTGTAATTTAATAATTACCTTTATAATCAATATTTGCTAATTTTGCTTGTTTACACAAATCCTTTGTTTGTATTTTATATTGTTTTCCATCTTTTATTGTATAAGTTCCACATTGTCTAAATTCAAAACTAACATCTTTTCTTATACATTGCTCTCTAATATCTAAAGCCCACGAATAATCAAATATTCTAGCATTTATATCAGATTCTCCACCAACTACTACAAGTTCTATATTATCAAGATACTTTTCTATATCAATACTCTCTAATAATGGCTGTGCTGTTATACATTTATGTTTTATTGGTAAATCTTTAAAAATTGATAGCTTATAATCAGCATTTTTTTGATTTTCAATAGTACAACATACAACTACATTATCATATCCATCATTCCAGTCATTTGGAATACATTTCATAAATCTATCAATTCTTTTTGTTAGAAACAGAAAAGTACAATCCTGTCTTTCTTTAATCATTTTCCAACATTCATTTCTCCACTCATCTGCTTCTTCAATAAGAAAATCTGTAGAAAAGCATAAATAAACAATTCCAGATTTCATTTTATAATTGCCATTTTTTAATTTCTCTATTGGCTTTTCAAAGTCTTTTGTTTTTAT
>CAJTZY010000028.1 GCA_910584085.1 uncultured Bacilli bacterium | reverse complement strand
TAGTATGCCCTTATAGGGCTATTTCAAACCACGTATTTTATGCGTGGTTATGATTCTAATATATTTTGTTTTAGTTATGTTTAAGATATAACGGATGCAATAAATAAGGGAGTGAAATTATGGAATTAGAAACTGCTGAGATGAAAGCAATTATATGTAGTGTTGATACTTTATGGCCTAAAGATTATATTATTAGATTTCTATATATTAGGTTGGCACCTTTTTTTCAAAGAGATTTGAAATATTTTTTATCTACTGATGAAGAAAAGTATCAAGAATTTAGCCAAGGCTTTATTAATCGTGGAATGAATATAGTTTGTAGTACTTTAGCAGATTATTATGTAGAATTATATGCAAGTTTTGGAATTAGAGCAAAAAAGGTAGCAGCGAATAGTGCACGAATTCCGCTCTTTACTGTTATTGTGGAGGGTGATACTGGTTATTTTTATATTGATCCCTTAAATGACTTATTTAATAATCAGTATAATCTAAGAACAACTGAATTTGGAGTAGTGTCTCATTATAAAACGTTGAATAATAATTATCCATTTTTACAATCTTTAAAAAGTGATTATCTTAATCAGATTGATAGCGACTTAAACTTGCTTGAGACTGCTGATAATTTCTTTAAAGATTTACACTTAAAAATGACTAATAGAAATTTTATACGTAATCATTTTAATGTAGAAGATAATGAAAAGGAAAAAATATTTGAGTATAAAATGATATTTTCTAGTGCTGAATTAATTAACCTAGGAAAAGTTTCTGGAGCATTTGAAAGAATTCAAATGTATTTATTTATAGAAAAAATGATTTTTTTTAAAGAGGAAAAGAAAAACTTAAAAATTTGGTTAAATAAAAAATATGATTTTCCTAGACCAAGCATTGAATATACTAACTTTTCTACTGGTAATTCTGTTGCTTTTGAGGAAGTTGAAGAAAAAGGCCAATATGTGTTAAAAAGGTTATATTAAAAGAAGAAAGACAACTTTATCTACTTTTAGGATTGTTGATAAAGGGTGTTAATGAGAATCACGCACATAGAAATTTTAGAATTTCATTTGTATATAAAATTATAAAGAGCAAAAATTCAATAGAAGGATTTAGAAATTATTATCAATAAATGCATAAAGTATGGTAAAATTATATTAGCAATTATTTTTGTTGTGTTTGAAAAAGGAGTATTATATGGAAGAAATTAGATTGTCACAAATTTGGGCATAAATAGGTGTGATATATTAATGGATGATATATCTAATAATACTTTTGAAAATATAGAAAATGCTATGCAATTATTGCTAGTTAATTTCATTTAAAAAGATGCTATGCAATATTAAAGAAAAATTATCCAAATATTTCAGTTACAATGATTCCTTCAAAAGATGGTTTTTCTGATAGAGATAATTGGTTTTTGTCAGATAATTCATGGAATTCTGGAAGAAGTCATGCGACTTATGAAGCTCGTTTATTAGTAAAATACGCAAAAGAAAATAAGATTTATGATTTAATAGTTAAGAATTTTGAGATAAAAAAACAAAATAAATATTATGTTAGGAGATTGAATTTATGAATGAAAGAATAACTTTTATTTCTGCTTTTAATGATATCAACTTAGAAAAAATAAATTATTATATAAAACAATTAGATGATGAATTATGTAAGGTTCCGTTTGGTAAAAATGTTGATAGTCGTATGGAAGCAGATACGCTTCCATATCATTTTACCTTATCAGCTTGGAATATTGAAGATGAAGCTGAAGTATTAAATGGATTATCAATGATAGAATATCCTAAACTAGGAATACTTATTAATGATATAGAAATAATGAATGGAAAAGAAAATAGTTATGTATTGTGTTTTGGTATTGAAAAAAGTGAAGAATTAAAATTATTGCAATCTCAAATATATAAAATATTACCAAGTGAAAAATATAATCCTGAAAGTTTTAGTTTTCATATTACTATTCATATAGATAAAGACTATGCTAAAATAATTTCAATGAAGGAAAAATTATTAGAAAATTTTATTCCATTTGAATTAGAAATTGACAAATTTGGTTTATATGAAATTTATCCTGCTAAATTAGTTAAACAATTTAAGTCATTTATAAATGATAAAGACTATGAAGAAATAAGCCCCACTGCAATTGTAACTGCTTATCCAAGAATTTTTACAGATATACCTTATGAAAAAGAAATATACAACTGGTTAGAAAAACATTGTAATGAAAAAGTAACTTTAAATAAAATGTTAGCTCCAGAAATAGAATCAAGATATAAATTAATTAATAAACTTTTGGATAAATATGGAATAAAACAGGTCTTGGAACTAGCAGCTGGCTATTCATCACGAGGATTAATTTATTCTAAAAAAGGATATAATTATATTGAAATGGACTTAGAGAATGTTTCTAAAAATAAAAAAGAAATATTACAATCTATTGAGAAGAATATTCCTAAAAATTTAAATATTATTAGTGGCAATGCATTAAAAAATGATGATTTTAAAGGGATAGAAAGTTATTTTAAAATTGATGAGAAAATTACAGTGATTAATGAGGGATTACTTAGATATTTAAGTTTTAATGAAAAAAGAATAGTAGCTGAAAATATTCATGATTTACTATCTAAATATGGAGGAATTTGGATAACATCTGATGTTACACCTAAAAAATTCATAAAGTCACAAAATAAAGCACTTCAAGGTTTTAATAAAAGTGTAAGTAGTATTACTTCAAGAAATAATTTAAATGATCGTTTTGAAGATGAAAATCATATAAGAGAATTTTTTGGTAATATTGGTTTTGAATTAGTTGAAATTCATAAATTTAATGAAATGAAAGATGAACTTTATTCAATAAATGAGTTGGGTATAGTAGATGATAAAATTGAAAAGACATTAGAAGATGCTATTGTAGTAGTAATGAAAATTAAAAAATGAGTAATATTTCAGTCGCAATTGTGACTGATTTTTTATAAATAGTAGTTAAATTTGATATTTAATTTGCCTAATAAATTAATTTATTAATATCTTGTACTTTTTCAAATAAATAATCATATCGGAAAATTTTATTCTTATTTTCCCAATTGGCAAAACCAAAATAAATAAGTGCGTTTTTTGCTGCAATAGAATCACTTTCACTATCACCTATATAAATAGTTTCATCCCTTTTTAAATTAAACTTATCGATAATAATATTAAGTGATTCTGGATTTGGTTTAGGTAACGTTACCATATCAGAGGTTATTACGGTATCAAATAAATCAATACAATCTAATAGTTCTTCTAATTCATCTAATTCTTCTTTAGTTCTTGAGGTAACAATTCCAAGAAAAAAATTATTTTTTCTTAAAGCTATTAATAAATTCTTAATTCCATCAAAAAAATGTAATTTTCTTTTTTCAAGGAGTAACCCCCAATAATGATTAATTTCTTTCATTGTATTAGAATTTCTTTCAATCCCTAAATTTTTAAAAAATTCATCTGTGGTTAAGGTTGTCAATTTCCTCATAGTCTCGTCATCATATGTATTTTTAGTTACAATAAATAAAGCTTCTTTTAAAGTTTCTAGTTCTGGTTTATAACTATCAATTAATGTCCTATCAACATCAAAAATAAAATTTTTAATCATACTTGCTCTCCTAAACAATTAATTCTATTATACATTTATAATATCATAAAATTTTATTGTAAACAATTTTAAAATAAAAGAAAATAGTTGAATTTTAAGATATTTATAATTATTTATGTTTGTATTGTATAAAAAATATGTTATAATCTATCTATTAATTGTGCTTCAATATTTTTACAGTTTTAGCTATAATAATATATTAATATTTAAGGTGGGGTTTATGTTTGATTTTTCTGGTAATATTATCGATTATTTTTTTGATTGCATAGATAGATTTGGTAAATATAATATTTTGAATGAGGATGGTGTGATTAAGATTAAGCCACAATATAATCAAGAATTTTTTAAGCCAACGATTATTGTCAAAGATTTGGATAAGTTAAGTGATGCATTAATTAACTATGTATTTGCTTTAAGGAAGTTTTATACTTCTAATAGAAATCTAAAGTTTTATCACAACCTATCGTTTTTCTTCAATAATTTATTTTTTAATATGACCTCTTCTGATGCAGAAGATTTAGTTAAATATATTAATAATAGAAGTTATTTTTTTAGTAATAACCATTTTGATGAATTTAATTGTTATAAGCTTTTATCTAAGATATATGATACAGAATTTTATGTTAAACGTGTTTTGGAAAATCCTGGTTTAGAAACGCCATTTGTTTTAGAATTTAAAATGAAAATTGATAATTTGGAATATTCATTACCACTTGTTAGATACGCTTTTGATGAGGAAAATACTTGCTATTTGTTTGCTATACAATTTGGAAGAGAAAGAGAATACAATGTGCAAGATATTAGATATAAGCAAATCATAAATAAAATTAACTCAGGTGTTAGTAATTTTCGAAATGTTTCACCAAGTTTTGTTATGACATTTAGATTGTTTTTAAATATTTTAAAAAGTTATAATGTTGATAAAATAAGGGTACCAGATTTTTTATATGGAAGATATAAGAAATATTACCACGCCGAAAGCACATATAAAAGTGATCAAATTTTATCAAGGATTTTAGATAATTTCATTTTATTAATGCAAAGAATGGAATATCAATTTCCTGACTTTAAAATTGAATACTATCCGAATGAGATTGATAGTTATACTCATATTACTTTAAATATTGTAGAAGGTGAAGAAAAAATTTTAAAAAAGTATAAATAGTAACGTATTTTTGATTCGTTATATTAAATATTGATAATTAATGTTTATAAAGTGTAGGAAATAATTTGTTTGAGGTGTATTATGCAGTGTAGAAAAAATGTAATATATTTTTATAATGATTTAACTTTTTATAGATTTTGTAAAATAGAAGAATTAAATTATAAATATGCTATTAGAAGTATAGAGTACTATATGAAAAAGAATAAAGAGGTTGGTAAAGCTGATATTATAAAAAAAGTTGCAAATATATATTTAAATTTAAAAAAGATAAAAGAACATATTTTAATTTTCAAGAAAATTAATAGTAATATAAGTAGTATGAATATAAATGAAGTTTGTAAAAAGTTATCTATAAATAGGCGATGTGTATATAAGGTACTTAAATATGGATTTAGTAAGAATTGTGCGATTTCGATGATTTATTTTTTATATGATAATGAATCTCAAATGAAAGGTATTTCAAATAAACAAATTAAGCAAATAAAAAATGATATTGATACATCAAAATGTAATAATGAATTAAAGTATCAATTTTTTAATTATTATTCAGATATATCAAAAAAACAAGCAGTTGAATCTATATATTATTTATGTAAAGAAAGATTTAAATCTGCTTATTTTAGGGCTTCAAGGGAGATAGGTATAAAAATAAATAAAGATGATGTAGAGGAATATATGCGAGACATGTTTATAGACTTATCATATTCACTTGAAGATTGCAAAGCTATAAGGGATAATGAAAATGATATAGGTAAAAAATTATATAGTATAGCTTTAAGTAGAGCTTTTATTACTGTAAAATCAATAAAAAACAATTTAAATATAAGATCTTTAGATGAAAATATATTTGGTGATAAAACGTTATATGATTTTTTATAATCTTATGTAAAATTCAAATTTAAAATTGTATTCATATTTACTTATTTTATATAATGTTATATAATTGAATTACTAATATCATAATAAAAGGAGGAATCTTATTATGAATGAAATAGTTAGTGAACATGGAAAAGTAAAAAATATTAATGATAAAGCACTATCAACCTTAAAAACTAAACTACAAAAAATCAAACCTGTTATCGCACTTTCAGCTTCAGCAATAATATTTTTTTCAGGTTTAGCAATTGGTAAGGCGAGTACAAATACGGAAGAAAAAACTAATCCAGTAAGTGTTAGTGATAATCAAATTTTAACTAATATATCAATTGATGTTTTTTCAGGGGATACTGTATCAGAAATTGCAGATGAGTTTTATAATGAAGATTATGATAGTGTATATGGATCAAAAGAAAATTTTATTAAATCAATTGAAGAGACAAATGGAATAGTTGATTCAGAAATAATTGGAGGTAGTAGAATAAAAATACCAGTAATTATTGATGAAGACAATCCTAGTTTACAAAATTATGTTTCAAAGCAAATGGAATTATTTGAATTAGAGGAAAATGAAAAATGGGTAGAATATACAGCAAAGCTAGATGATAATCTTACAGGTTTAGCAGCGTTTGGTAGCGCGTCTAATTGTGTAGGAGTAAATGAGGCAGAAACCCAGGAAATAATTAAACGTAATAATTTATCTTCTACTACTATTTATGCAGGACAAAAGTTATGGATTATTAATCCTAAAATAGGAGAATTAAAATTAGAGGTAAAAGAAGCAAATAAAGAATTAATAGAATCTTTAAAAAGTAATACTAAAACTAAATAAAAAAGAATATATGGTTTATTCTTTTTTTATTTGTTTATTTAAATATTTACAAGCATTTAATACTGCTATTGTCCCATCACTACAAGCTGTAGTTAATTGTCTAATTTCTTTTACTCTAATATCTCCAGCTACAAAAATTCCTTCAATATTGGTAGTACAGTCTTCATTTGAAATTATATATCCTTCCTCATTTGTATTTATTATGTTTTTACACATATTTGATACGGGAATATGACCTATAGTTATAAATAATCCATCTATATTTAAAGTGATTTCTTTATTTGTATCATTTTCTTTTATTATGATACCCTCTAATTTTTCATTGCCGATTAAATTAATGATGTTTGAATTTAATATAAATGTAACATTTTCTTTAACTTTTAATTTTGATAAATTAATTGAATCAAATCTAAACTCTTTTCTTCTATATATAACATATACCTTTTTACATATATTACTTAAGTATAGGGCATCATCAATTGCATTATTACCTCCACCAGTAATAGCTACTTCTTTATCTTTGAAGAACATTCCATCACATGTTGAACAATATGATATTCCTTTACCAATTAGTTTATCCTCATTATTAAGTCCTAATTTTCTGTTTTTAGCGCCGCTTGCGATTACTATTGATTTAGTTTTATAACTATTTTTGTTAGTTATTACTTCTTTGTAATCATCATAGTTTTTTATTTCTACCGCTTCTTCAAATTTTATATCTGCCCCTAGGTCACTTGCTTGGTTATATAATTTAGTGGCAAATTCAAATCCAGATATTTCATTAAAACCTGGATAATTTTTTACTTTATCAGCCTTTAGTATTTGACCACCATAGGATTCTTTTTCAAGTAATAGTATATTTTTTCTAGCCTGGCATGCATAAATAGCTGATGTAAGTCCCGCAGGCCCAGCTCCTATTATAATAATGTCGTACATTACATATCACCCAAAAATTTTATTAAATCATCTTCACTTATAAACCCTATATTTCTTTTAATTTCTTTACCATTTTTAAAAATGATAGTTGTAGGTATAGACATAATACCTAAATCTTTACAAATATTTTCGCTATCTTCATCTACATTTAGCTTACAAAATTTAATAGACTCAAGTTTTTTAGAAACATTTTCAAAAACTGGAGCGAACATTTTACAGGGTCCACACCAAGTAGCCCAAAAGTCTACAATAGTGATTCCATTATAATCTTCAACTTCTTCTTTAAAATTATTTTTAATATTTATTATTTCCATAACATCCTCCTATTATCTATATTTTACTAAAATATTGGTTTAAATACAATATATTTATTATATTATCAAAATTATATTTACTTTTTTGTCTATATTTGTTAATATAATTAGATATATTGAGGCTAGGAGAGATAAGATGACTTTTGATAATGATGAAAAATTAAAATCATATTTAAAAAAAGAATCTAAGAGGTTGGGGATTTCAATAACTAATACATATAATACGTATTTTTCAATGATACTTTTAGAAAGAATAAATAAGTTAAGTTATGATAAATTATATGTAAAAGGTAGTTTTTCAGAACTTGCTCATTTAAATGAAATGATTAGACCAGTTACTGATATTGATTTAGTTTCAACTGAATATCACAATAGTCCATTACTAAATTTATATAGGGCTATGTATGAATCTAATGATAATTTATTTTATGAATTAACTGGTATACCTAAGCAAACTAGTACTGGTATATATAAAATACATTTAACAGCTAATTTTGGTAAAATAAAACATCCAATATCAATAGATTTTCAAGAATTATCAAGAACAATATATGAGAAAGATTATAAAAGGATAGATCCTGTCTTTACTGGGGAGGGTATATTTTATGTTTATACACCTTCTTATGAAGAACATTTTGCTGAAAAACTTTGTATAGTAACTGAAAGTAATAAAACAGATGTTTTAAATACAAGGGTAAAGGATTTTTATGACATATATAAATTAATAGGTGGAAAGTATGATAAAGAAAGACTTTCTTATTTCTTTTATCGTATGTTAATTGATAGAAATAAAATAGATATTAAAGATGCATCAGCTAGTCATTTAAATAATGATTTTATTGATAAACATATTAATTTGTGGGAACCTATAAGTAAAAAATATGAATTTATGGATAAAAGTGTACAATTTATAGATGCTGTAACGGTTACTAGAAATATCATTGAAAATGAAATTAATAATTTAGATAAATCTAAAAAATTACAAATAAGATTAAGATAATAAATTTGTTAGTTGTGATAAAGTAAAAAATAGTATATAATATATTTAGAATAAAAGAAGAGGTTGATAAAATGAATAAAGTATTAAGTGAAGAAATGGCATTAAAATTGGATGCTTATTTTAGAGCAACTAATTATTTATCTGTTGGACAGCTTTATTTGCTTGATAATCCATTACTCAAAAGAAAACTTATAAAAAGCGATATTAAAAGAAAAATAGTAGGACATTGGGGAACAGTTCCGGGGCAAAATTTTATATATACACATTTAAATAGAATAATAAAAGAACATGATTTAAATATGATTTATGTATCAGGACCAGGGCATGGAGGAAATTCTATTGTATCTAATGTATATCTTGAAGGCTCATATACAGAAGTATATCCTGATATAACTGAAGATGAAGAGGGAATGAAAAAATTATTTAAACAATTTTCATTTCCAGGAGGAATATCTAGTCATGTTGCACCAGAGACACCAGGTTCAATAAATGAGGGTGGAGAACTTGGATATAGTTTATCACATTCATTTGGTGCGGTACTTGATAATCCAGATTTAATAGTTGCATGTGTAGTTGGAGATGGTGAGGCTGAAACAGGCCCTCTTGCAACGTCATGGCAACTTAATAAATTTATAAATCCAAAAACTGATGGTATAGTACTTCCAATATTACATTTAAATGGATATAAAATATCAAATCCTACAGTATTTTCAAGAATTTCAGAAGATGAGTTAAAATTTTTCTTCTTTGGATGTGGATGGAGGCCAATTATAGTTGACATAGATGAATCTTTAAGTATATATGATAGACATGAAAAAATGGCTAAAGCCCTTGAAGAATGTGTAGCAATGATTAAGGAAATAAAATATAATGCAGAAAATGATGTTACAGGAAGACCTCTTTTCCCAATGATTATATTAAAAACTCCTAAGGGATGGACTGGTCCTAAAGAAATTGATGGTAAACAAATTGAAGGTACATTTAGGGCTCATCAAGTACCTATAGTAATCAATAGTGATGAAAGCGTGCAGGAATTAGAAAATTGGATGAAAAGTTATAAACCTGAGGAGTTATTTGATAAAAGAGGAACTTTAATTAAGGAACTTAAAGAGTTATGTCCTACTGGTATTAATAGAATGGGTTCAAATCCAATTGCTAATGGAGGACTTTTACTTAAAAATTTAAGAATGCCAGATTTTAAAAAGTACGCAGTAACAGTCGAGCATCCGGGTAGTGTAGAAACTCAAGATATGATGGAACTTGGTAATTTTGTTAGGGATATAATTAAGTACAATCCCCAAAATTTTAGAGTATTTGGACCAGATGAAGCTATGTCTAATAGATTAAATCATATATTTGAGGAAACTAATAGACAGTTTAATGGGATGGTTATGAGAAATGATGAATTCATATCTCCAAATGGTAGAGTGATTGATTCAATGTTATCTGAACATGTTTGTGAGGGAATGCTTGAAGGTTATTTACTTACAGGTAGACATGGTTTCTTTAATTCATATGAAGCTTTTATAAGAATAGTAGATTCTATGACTAGTCAACATGCTAAATGGTTGAAAGTTACAAGTGAATTATCTTGGAGATATAAAATATCATCTTTAAATTATATTTTAACTTCACATGTATGGCAGCAGGATCACAATGGATATACTCATCAAGATCCAGGATTTTTAAATCACTTAGTTACTAAAAAATCAGATATAGTAAGAATGTATTTGCCTCCAGATACTAATTGTTTGTTATCAGTTTTTGATCACTGTATAAGAAGTAAAAATTATATAAATGTAATAATTGCTTCTAAACATCCACGTCCACAATGGTTAAGTATGGAGGATGCGGTTAAGCATTGTACACAAGGTATTGGCATATGGGATTTTGCAAGTAATGATCAAAATGAAGAACCAGATTTAATAATGGCATGTGCTGGAGAAACTCCAACTTTAGAATCACTTGCAGCTACATCAATATTAAGAAGTAATTTTCCAGAAATAAAAATTAGATTTATAAATGTAGTAGATTTAATGAGACTTGAATCTAATACTAAACATCCACATGGGCTTACAGATGATGAATATGATGCACTATTTACTAAGGATAAACCAATTATATTTAATTTTCATGGATATCCATCTTTAATTCATCAATTAGTTTATAATAGGAAAAATAATAATATACATGTTCATGGATATCAAGAGGAGGGAACGATTACAACTCCATTTGATATGAGAGTTCAAAATAAGATAGATAGATATAATTTGGTTATTGATTCTCTTAAATATTTATCTGGACTTGGGAATAGGGGTTCTAGATTAATACAAGAATGTAAAAATAAACTTATAGAGCATAAATTACATATAAGTGAGTATGGGGAAGATTTAGAAGAAGTAAGAAACTGGAAATGGCAATAGCTATTTCTTTTTTTACAATTTAATTTTCAAAAAATACTATTGTAAAAATGAAAAATAAGTGATAGAATAAAATAGTAGAAAAAGTAGACTAAAAGTCATAATAAA
>CAJTZY010000027.1 GCA_910584085.1 uncultured Bacilli bacterium | reverse complement strand
TATAACTCTTGTTATATTAAGTGAAACGTTTTAACGTTTTCAATTCATACACCAATATAATTATATAAAATATAAAATGCTTAGTCAATAAAAAAACGAACATAAATTCGTTTTTTCTATATTATATGTTCTAATACTACGCTTATAATAAGTAAAATAACACCTGTGCTTATGCCTATTTTTGCTATATTTTTATTTTTCATATGATATATCTGGTGTAATAATTCAAATATTGATATATATACTAACATTCCTATAGTGATTCCAAGTAGTATTCCCTCTACAAGTTCATTTACACTTCCAAATATAAGCATAATAACTCCACCTAAAAAAGTAGAAAGAGAAATTAACAAACTAATATTCAATATTCTTTTATTTGAATAATTTGAATTTATAAGTGTTCTTGATATAACAAGCCCCATAGGTAAATTATGAAGACCTATACCTATACATAAAAGAAGTCCTGAAGTTATATTGTTAAGTGAGACTAAATATAAACTTGCACCTTCAATTATATTATGTATTATAATAGCAACACTAGAAACTATTGCTATATGATATAAATGTTCATTATGACATTTTTCATTATTATGTTTATGGTGATGATGAGACTCATGTTCATGGTGTGGTACAAATAAATCTAATATTTTTAATATTACAATTCCTATTAAAGATAATACTATAATTAAAACTATACATCTAAATAAGCCTACCTGCTCATTTAAAATTTCATATGACTCAGGTAATATTTCAAATATTATTAAACTTATTATTACACCAAATGCCATAGATATACTAAAATCAGTAAATTTATTATTATCTTTAAAATATATTCCAAATAAACTTCCAATAAATATAAATAATCCTACTAAAATTGTAAGTATTAGTGCGACTAAATTCATGTTTCCTCCTATTTTACTATTTTATCACTGTATTTAAATATTTTCTTTTCACATATATTTGATAATAAATCAAATAGACCTATATCAAGTATAAATACAAGTAATATATATACTATTAATATTGGTTTTAACATTACCATTTCAAATACCTTATGCAATCCTATTATGCATATTAAAAATGCTAAAATTAAACTAATAAATAATACTAATCTAATTTTGTTAAACTTATAACATATCCTATACAGTAATATAAATCCTGTAATAGCTACTAGTATTACTGCCATTGTAGATATTTCATCTGTATTTATATTAAATATTTTTGATATAATCATAACACTTATAACATTTAATACAATCGTAAGCCCACCAGGTAACGATTTCTTTAATACATTTAAGAAAAATCTACCCTTTATTATATCATAATTTGGTTCTAAAGCAAGTATAAAAGCAGGAATTCCTATAGTAATTGAACTTACTAAACTAAGTTGTATAGGCTCAAATGGATAATTCATAGGAACAAATAAAAATATTATTGCAAGTAATGTAGAATAAACTGTCTTAGTTAAGAAAAGAGATGCTGATCTTTCTATATTATTTATTGTTCTTCTTCCCTCCTCAATTATTTTAGGTATAGCATCAAAATCAGAATTAAGTAATACAAGTTCTGACACATTACGTGCAGCATCAGAACCACTCGCCATTGCTATACTACAATCTGCTTCCTTAAGTGCAAGTACATCATTTACTCCATCGCCCGTCATAGCTACTGTATGACCATTACTTTTTAAAGCCTGTATTAAACTCTTTTTTTGATTAGGACTAACTCGTGCAAAAATATTATAATTTTCTACTAATTGTTTGTTCATATTTGTATTATTTTTTGACATATCTATACATTTTATATTATTAAAACCTAATCTCTTAGCTATTCTAGATATTACCTTTTCATTATCACCACTAATTATTTTTATATCTACACCTTGATTTCTTAAATAATTTAAAGTAGATGAAGCCTTAAATCTAATTTTATCTTTAAGCAATATTAAGGCAATATTATCTTTACTGTTTTTAAGTAATACAAGTCTATAATCAGAATATTTATTTATAAGACTCTTCATATTCTCACTTTTATCTAATATATCAGGTGCACCTAATATATATTTTCCCTCTTTAAAAGTGACACTAGAATATTTTTTTTCAGATGAAAATGGTTCACATTCTAAATATGTAAAATCAGTTTTTTTATTAAATTTTCTACTTATTGCATCCATAGTCGCATTATCATCTGTTAATACCCTAGATATAGATGATAATATTGTTTCATAATCATATTTCTTATTTAAACTTATAACATCTTCTACTTCCATAGTTCCTACAGTAAGTGTTCCTGTTTTATCTAAACATATTGTATCTACTCTAGCAAGAGTTTCTATACAATATAATTGTTGAACTAAAACTTTCCTCTTTGATAATCTTATAACACTAACAGCAAGTACTGTACTAGTTAAAAGAATTAATCCTTCAGGTATCATTCCTATTATAGCAGCTACTGTATTTACTACAGCATCACTTATATTGTTATTTGCTAGATTATACTGCCTATAAAATAATACAAGTCCAACTGGAACTATAAGTATAGAAATTATTTTAATTACTTTTTTAAATGTATTCATAATTTCTGAATTAACTTTTTTTATATACTTGGCTTCAGAAGTTATTTTAGAGGCATAACTATCACTACCTACTCTCTCAACCTTTGAAGTACATTTTCCACTTACAATAAAACTCCCAGAGTATAAAAAGTCTCCTACATTTTTAGTAACTAAATTTTCTTCTCCACTAAGCAAGGATTCATTTACCTCTACTGTTCCATCTAATATTATAGAATCTGCAATTACTTGGTTACCCCTTCTAAAATTAATTATATCATCAAGTACAACATCTTCTATTCCTATAGATATATTTTTTGAGTTTCTTATTACACTCGCTTTTGTACTAGAAATAATTGATAACCTATCTATTACTTTTTTTGATCTTATCTCCTGTATAATACTAATAAGAGTATTACAAACTACCACACCTAAAAATAATAGATTTTTATATGATTTAACAAAAAATATAAGTATACCTAAGCTTAGATTTAATATATTAAACAATGTAAATGCATTATAAAAAATAATCTGTCCTATAGTTTTAGTTTTAACATCACACTTTTTATTAACTTGTCCATTCTTTATTCTATAGGCTATCTGTTCTGTAGTTAAACCTACTTCCTTTTTCGGATTATATCTTATCATATTATACCTCTCCATATTAATAATTATAACACGAGTAAAAGAAAAGAGCAAAATCTTTTGCTCTATTTTATTAATTATTCACAAGTTGCGCCTAGTGCTTCATAAGTAGCTATTATACCTTCTAATAGAAGTTTATTATTTTTATCTACATAATTTTTCATAGCACTATTATCTTTAACATATTGTTCCATATCCATTTTATTATAATCAATAGTTGTTTCTGATATAACTTTACCATCTTTGTTAGTTACATTATTAGTGTATCCACCATATAATTCATTTACTGATGAATATGCCTCTTTAAAGTATTCTTCATAAGAATCAAGCCTTTCTTGATCATCAGATATAACTGTTTCAGTTGTAACAACTTTATCAACTGTTTTTCCTTTACCATATACTTTATATTCAGCTTCTAATTTATAACCATTTACTGTATCATTTGATGTAAGTGTACAAGTCTTCGTAAATTCTTTATCGTTTCCACAACCAGATATAAAGATTATAGCAACTACTAAAGATAAAATTTTAACACAATTCTTCACATTATTCACTCCTTCCCATAGTAATTATATCAAATTATATAATTTTTGAAAACTAGTATTAATAATTTTTTTATTCATATAGAGGTATTTGAATCATTACCCTAGTTCCTTTGCCATATTCTGATTCATAATCTACTTTACCCTTATGTGCCTCTATTATTTCATATATTAGCGATACCCCTAATCCAGAACCTCTTTTTTTTGTTGTAAAAAATGGTTCTCTCATTTTAGATAGTACATCTTTAGTCATACCTTCTCCATTATCCTCAATTATAACAAGATACTTATTTTTTCTAATTTTTGTAGATATACTTATCTTACTATTTTGCTTTTTAGATACAGCCTCAATACTATTTTTAAGTAAATTCACTAACACCTGACCAAGTCTATTATAATCTCCATTAATATATACTTCATCATCTATTATATCTAAATTTAATTTTATATTATTTTCATTCAATAATGGTTTTATTTTATATATAGTATCTTCCATTAACATATTAAAATCCATAATATCCATATCTAAATTACTTTTATTTATAAGCAAAAAATCTTGTAATAATGAAAGTAATCTTTCTGTTTCAGACTTTATAATGGGAATATACTTACTTACCTGCTTTTCGTCTTTAACATTTAACATATCCAAATAACATTTACAAACAGCAATTGGATTTTTTATTTCATGAGTAATTTTAAATAGTGATAATCTTATTTGTTTTTCTTTTTGTAATTCTTTAAAAGTTACATAGGTTTGAAGTATATTCTTACCCGTATTATACATAAGCCACATTATATTCACTATGAAAAAATAACTAGTTATTATAAAAATAATATCATAGTAGTTAAAATATATATTATTATATTTAAATATCCATATCGAATAAGCAATACTACTAACAGTTATAAATAATTCTATAAAAATTAAATCATTTATTTTACTTTTAAATATATAAACTATTCCCATAATAATGTAAATTATAAGTAAAATATACATATTATTAAATTCATTACTATAAGCAATAATTAATATAATTGGAAGTATATTGGCTAGTATATATCTATCTTCTAAATAAGATAAAATTACTATAGAATTAAGTATTAAAATTGGGATTATTTTTAAATCATTTACTCCATAGTTATATGTTAAGAAAAATGATGATATGAGCGCTAACTCAAAATATATCCCCTTTGATTTAACATTTATATTCAAATTTGTTGATAAATAAATTAAATAAATTAAAATTGGAAATGTTAACAGTATTACATCTAAAAAAACTATACGAAATAAATTCACTTTAATCACCAAATATAGTATATTATATATTTTTGTCGAATTTTGTCGAAAAATGAAAAAAAGTGACGAAATATCACCTTAAATCATTTATATATTTTTTTATTTGTTTGGCATCATTACCTAAAATAATTTTGAGTTGATTATCAATCTCCACTATTCCATGCGCACCCAATTTTTGTATTCCTTCTTTATTCGCTTTAGATATATCTTTTAAATTTACTACAAATCTGGATTTATTAAATTGATAATCTATTACATTATCCTTTCCACCTAATAACATTATTAGCTTATTTGCTTCTAATTTAAAATCTTTTTTCTTTGAACGAGTAATCGCAATTGCAATTACTAAACCTATTAAAATTACTATTATATATTCAATTCTCATAGAACCACCTATTCAATTATACTATATATTAAAAACAAAGTCAAAAATAACTTTTGAGGTAGTTTACTATATGTCATTACAATTATTTTAAAACTTTTATCAACAAACAAAAGCAATCCAAATAACAACTGCCAATTATATTTTATATATACATCATACATATTACAAAAGACAAATTTTATAAATAAATTATTCTATTATATTATATAATCTATTTGCATTTTTATGCTCTATTATATAAATAAAAAATTCTGATAGATTAAAAAAAATTTCTCTTGTGTAATAGTATAGAGAAAAATCTATTATTATTTTACATAGTGATTTTTTGCATAAGCTAATGATTTGAAATATCTTTTATTATCATCCTCAGAAGCTTTTTCTAAATTACGATTAGCTCTCTCAAGTGCTAATGCAGAACCTTTAATAATTTTAATATCAATTGCATCTTCACCTTCACATAAATTTTCTTGTGATGTACTTAAAATTTCTTGTTCTTCTTGCAAATCAAACATTCCATTCCCTCCAATTTATATTTAACTCTATAATATCTATCAATAATAATTAATAATTTATATATGAGTAACTATTATTTTAACACAAAAAATAGTAACATACAACATCCTTTTAAAATTTTATCAAATTCTAAAAGGAACGCATAGTATATAATTACATAAAATTATTAAAAAAAGAAAGTTTTATGATTTTGTTGTATAAAAATACTAAATAGTGTAAGATAATAATGGTGAGAATTATGAGGAGCATATCTAAATACAAAGTAGATATTAGTATACTTTTATGTATAATATTGTTTGCTGTTATAAGCATTGTAACCATAGGAAGTGCTGAAACTTTATTACAAGAAAATAATCATTTAATTATAAGACAGGTAATATGGTACTCCATTGGGCTTTTACTTATTTACTTTATTATGTTTATTGGAAATCATTTTTTATATAAAAATGCTTGGATATTTTATATATTTGGTGTTATTTCACTTATCTTAGTATTATTTTTTGGAGCAACTATAAATGAAGCAAGATGTTGGTTTAAAATTCGTGGAATTGGTAATATTCAACCAAGTGAATTTATGAAAATAATACTTATTATTGTTCTTGGAAGAATGATCAATAATTTTAAAGAAAAATACACAGAACCCACAGTAAAACAAGAATTTATATTTCTACTTAAAGTACTCATTGTTGTTGGAATCCCATCAATACTAACTTTTTTAGAACCAGATACGGGAGTTGTACTTATATATATATTAATAACAATTATTATGCTTTTTATATCAGGTATTAGATATAGATGGTTCATACTAGTATTTAGTTTATTCTTTTTAGCAATAGGATTTATTTTAACAATTTACTTTATTAATAATGATTTATTTATAAAAATATTTGGTTCTTCATTTTTTCTTAGAATAGATAGATTACTAGATTGGTCAAGTGGTAGTGGATTTCAACTGAAAAATGGAATTACCTCTATAGGTAGTGGAGGTCTACTCGGATATGGAATTAATAATACACCTATATATTTCCCAGAGCCCCAAACCGATTTTATATTTGCAGTATTTGCAAACAATTTTGGATTTATAGGTTCTATATTTTTAATTGGTTTAATTACATTCTTTGATTTAAGATTAATAAAACTTGCAATAGAAAGTCCAAAAAATATTAATAAATATATTATAAGTGGTATTATAGGAATGTTAATCTATCAACAACTACAAAATATAGGAATGACATTAGGTATTATGCCTATAACAGGAATTACACTACCATTTATAAGTTATGGCGGTTCTAGTTTACTTAGCTATATGATTATGGCAGGAATTATATTTAATATATCAAATGAAATAATAAGATATAGAAACTAAAACAGTAGAATTTCTACTGTTTTTTACAAGCACTTATAAATTTATCAAATATTTTATTTGCATCATCATCATAATCTAGCATTGATTCTGGGTGCCACTGAACACCCAATACAAATTTTTTATTTGGAACTTCTACTGCTTCAATAAGTCCATCTGTAGAATATGCAGATACTTTTAAACCACAAGCAGTTGAAATATGTAAATTATGTCTACTATTTACCATAATTTCACTCTTACCTATTATACCTTTAAGTAATGTTCCATCTAGAATCTTTATCTTATGAACATAATCTTGTCCCTTCATAAAGTGATTTATTTCTGTCTCATTTTTTACTATAGTATTTTTTATTTCCTCTCTTGATTTATTTATAATCGCCATAAGTTGCATACCACCACAAATTCCTAATATTGGAATATCCTTTTCCAGTGCATACTTATAAATAAATTTATCATATTCATAAAGTTTAAAAGTACCTGGAATTAAAATACCATCACATAAATCAATTACTTTGGTTAATTCATCTTTTTCATTTTTTGTTAATTCTGGAACATCTCTAGGGCTTAATGATTCATAATCAATATCTTGATTTGGAAGTATTAAAACTGGAATTCCACCTTTTTTTATTATACTTCTTCTTACACTTTCAAAACAACAAATAACATTGTAATTTTCCTTTTCAAAATCTGCCCTACCCACTATTCCAATTATCGGCTTTTTTTCTAGCATAAAATCACCTTTATATTACTTTTTTCTTTTCATTATAATTTAATTTATTCATAATTTTTTCTGCATTCTTATACATTATTTTATCTATATCAGATATACTAAATTTACTTAACAAGTCCATTCTTATATCCCTATATATTGTATTATAATCATAAATTGGTAGTCCATACATACCTTCTATTCCACAGTATCTCATATCATCTGTTGAAAGCATAACATTATCTACACCTATCATATCTGTAATATATAATATATGATCCATATACGCTTTTCTTTTTGTTTCATTATCTACGTTTATATTAGAAACAATAAAATTTGTATTAGAAAATATACCAACTAGTCCTCCAACTTGTTTTAAAGCAAGTAACTGTTCATTAGTTAAATTTCTTTTTCTATCACATAGTCTTCTTGAATTAGAATGACTCGCATAACAAATAACTTCTTTAGCCTCTAGTTTATTATACTTTATTAAACTTATCATATCATAAAATGTTTTTTGATTAGCATGAGATAAATCAATTCCTATTCCAAGGTCTATAGCACGTTTTAAAAATTCTGCACCCTTTTCTGTAAGACCAATATTACTTCTATTTCCAGAACCATATATATTTTGATTATTCCATACTAGTATAATGGATCTTAATCCCACTTGGTATAACTCATCTAATTCATCTACTTTTATATAATCACAGCCCTCTATACTATAAATAAATTCTACATCGGGCAAATATTTTTCTAATACACTTTTAGCTATTTTAAACATTTCAAGTACAGAAACATTTTCTTGATAATATTTCTCACCTAACTCTTCTTTCATTTCTTCTTTAGTCATAAAATATAAATTTGCAAAAATACCTTTTAAATTCCCCTTATTATTTCTTATTTCATTTGCTATATTTTCTATTTTTGTATAGTCATTATTTAAATAACATACATAACAAATACTAAGCAAATCATAATGCGTATCTATCATATAATTTTTTCCTACTCTCTATAAAGCTTTTCCTGAATCAATATATATATTTGATTTATTTTGTTCTAATTTTTGCTTTACCAACTCTAAATTTGCATG
Source organism: uncultured Bacilli bacterium (assembly GCA_910584085.1). Lineage (GTDB taxonomy): Bacteria > Bacillota_I > Bacilli_A > RF39 > UBA660 > UMGS1613. The sequence continues at coordinate 2,288 of CAJTZY010000027.1, read as the reverse complement.
TTCAAATGCATCCCTTACTAAAAATCTATATTCAATAGGATACTGATTATAAATTTTTTCTAATAAATTCTTTTCTTCTACTACTTGTAAATTTGAAGTAAAGTTAATGTTACTTAAGAAATGATTAAGTCTCCACCACATTCCTATTATAAATGTGAAATCTCTTCTCTCCATTAATTCGCCTAGGTTCATATCCTCATGTGCAAAAAACTTCATTTTTATATCCTTTGGAACACTTAATTTATTTAAATTAATTTTATTTACTGGTATCTTTATAGTTTTTCTTAGCTTTAATTCATCTTCTGTAATATGGTTATATTCAAGTAAAACACTTGGTTCTACTTCCCAGTAACTTGCAATCTTATCAATAGACTCACCCAACGTTTTAAAATTAACTTCTTCTCTAATTACAGGGAATTCACCAGTTAAGTGTTGATATAATATATCTAACATATCAACATCTCTTACCATTTGAACTAAAGCTGCTACTATAACTTTTTCATCTACATTTAATTTATCTAAGCCACTAAGTTTACTTATATCCAATTCACTTGCATCCTTTAATCTAATTGCTAAATCGCCTTCTAATTTTGAATTACCATGGTTATAAACAACAGTTCCTATTGCCTTATAAAATCTTTTATCGATAGGATAATCCTTTATTCTTTCATTTGTAAATAAAATATGATAGCCAGCTTCAGCATGATTATTTATTCCTGCAATATCCTTATAACAAGAATCTCTAAAACTATCATTCCAAGTTGCTTGGTCAAATCTTCCAATATCGTGAAGAAGAGCAGCAACCTTTAATACATTATTAAAATTTACACTTGTCCCCATCTTTTCAGCAATTTTTATAACATCCTCAACAACCCTCATCGTATGATTAATTTTTGTATCTATCATTTGTAATCTTTCATACTTTATAGCACTTTCAAGACTACTATTACTATCTAATTTACCAGTTCTTACTAAATTATCCCTAAGAGTTTTATAAGTAGATAATTCATCCTCTTTAAAAAAAGTATCCTTAATTCTTTTTTTACATTCATCTATATATTTATCAAATGTCTCTTTTACTCCATCATAATTAATATCATTGCTATTACCACTAATAATTATATTCTTATTAACAGCCTTATATATCTGATTAGTAATATCACTTCTCATATTAGTATTTCTTTTATTATCCCTTGTTGGATGAACTCTATTTGTCATCATAATAATCGTAGTATTTGTTTTTTTATCCATAGAAATACTTGGACCTGTAAATCCGTGAAATGAAATTATATCATTTGAATTTTTTGTAATTATATTTGGATTGCATCCAACAAACCATGAATAAGATCTATAATAATCTCTATCTTTCTCTAGTGGCGTGAACCATTTTTCTATAGTGGATTTATCTAAATATTTTTTACCTTTAAACATTCCATTGTTTAAAATCATTGTAGTAAAGTTGGATAAATCTTCAGCAGTTGAAAATACACCAGCATGTCCTGCAATACCTCCCATAGAAGCGCTCTTTTCATCATGGACTATTCCTCTTACAACTCCTCTTTGTCTAGTTAATTCTGTCGGAGCAATTAGTTCTATATTTTTAGGATTAAAACAAGTATTAGCCATGTCTAGTGGCATAGTTACCTCTTCTTCAAATACCTTATCAAGAGATTTACCATATATATTTTCTATCATTAATCCAAGAATCATATATCCGACATCAGAATATACAAATTCACCTTTTTTATTTACTAAATCTAATGAATATAATTTCTCTATAATTTTTTCTCTCGGTACTATTTCCTTAGAACCTAAATCAGCAGGTAATCCTGATGTATGTGTAAGTAAATCATATATACTAATATCAGCGTGCTTAAAATTTGGTAAATACTTTGAGACCTTATCATTTAAATCCAATTTACCTTGCTCATGTAATCTAAATATTATTGGTACTGTACACACCACTTTAGTTAGAGATGCTATATCATAAATTGTATTAATATCATTTTTTTCTTCCTCTAATATCATATGGTTGTCATTCATACCGTACTTTGATCTTAATCCTAAAGCACCTTCAAATAATTTACCACCAGATATTACTCTATAAGTTACCCCTGGAGTAGCATCCGCCAAGACTAATTTGTTTATTATACTTTTTATTTCTCCATCCATAAAAACACTCACTTTCAAATTCTATTTCTTATATAATTATATCATACTTTAATTATAAAACAGAACAAAATTCAAAATAAATTTTGAATATTTAGGTTCACACCTAAACTTTTCTG
>CAJTZY010000026.1 GCA_910584085.1 uncultured Bacilli bacterium | reverse complement strand
TTTTCAAAAATTAAAAGACTATTAACAAATTACTTTGTCAACAGCCTGAAATAAGCTAACATATAGCTTATTTTCTTTCTAATTCTTTTTTTATTCCTGAAGAACATATCCCAGGAGTTCTTTTTAATCTAACAACTTCTTTACCATTTTCTCTACACCATTCTTCAACTACATCAAAACGACCACCAACATGATCCTCTCCAAGAGCTAGAATGTCAAAATCAATTTTTTCTAAAGCTTCGGGACTTACAGTTTCATAAACAACTACCTTATCAACCACTCTCAAAGCTTCTAATATTTCTACACGCTCTTCTGTTGAATATAATACACGAGCATCAGGTTTAAATTTTAAAATATATTCCCCATCTTGTACAGCAACTATAAGATAGTCTGCATGCTCCTTACATTGTTTAAATAATTTTAAATGACCTATGTGAAAATAATCATATACACCAAAAGTTAAAATCTTACTCATTTTCATACTCCTTTTTCAAAATTTTAACAGCATTCAAAAGTGGATCATATACATTATTGCAAGTAACACTTTCTAAATATTTAGAATACAGTATTGGTAATTCTGTACACCCTAAAATGCAAGAATCATATCTATTAATTAATTCTACAAATGTATTTTTAACATCATCTGAATATTTATTTTGTTTAACAGCTTCAATACAATCTCTTAACAATGAATATTCTGATTTATCAGGAACTATACATTTTATTCCTTCCCTAGTAAGTGCATCCTGATAAATATTTGAATCAATTGTACCCTCGGACGCCAAAAGATAAACTTCTTTAACTTTATCTTCTTTAATTCTTTCGACACAATTATAAATAATATTAACTACTTTATCTTTAGCTTCTGGAACTATTTTATATATTTCTGGCAAAAAAAGATGTGAAGTATTACAAGCTAAAATAATTCTTGTACATCCAGATTCAATTAGATGTTTCATCGAATCAACCATCTCCGAAACTAAAATATCAACATTTTCATTATATATAAACGCTCTTACACGACTTGGCATAGTACATCTGTTATCAATAATAATACGTGGTCTATCCCATTCCTTTTCTGCTTTAAATTCTTCCGCATATTGTTCAAACAAATGAATTGTAGCATACGTTCCCATTCCACCAAGAACACCAATTGTAAAATTATTTTTACTCATCAAACATCACTCCTTTTAATCTAAATATCCATCTTCTACCCACTTAACAGCGTTTTCATAATCATCTGGAGTATCTATTTCTCTCGTTCTAATACTTATAGTTTTCAATGGAAGAAGGGGTTTTAATAATTCATAAACATACTCATTTCCTATTTTTAACCTATCAGTTTTTATTTTTACAAGACCAGGCCATTCAAAGTCACCAAATTTTTCAGAAAAACCAATAGCCATTTCATTTTTAACTTTTAAGTAAACTGGCTCATCAGATGTTATAGTTGAATTTGGCAAACACTCTTCAGGATAATCTAAGAATAATTTAAAATCATTAGGATTTACTAATAAATCTCCATCAATAATAACTACATATTTCCTTGCTCTAATTATTCCTCTACCCATACTAGCTGCTGGACCAGTAGACTCATAATCATAATTAAAAGCAAACATTACATCGCTTCTATATTCTTTCACAACATCTATTACATTCTGAGCTTGAAAACCAACAACAACTCTTATATCATCATAATCTTTTAACTGTTCTAATTGATGTATAATTAGTGGTTTACCACAAATATTCACAAGTGCTTTTGTTGTGCCAATTCCTAATCTAGTACCCATTCCTGCACAACATATAACAACCGTTGTATTACTTGGATTCATATCAACATTCTCCTTTTAACTATAATAATGATTTTAAGAAATCAGCACATCTTTTATCATCATAAAAAGCATAATCAATATTTCTAAGCAATGATGGTGCAATGTTTCTGACTCCACCAAACCCAATAGCAATATCAGCATGCTTTGCTATACCAGAATCATTGTCACCATCTCCAATGACTACCATGGGCTGAACAAATTGTTTAGCAATTAACTCTTTATCAGCCACACTTATAACTTGAGATATACGATCATTATTAACATGAGCTTTAGAGCAATAAACATGATTACTCATTCCAAGCTTGTCCATCAATTTACTAATCCAAACATCAAGATTTCCAGTAACAACATAACAACGTTCTTTGTTTTCAACAATAAAATTAGCAATTTCTTCATTTAATGGTATATTAGCAACTATTTCACTAACCTCAGAAACATCAACGCAACTTAAAATATTTACTCTATTTAAAAAGCTGGTTTTGAAGGGAATTTCTCCACGCATTGTAGCCTCAGTAAGCTTCCTCATTTCATCTAATTTTCCTATACGCTCAGATATCGTAGGCAATATTTCTTTTTTTGTTATTGTAGAATCCAAATCAAATAAAAATATATAATCAGACATTATAACATCTCCCTTTAACATTATAGCATATATTAATACATAAATTTATTTAAATATTATTTAATCTAAATTAATTCCCAATAACTTTACAAGTCGTTCTGATGCCCTACCATCATGATATTCATAAATATAATCTCTTATTTTTTCTCTCTTTTTCTTATACTTATCATTTTCAGTTACAACATCATTTATAAAGCATTCTAAATCTTCTAAAGTATAAATTTCATGACCAGCTATCAACTCATGTATATCATCAACTACAAATCCTAATTTATACTCATTAATATCGTCTAAAACATATCCAAGTGGACGATTTAGTTGTAAATACTCATATGCAGCTCCAGAATAATCACTTATAAGAGCATCTGTACATTTCATCAACTTATAATTATCTATACATAAATCCTTTACACTATTACCGGTCAATACTTTTATATTTGATAAATCACTAATACATAAATCAGAAAGCTCTTGTTTAGGATGTAACTTAATTATTAAATATACATTATTCTGTTGTAAATATTCATTTAAGTTGTTGTATTCAGTAATATCATTAAATAACGGGATACCTAATTTTTGTTCTTTTAAACTATCATTACGATTTGTTCCTCCACCTTTTCTAAAAGTTGGCATCCATAAGATAACTTTATTATACTTTTTATCTGTTATTTTCAGAAGTTCAGAATTATCATTAATAAAAAAAGTATCATGAGAAGGATATCCGATATATTTAATTCTTTGATCACTTGGATTTAACGACCATTGCTCTGCTTGAATAGGTGCATAACTCTTAGATTGCATTAAAATATAATTAACAGTATCAGGAATAAACATTTTTCCTTTAGCACGTTTTAATCCCCCAGCACCATGTGAACAATAAACAACAATCTGATCATCACGCATTTTATTAATTATTTCACAATCAAAAGTAAAAAATTTAGCAACACATATATGATATGCTTTTTTTATAGATGGCCCGTATAAAGGAAGCATATATACATTTTTAGGCAGTTTTTTATTATACTTTCTTCTAACAAACCATATTACTTTATATTTATCATTATAGTGATTTTCGATTAAATAATTATAAAACGATCCCCCATTACAATCAAAATCATTATGACTTTCTATAATAATTTCATCCTTTAATGGTTTATTTTTTGTAAATACATTTATAATTTTAGATATAAAAACTCCTGTTTTATATCTCCAAATAATTGAAAAAGCACCATTATATCCATTTTCTTTAAATAAGGTAATAAGTTTCATCTTACTCCTCCTTTTTATCTTTAAAACTACTAAATTTAGAAATAAAATAATCTTTTTTTATGATGCATACTAATACTAACAATAATAGTAATATATATCTAATCACATATACATCATAAGTTATTCCTATTATAAACATAGCAAATAAAACAAATATTGAACAAGTACATATTACTTTTAAATCATATATCGACTTTACATTTGGTAATTTTTCTTTCAACACCTTTTTATACGCTATATAATGAAATATAGCTAAACATATATAACAGATTAACGTTGTATATGCTGCAGCATGATATCCAAATAAGTTAATACCAAAATAATTTAAGAGAACATTCAATATTGCACTAAATGTTGTTGCAATAGCAATTAAAAAAGTTTTTTGGTAATAATATTCAATATTACTGAAAAGAGAATATACATAAATAAAGAACACTGAAGCAGCAACAGGTGGAATAACATATACAGCATCCAAATAATTTTTACCAGCAAACACACGTATTATTTCTGGTGCAAAACCCATAATTACAACAACCAACATAGCCATCAATAACACAATAGGATTCATATTTTTTTTAATATTTTCATATTTTTTGTTTTCAATAGATTTAAATATATATGGTGTTAATGCATTATTTGTAGAAGTTATAAGTAATACAGCAACGGTAGATATAGTATATGTAACACTATAATATGCCGCTTCAGCATTTCCAACAATTCTACCAATCATTATACGATCTGATTGAGTTAATATATAATTTGACAAATAATGTGGTATTAACGGTATATTAAAAGCCAATGCATATTTCCAATACTCTTTTTTATATATTTTCTTACTCTTTGATAACATTAATATAAGTAAAGGTAATGTAAAAAGTAATTTTGCAACTCCATCCGAAAATACCCGAGCTTCAACTTTATAATTTGTATTCAAAATCGAAATAATACTTATTACCAAGCTAACCACATTTACACCAATAGTTATAAATATAATCTTTTTATATTTATAATCAAAACGCTCACGAGCAAACCATAGTTCTAAAACTGGCATAGTCAAAAGTTGAATTAACATTCCTAATAAAATAGCTGGAGGTAAATCAAATATTTTTCCAAAAAAATCTATATTTAATATAATTGTTATTCCAATAAAACAAGTTAAAGTAAACATTAAACCTAACTGTGATGAAGTAAAATTGTCCGTATCATTTTTATATTTAACTAACCCTTTGGTATAACTAGTTAAAAAAATATTTAATGATGTAAAAATTATTAATATATTTACCCAAGATTGAAATATTGAATAAGTACCATATTGTTCTTCGGTAAGTATTCTTGTAAATATTGGAGTTGATAAAAGCGAAATTGCCTTATTCATAAAATTGCAAATAGTATACCAAAAAGCCGCTTTTATTGGAAGAGAAAGATTAATATATTTATTTCGTAATTTTTCAATCATAATAATATTCTCCTTAAAAATTATTCATTAATGAAATTTATTCCCTTCTTTCATTTTTTCGTAATGTTCCTTATCTCTATACTTAAATGGGACGGCAGGATGTCCACCGGCGATTGCACAATCAGGAATACTTTTACAAACAACACTTCCTGCTTGAATTATTGCTCCCTCTCCAATTTGCACACCACCTAAAATAATAACATTGTTACCTAACCAAACATTATTACCGATAATAACATCTTTATCAATATAAGTATCATCATATGGAATAGCATCACCTTCATAATTATGAAAAGAAGTAATTATTTGACAACCACCACCAGAGTGAAAATTATCACCAATAACAACTTTTCCATTACCAAAAATCTTCATTCCATTAAAACAAACATTATTACCTAAATGTGTATTAGAAGTAATAAAACTCGGACTGCCAACATAAACTCTACCTTTATAACTAGCAGCAGTCTTTTTTAATTTATATGGATATAACTTTTTAATCAGTTCAAACTTCACTTTACTTAACAAACTCATTAATATCACTGCTCTCTTTTATTTTTTTATTTACTTTTCTTATCATAGAATCATTTTTTTTAATATTTATTCCAATAATTAGTGCTAATGGAACAGATAAAGGGTTAAAAAATGCTGATTCTGAAGTACTAGAAATTAACAAATATACAAATGCAATAAGTTTAGAAATATATATATATTTTTGTTCAGGATTAAAATCTTTTTGAATATTAGAAAAAAGTTTAATTAATATTAATAAATACAATATTGCTCCAAAATACCCAAATTGTCCTAGAAGTGTTGGCCAAAAAGAATCAGCTATTGCCGAAAAATCATATGGACTAATCCCCCAGACATTATTTAAACCATATAAATAATATACTTTAGAATAAGATAATCCAGAAGCCCAAGACCCAAATGTACCAAAACCAGTTCCTAATGGAAAATAGTCACTTGCAATTTCCAAACTTGCGAACATAATTTCAGACCTAGCAAAACCATCTGATAAAAAATAGTATTTAAATGTATTAAAACCTAACAAACAAATAACTCCACCAATCAAAGCAAGTTTTTTTATGTCTATTTTCTTATTTTTCTTCATAACATAAACCATTAAAACAATTGCACAAAGTAACGCACACAATGATTTAGTTCTTAACGTTGATGCTATCATTATATATATCAAAACATAATAAAAATCCATTTCCCCTTTGTTAGATATAATATAAAATGATAATAAGAAGAATAATACAGCAGATAGCTTAGTAGGATGTCCAAAGAACACTTGATTTGGCATGAGACCATATCTCAAACTTGAATTTGGCCAAACATCAAATACATAATTAATAATAGTTGCAGCAAACAATATAATAATTATAAATCTTAAATGTTTTCGCATTTTTAAACAGTTATTATCATTTAAAATATTAATATCAAATAACAAAAATGACAAAAACATAGATAAATAAAACTTAAATAATAATAATATATCCATTATAATATAGCTTGATGATTGATAATGATAAATAAAATTAGGAATTAATCCTATAATCGTTAATATTAATAACATTACAAATATCATAGTATGTTTTTTTGTCAATTCTTTTTTTTGTACCTTTGTAGATATCAAAAATATCGGAATAAATAATAAAGAATATAACTCATCTATATACTTAAAAATGCTTATTTGGCTTTCTAAAAAATATTGAAAGCTAAACAAATATATACTTAAAATCAAAAAATAATATTTTAAATTTTTTATATTTTTCATAATTTACTCCCTTCATTATTTTCTTTTTCTACTAATTCTAAATAAAAATCCATTAGTTTTTTTGTTTCTTCTTTTATATCATAACTTTGATTTTTAATATCTTCAACAGAATTATCATTACGAACTCCACCAATTTCAGAAATTTTCTTTGCCCAAGCAACTGGAGATTCATTTAAACTCATAAAAAATACATTAGAGCACAATTTTGTTTCAAAAGATATTTTATCAGACAAAATACAATTTAATCCATTAGTTTGAGCCTCGATAGCAACTAATGGAACACCTTCAAATAAAGAAGGCATAACAAATATATCCATTGCTTGATATAATTCATTAACATCGCTTCTATCAACCAAAAAAATGACTTTTTCACTTATTCCTAATTCATTTACCTTATTTTTCAACATTTCTTCATCATTACCAGCACCAATTAACATTAGCTTAGAATTAGGATTAATTTTTAAATATTCATTAAATACATAAATTAAAAATTTCTGATTCTTAATATAAATAAATCTTCCTACATGTCCAATAATAAATTCATCATTCTTTATATCAAATTTTTTCCTTATTTCATTTCTCTTTTGGATATCATACTTAAATTTATTTGTATCAATAGCATTATTTATAATATGAAAATCTAATTTATTATACAAAAATTCACCAGCTTTTTTACCACATGCAAATCGTATATTAGAAACCTTATTTATAGCAAACTTACAATATAATTTTATAAAATACTTCAAGTCTTTATCTAATCTAGAAGTGTGACTATGAGAAATTCTATATTTAATACTATTTCGTTTTGCCTCTCGTAAGGGAAAAAAAGACATAGTATCAATGTGAGAATGTACAATTTTATATTCTTTATGCTCATTAAAAAAGTTTTTCATATATTTTCTATATTTTAATATATTGTAAGGCATTAAACGAGGCGCATAATACACTTTACCACCAAGTTCTTCAATTTCATTATCATATGCACCTTTAGTTTTTCTATGTGTTAAAAAGTCAAACTGTACTTTAGTTCTATCTATATTACGATAGTAATTCATTAACATTGTTTCTAATCCACATCTATCCATTTTATTAACACACTGAAGAATTCTAATCATCTGAATCACCTATCGTCCTATTTTTTTAACTTTCTTATTTTATCATAATTTTTAACTCCAATTATTTTACTAATAATTCTTTTAATATTTCTTTTAAACTTTGCACGTTTTGAAATCCAAGAAGCATTATAATGATGAACAGTATACGTTTTATCCGAAATCATATAGTGATTATTATCTATATCATATCCACAAAAATATTGTCTATCATATATTTTTATATTCCCTAATAAATCAATTTTTGAAAGATCATAACCTTTAGCTTTTAAAGAATTTGTATTAAAAATCGGACATGGCAAAACTTCATCTAAACAATTTAATTTTTCATAATCATCCATCATATATTTTATATATATATTATGAGGTTCTACTGCAAAACCTAAGCCTGTAGCAATTTCCTTTTCTTTCTCTTTTGCAAAATATCCATTTTGCAAAATATCATCTGGCATTCTTTTTAAAACTTGAACATCAGTATCAAAATAAATACCACCATTTTCATATAAAATTTTTAATCTAGCATAATCACTTAAAAAAGCATATTTTTTTTGCTTATAAGCCTGTTTAGTAAACTCTATACAGTTTACATCAAAATTATTTTCATTCCATTCTATTATTTCATAATCAGGAAAATATTTCTTCCACGAATTTAAACATTTATAAAATAATTTACTTTTTTTCGCTGGTCCAAACCAACAATAATGAATTTTTTTAGGAATCATTTCAATCACCCTTCATATAACTTTAACGTTTGTTTAACTACATCATCCCAATTATATTTGTTTAAAATATATTTTTGAGCTTCTTCTTTATATTCTTTTACCTTTTTAACATTATCACATAAACTTTGTAATGTTTTAGTCAAATCTTTCACATCAGATTTTTTAAAAGTAACTCCATTATTTTGAGTAACTTCACTACATTCCTTTATGTCACTAGTTAAACAACAATTGCCATAACTCATAGCCTCAAGCAGGCTTAAAGGCATTCCTTCTAAATCACTTGGTAAGCAATAAATATACGCATTACTATATAATTCAGAAAGCTCCTTTCCTTCAACAAATCCTGTAAAAATAATATTCTTATTATTTTTACTCATTTCTTTTAATTCTACAAAATAAGAATCTGTATCACTCGCACCGCCTGCAATAACAAGTTTCTTATCTGTTTTTATTTTATTAAAAGCTTCAATTAAATAATGAATACCTTTTTCTGGAACAAGTCTTCCCAAATATAAAATATATTCATCTTTTTTTATTCCATATTTTTTAGTTATAATACTTGCTTTTCCTATTGTTGGTTTACTCACTCCGTTAGGAATAAAAACAGTATCTCTATCATATTCTTTTTTAAAGTATTCTTGTACATTCTTACTTAAAACAATTATTTCATCAGCATACTTAACAGCCATTTTTTCTCCAAATTTTATATATTTAGAAGCAAAATTTCCCCACTTAGCTCTTTGCCAATCTAAACCATGTATAGTAGCAATAATACGTTTTTTACTAAACCATTTAATAATCCACATCCAAGCACATGGTCCTTCAGCATGATAATGAACAACCTCTGCTTTAAAAAATAAAATTTTAACAGTAGCAAAAAAGGAAGACGTCATTGCAGCTAATCCTTTTTTATCTATAGTTATGACTTTCTTTAATTTAACACCTTTATATTCTTTTAAATCTTCACTTTTTTTATTTTTATCAAGAACATGTTTTCCACTTCTATTATAACATACTACATAATGACCGAGTTTAGCCATCCTAGTAGATAATTCTTCAACAACAATTTCTACTCCACCTTCACGAGAAGGGACTCTTTTTTGTCCTAACATTGTGATTTTCACTATATCACCTCAAAATATTAATATATTCTTATCATTAGCTATTCCATTTATTATTAATATATCTTCCTGGATTATTATAATTTAACACTTTAGCATAATTACCAGCAACAGTTGAATTGTCAGGCAAATTTTTAGTAACAACACTACCGGCTCCAATTGTTACATTATCACCAATGACTACATTTTCAACTATACAAACATTAGGTCCAATATAAACATTATTACCAATAATTGCAGGAGTGTTATCATTAGTTCCTATAGTTACGCATTGGCTCAGATTACAATTATTTCCAATTATTGTTCCAGGATTTATTTGGATAGGGGCATTATGACCAATAAATAAACCAAAGCCAATGTTTGTTTCTCTATAAATACCAATATTTTTTCTGGTTCTATTAATTAGCCATAAAAAGATTCCAAATAACTTTATTATCCTTTTACCTTTGCACAATCTAAATGCAACTTGCCATCTAAAAACACTTGATTTTAAATAAAGTAATAGAAAAGATAAAATTTTTACATTACCACTATATCTATATAAATCACTTTGCACATATTTTTTAACTTCTGAAAATTTCATATTTATACACACCTATTATATTTTTTACATACCGTTTCTAAAAACAACTTGTTTAATTGTTTTAATAACTATTTTAATATCCATAACTGTATTACGATGTTCAAAATAATAATGATCTAATTCACATCTATATTTAAAATCAGTATCATTTCTACCATTGACTTGCCAGTATCCTGTAAGACCTGGTTTACATTTAATAATAGTATCATAATAGTCTCCCATATCTTCTTTTTCTCTAAATAAATATGGTCTAGGTCCTACAAGTGACATATCCCCAAGTAATACATTTACAAATTGCGGAAATTCATCAATTGATGTGGCTCTGATAAATTTACCAACTTTCGTAATTCTAGGATCATTCTTTAATTTTTTATATTTTTTGTATTCTTTTCTTATTTCTGAATCTTTTTCCATCATTTCAAATAATACTTTATCAGCATTTGGAACCATTGATCTAAATTTATATATATAGATAGGTCTACCATTCTTTCCAATTCTTTCTTGTTTAAATAAAATTGGAGCTGTATCTTTAGTAATTAAACAAGCTATTTTAACTCCTATATATAAAGGTATTAAAATTATACATCCTATTAATCCAAAAATAATATCTATAAATCTTTTAAATATTATATAAAAAGTAATTTCTTCATCAATAATCTGATATTTTTCATCATTATTAGTTTTTCTTTTAACTGTCATAATAAAACTCCTCTTTATTTAATTAAAAGTAACCCTCTTTGTGCATTTCAATTATACCAATATATACATAAAAAATCAACTGTGCAAGACAAATTGCCATATCTTTACAATTATACAAGACAAATGACTATATCAAATATATCATACACCCCCCCCCCATTTGTCAATGGGCGGTGGGTGTATGAGAGGTGTAGTGGTAAGCTTAAAGTAGACAATAGAGGGTATTATGTAGACAAGCTATTTA
>CAJTZY010000025.1 GCA_910584085.1 uncultured Bacilli bacterium | reverse complement strand
TAGACTTCCTCTCACTAAGAAGAAAGAGAGGTGTAGTCGAGTTGTCTACTCGACGGTTATATGTTAATAGATACACATTGTCATTTAAGTAGTGACGATTATGAAAATCTTGCTGAAATAATTAGTAATATGGATGGTATTATGATTGCAAGTGGATGTGATGATAAATCAAATAAAGAGGTATTAGAGCTTGTAAAAAAGTATAAAAATGTATATGGTACACTTGGAATACATCCAGAAGAAATAGATAGTATTACTAGTGAAAGTTTTAAAATTATAGAAGATAATATAAATAATGAAAAAATAGTTGCTATAGGTGAAATAGGTTTAGATTATTACTGGGTGAAGGATAATAAGGAAAAACAACAAGAGGTATTTGAAAGACAATTAAAACTTGCTAGTAAATATAATAAAAGAGTTGTAGTTCATTCTAGAGAGGCAATTCAAGATACATATGATATATTAAAAAAATATAATGTAATTGGTACTATTCATTGTTTTAATTCGAGTTTAGAGATGGCTCGTGAGTTTATAAAACTAGGGTACAAAATAGGCATAGGTGGGGTAGTTACTTTTAAAAATTCAAAAAAATTACAGGAAATTGTTAGAGAAATAGAATTAGATAATATATTACTTGAAACTGATAGCCCATATTTAACTCCAGAACCATTTAGAGGAAAAAGAAATAATCCATCAAATGTATATTTTGTCGCACTTAAGGTAGCAGAATTAAAAAATATTAGTATAGAAGATGTATTAAACAAAACAAATCAAAATGCATTAAAACTGTATAACATAAAAAAATAAGAAAAATCTTATTTTTTTTACTTAAATAATCCTTTAAAAATAGAGTTACCTATTTTTCTTCCAAGTGTGTTAAGTGCACTATTTGTAACTTTAGTTGCTGCTTTCTCAGCACTACTTTTTTTTATTTTTTTATTGCTTGAAACATTATTCTTTTTTTCTATTTTTATTTCAGAATTATCTTCCATTAATTTTACTATTTTTTCGTGAGCGGAAATATCATCAATTTTATTTTCATATTTTTTATAGATTGTACTACTTTCTATAACATTTTTTCTTTCATCATCAGTAATTGTACCCATTCTACTCTGAGGTGGCAAAATAGTTATTTTTTCTACTATACTAGGCTCACCATATTCATTTGGCACTGATATGAGCGCTTCTCCAATTTTTAGTTCTTTAATGGCATCCATTGTATTAAAAGAAGGATTATCTCTAAATGATTCAGCCGCACATTTTATAGCCTTTTCATCATTTTTTGTATAATATCTTAAGGTGTGTTGAATACGATTTGAAAGTTGTGATAAAACCTCATTAGGGATATCACTTGGACTTTGTGAAATAAAGAATAAACCAACTCCTTTAGATCGTATTAATTTAACAATTTGAATTATTTGTTTTAGTAGGTAATCTGGAATTTCTGAAAATAGTAAGTGGGCTTCATCTATAAATAAGATTAGTTTAGGCTTTTCCAAGTCTCCTACTTCTGGTAAGGTTTGATATAAAGTATTAAGTAACCATAGTAATGACGATGAATAAAGGGTAGTTTGTCTGAAAAGTTCAGTAGCATGTAAAATATTTATATATCCATATCCATTAAATTCATCATATTTCATTAAGTCTTTAATATTAAATTCGGGTTTTCCAAAAAAATTATCTGCTCCTTCCTCTTCTAAATTGAGTAAATTTCTTTGTATTGAGCCAATACTTTGAAGAGTAATATTTCCATATTTTATAGTATATTCTTGTCTTTTATTTCCAATATAAGTTAATACTGATCTTAAGTCACTTAAATCAATTAGTTCTAGATTTTCATCCTCACAAATTTTGAATACAATTGATAAAACCCCTTCTTGAACATTGGTTAGCCCTAACATACGTGATAGTAACTTTGGACCAACATTTGATATGGTAGTTCTAATAGGATGCCCATATTTTCCATATATATCAAAAAATTTAGTTGGAAATCTTTTAAAATTAAAATTTTCTAAGTTTAATTCTTCAACTCTTTTAGTTATATTTTCTAAACTAGTGCCTTCAAAACACATACCTGCTAAATCACCTTTAACATCAACTAGAAATACAGGAACTCCAGCTTCTGAAAAACTTTCTGCAAGTACTTTTAATGTAATAGTTTTACCACTCCCAGAAGCACCGCTTATAATTCCATGTCTATTAGACATTTTAGGTAATATAAATATTTCTTTGTTTTCATTTTTACCAATTAAAATTTTATTATTTATATACATAAGCTTCTCCTTTTATTTATTTTAATATATATAAATTATTTTAAAAAGTCAATAATTTGTATTTAAAGTTATATTATATATATAAATTACTATTAAAAATTTGAATTTGACTTAAGATTTTAAAAATGATATAATTTTATTACCTACGATAGAGGTGATAAAATGTCAATTAAGTTAAAAATTTCTATGGTTTTATCTGTTATAATTATGGTAAGTACAATTGTAGTAACTATGTTAACTACAGGTGTTACAATAGATAATCCAACTAGTGATATGACGGCTACAATGATTAATGAGATAGAACCTTATGAGACAACTTATGTATATAATAAGAAGAAACCATCTACTGCAGAACCTGTAGTACTTTCTGAAGGGATAAATGGTCTTGATTATACTTATGATGGTCTTAATTACACACATTTAAGTGATAAAAAAAATGAAGTAGTTGAGGTTGGATCAGGTGCGCCAGGTGAATATAGTGGTAGATTAACAGGATATGGGCCTGACTGTCCAGGGTGTAGTGCGGTTGGGAATGTGTCTTGTTTAACAAAAGAAGGTAAAAGACATAGTTTAATAACTGACGGTGTAAAATATAATGATTCAACATATGGAAAAATAAGAATACTTGCAGCTGATAATTCTGCATTTCCATGTGGAACTATAATTAAAGTAGATAATGGTATATTAGATGAGTTTTATGGAATTGTTTTAGATACAGGGATTACAATGAGAAGGGCTTGGAAGCAAGGTACTGTTTGGATAGATTTAGCTTTTGCATCTGAGAGGGAAGCTTTAACAGCAGGAGCAACTAGCTCAAATACAAAGTTTAGTGTACAAAGATGGGGTTGGTAATTCCATCTTTATTTTGGAGGTTTTATGGAGTATTCACCAAATAAGTTTAAAGAAAAAATGGAAAAATATAATTTTAATTTAAAAAAGATGTATGGGCAAAATTTTATTATAGATGAAAATACTATAAATAATATAATAGAGTGTTCAAAAATAGATAAGGATACACTTGTAATTGAGATAGGTCCAGGTGCGGGTTCTTTAACTTTTAAACTTGCAGAGTATGCTAAATGCGTACTTTGTTATGAAGTGGATACAACTTTAAAGGATTTATTAGAAGATAATTTAAATGGACTTAGTAATGTAAATATAATATTTGAAGATTTTTTGAAATGCGATGTACTTTCTGATATAAAGAAATATGACTATAAAAAATTATATGTAGTTGCTAATTTACCATATTATATAACTACCCCTATAATAATGAAATTTATTGAAGATGAGGTTCCTGTTGAAAAAATAGTTGTTATGGTACAAAAAGAGGTAGGAGATAGATTTAAGGCTAAACCTAATTCTAAAGATTATAATTCTCTTTCTATATATTTAAATTATTATTTTGATGTAAAAAAAATATTAGATGTATCTAAAAATGTATTTATGCCAAAACCTAATGTAGATAGTATAGTTATAGAATTTTCTAAAAAAAGTAATATGTATAAATTAAATGATAGTAAAATGTTTTTTAAATTAGTAAAAGATTCTTTTAATCAAAAAAGAAAAACTTTGAGGAATAATTTAAGGGATTATGATTTAATAAAAATAGAAGAAGTGCTTAAAAAATATAATCTTGATTTAAGCGTTAGAGCAGAACAATTACCAATTGAAATATTTGTAGATATAGCAAATAATTTGTAAAATATTTATTTATTTATTTATTTGTATTGAATAATGGTAAAAAAATTGATATTATATAAGTAATATAAAATATTCTATTCTACAAAGATTGGGGATGTATGATATGAAGAAAATAAAATATTTAGTATTGATAACAATTTTTGTATTTTTGTTAAATATATGTGATATTAATGTGGAAGCAAAAATAGAAGATAAGGGTAATGGATTTGGAAGGCCGACAGAACCTTGTGATTTTAGTAAAAACTATGCATGTGTATATTTGGTCTATTATCAAGTACGTCTTAGTTATAATGGTCAATATGGCAGTCCTGTAAAAACATTATCTCCTCAAAATATTTGTCCAGATAACATCCTTGCTAATTGTGCTTATAGTAGAGTTATTAGTCCAAGATTTATTGGTTCAAATGCTGTAAGCAATTTTTTAGCAGATAGTGGCTTATCTGATATAAAAGAGGCATACAATAAAAGGGCAGAATTAGTTTATTGTCCAGTTTTTAAATATCAAGATAGGAGTGGAATTAGTGTTTTAAAGACTGGTTCGCTTATGGCATCCTATATTAGAAATACAAATAAATTTTCTGCTTGGACCGGTAGATCCGATTTGTTATACACATTAGAAAATTATGCACAGTCTTCTACAAGTTCTATATATGCTAAAGATTGTGGTATAGTAAGAGCAATTGATATTTATAAACCAACGCCAACAAAATATTATTGTAAGATAGTTAGTGGTAAATATTATGATAAATATGGAAATATAGTAAGTAAAGCAGAATATGAAAAATCATGTGAAACACCTCCACCACCTATTCCATCATATGGAACTATTAAAATAATAAAGATGTCTTCAAGTGGAAATTTATTATCAGGTGCACAATTTAGTTTATATCGAGGAAGTTCTTGTTCTGGATTTCCAATTAAATATGGAATATCAAATTCTAGTGGTGAAATAACATTTTCTGGATTAAGTGCAGATACATATTATAGTTATAGAGAAACTTCTGCTCCTAGTGGATATGTAGCAAATAGTAGCTGTTATTCTGTTTACTTACAAGCAAATACAGTTAAAACAGAGAGGGTATATAATAATCCAGAAGAAAAATATGAAAAATTTCTTTTACATGTTGATAAGATAGATCCTTCTGGAAATAAAATTAATCTACCATTTAAAGTTGCTATTTATGATGGATATGGTTGTGATCAAACAAAATTAGAGCGAGAGTGGCAAATTACTGGTTCAGGACATATTGAATATTTGGACCCACCAGTTACTGCTGAGCATAAATCAATAAAGGAAATAGTCGCACCAGAAGGATATGAACTTTCTGATCGTTGTTACAATTATGATGCAAAAAAGGGACAAAAAATAACTATAAAGATTGAGAATAAAAAATCTGCAGATTGTACATCTGATTTTAATAGTTTAAGCAATAAAAATAATATGGATTTAAGAATTGGGTTATATAATAAGTATAAGGAAAAAGGAAAAAATTATAATGCTTTACTTAATTTAAATAATAAAACTGGTGAACAAGCATGTAAAAATGTTACTTGTAATCCTCCATCAGTAGATAATTTAAAATGTCTTTCGGGAGATTTTGGTATAGGAGTAACTTTTAATTCCAGTAATTTATCTTGTTATAATGAATTAATTGATTCCGACGGATCTAAGGCACTTTGTTTTACTTCATTTGATTTGTCAAATTCGCTTGGTACCACTGAATGGACTGTTAAATCAGGTCAAATGCCTTTTCAAATTAGTAATAGAGCGGATGCAATTGCAACAGTTGGAACGGTAACAAAAAAATGCTATACGATTAGTACTAGTTTTAATCCAGGAAAATATTCAGATTATGGGGCAAGTATAATAAAATTTGGTGGTGGTAATTTATCTGCTTCCACTACTGATTTGAATGCAACACTATCAGAAACTGAAAGTTCTGGTAAATGGCATGTATATTCTAAAAGTGTTAACTATTACTTTAGCTCTGTGTATTCTATGAATGGTAGCGGTACAGTTAGTTATACTGGAGGAGATAATTATAAGTTTTTAGGATATGGGATAATTAGTGAATGGAAATCGAAACAAAAATATAATGTTCCATTTTCTGTAACATTACCATCTTCAAGTTTGAGTAAATCTCTTGGAAAAACTCAATTTGAAGCAAGTTCAAGTGGTGCTTGTACTGTTATCCCAGAACAAGAGTTAATAACGACATATGATGATGAACCAGATAAATTAAACTTAGAATTTAGAATAATAGATACAACTAATCCATTTCCAGGTATAGGTGGGAATGGTAGAAATGTAGGAAGTAACTGGAGTAAAGATGAAGATAATTTACCAACAAATGAGATTGTACAAGAAGTTATGAGTAAAAATAATAGTTATAATAAAAATAAGGAACAACCAAAATACAAAATAGTGTTAACACCTGATATTATTTCAGAGATAAAAGAGTATAATAAAAATCATAAATATGATGATTATACATTAACATGTACAAATGGTGAAGATTGTGCAAGTACTTTCTTAGATGATTTATCAAAAGGAAAAATAAATGGAAAAAGCGGTTTTAAAAAATTAGTAATGAATTAACTTATCATTTTATGTGATAAGTTTTTCTTATTTTTAAATTTGAATTTTATTTGAAAATTTTATGTTTATGTTTAAACTTTTTTCTTTTTATAGTATAATTATATAGGTGATTAAATGAAAAAGAAAGTTGTCGTGCTAGGTGGGGGAACAGGAATGTCTAATTTACTTAGTGGATTAAAACAGTACCCATTGGATATAACTGCAATAGTGACAGTATGTGATGATGGAAAAAGTACAGGCATTTTAAGAGAAGAATTTAATATACCAGCTGTTGGGGATATAAGAAGGGTTTTAGTTTCCTTATCAGAAACAGAACCACTTGTTATGGACTTATTTAATTATAGATTTAATACTACGAGTGACTTAGATGGTCATACAGTGGGTAATTTGCTTTTAACGGCAGCAAGTGAAATAAGAGGTAATTTATCAGATGGAATAGAAGCTTTAAGTAAGGTATTAAACTTAAAAGGTAAGGTAGTTCCTTTAACTGAGGATAATGTTACATTAATGGCTGATATGGAAGATGGAAATACTATTGAAGGAGAGCATAATATTACTTTAGATAAGGGAAAAATAAAGAAGGTTTATTATAAAGAAGATGCTGTAGCTACAAAAGAGGCCTTAAAAGCGATAAGGGAAGCAGATTTACTTTTATTTAGTATGGGTAGTTTATTTACTAGTATAATACCAAATTTACTTATATCTGATATTGTAAGTGAAATAGGAAAAAGTAAAGCAAAGATTATGTATGTATGCAATATAATGACGCAACCAGGTGAGACAGATAATTTTACGGTAACAGATCATGTAAAAAAATTAAATGAATATTTAGGTAAGAGAAAAGTAGATATAGTTTTGGCAAATACTGGAAAAATAAATGAGCAAATGGTTAAATTTTATGAAACTAAGGAACAAAAAGATCCAGTAAGATATGATGAAGAAAATTTTAAAAAATGTGATATTCAAGTTATAGAAGATAATTTTATATATATAACTAAAAACAATTTGCTTAGGCATGATAATATAAAATTAGGATTTCATATATTTTATTATTTAATGCAAAGGTAGTGACTAACTATAAGAAGTCAAGTCATTTTCTCAAAAAAGTTTAAAACTTTTTTGTTCCACTACAAAAAGATTTTAAAAATCTAAATTTTTAAAATTTTTAGTAGCGGTTATAGTAGATATAAAATTACACCATTATTTTATATCAGAATTAAATTTGATATTATCGGATTCTAATTTATAAATAATCCTTACAAGCTTTTTTGCAACGTGTGTTAAAGCAACTCTATGAGATTTGCCTTCAGAACGCTTTTTATAGTAGAATTCTGTGAATATAGGTTCATGTATAAAAACATAATCTGCAGCATTCATAAGAAAATATCTTAAATGCCCAGATCCATGTTTAACCATGTGACCAGTGTAAGATTCAGTTCCGGATTGTGAAATACTAGGTTCAATACCAGCAAAAGCAACACAAGCGTCAGCTGATTTAAATCTAGATAAATCACCAAATTCTGAAATAATTCCTGCACAAGAAATAGTACCAATTCCTTTAATGGATAAAATTGGTGGATTAAGTTCTTTGATAATAGATTCAATTTTATTTTCAAGTTTATTAATTTCAACTTCGATTCCCGAATGGAGAATAAGTAAAGATTCTAATTCAGTTTCAAATATATCATTTGAAACACCAATTGAATTTTTGGCAAGATTTTTAAGTTTAATAAATTGAGCAGAAGTGAATTTACCTCTAGATATTTTTTTAATTGAATCATAATCTTTCATATTTTTGATTTTATCAGGCGTTTTGTATTTATTTAAAATATATAAACTAGTTTTAGAAAAATCATTATTAAAGAAAGGTTTAAATTCAGGAAAGATAATATCTAATGTATTAGTAATTTGAACTTCATAATAAGAACGTTGTTTTACTAATTTTTCTCTCATTCTAGATAAAGACTTTAATGAATATTTGTGATAAAATTGTTTTGGATGGGGTTTGTAATCCACAGATATAAGATACTTAGTAATGAGCATGGCATCTTTCTTGTCTGTTTTAGTTCTTCTAAGAGTTTGAGTTGAAATAAATCTTTTAACAAGAGCAGGATTAAATTCCATAAAAGAATAATTATTCTTTTCAAGGAACAACTTAAGGTTCATTCCATAATGACCGGTAGCTTCAAATCCTATCCTTATTTCTTGACTATTATCTAAAGATTTTAATAGATTAAGTAATTGATTAAATCCTTCATTGGTGTTTGTGAAAGATAAATTTTCTTCAATTACTTCACCTGTTTCAGTACCAATGAAACAGTCATGTTTGTATTTTGAAATATCAATACCAACAAAATACATAAAAACACCTCCTAATTAGTATTAATGCACTGTATGTTTTACACAAAACTTCTATTTATGTATTCACGTAGGATATAAAACGTCAAAGCGTTAACTAACTAATTACCAATAAAAATAAAAGCCTGTGGTAGTCGTCACTTCCAACCGGTCAAGCCGTAATAAAATAGGTACAAATCCACAGTGCTTAAATATTATAACCCCTAATGTTGTAATATAAAATTTAAAGAAAGGAGTTTCTAATATATGTGAAAAAATCACATAATTAGATTATACGTGATAATATGTCTTTCACAGGTATAGTAAAAAATGAACTTAGTAAGTTAGAACTTACTAAACTAGAAGCAATTACTGAGTTATCGGCTATACTTAAAAATAATGCTTTTATAAGTGATAATGTTATTAGAGTAACTACAGAAAATTCAAGTGTTGCTAGACATATATTTAACTTAATAAAAAATTTATATAGTATAAGTCCCAAAATTACTGTAAGACATGGATATAATTATCAAAAAAATTACGTCTATATATTAGAAATAAGTAATAAATTGGATTTTATTATTAAAGACTTGAATTTAGATGTTGAAATACCAAATGATTATATATTAGATGATGATATTTTAACTAGAATATATTTAAGGGGTGTATTTATTGCAAGTGGTAGTATTAATGATCCAAAAAAATCTAGATATCATTTGGAGTTTATAGTAGATTCATTAAAATATGCTGAATTTATAAAAGATAAGTTAAACTTATATTATCTAAATAGTAAAGTTATAAAAAGAGATAATAAATTTATGGTATATATAAAGGAAGCGGAAAAAATAGGAGATTTTCTTAGGATGATTAATGCGATAGGAGCTCTTCTTTATTTTGAAGATATTAGAATATATAGAGATCATAAAAATATGACAAATAGACTTAATAATTGTGAACAAGCAAATGTTGATAAAATAATAGAAACAGCTAGTAACCAGGTTAAAGATATCGAACTTATTGAAAGTATTGGTGGACTTAATTTACTCGATGAAAAAACAAGACTTGCAGCAGTTTATAGAATGAAGTATAAGGAAGCTTCACTTCTTGAACTTAGTGAAATAATAAGTATAGAAACAAAAACACCACTTACAAAGTCTGGCTTACACCATAGGTTTACAAAAATAAAGGATATTGCGAATAAGATTAGAGAAAAAAAATAAAATCTCTTTTTTTTATAGTATAATATTATTGGTGAAGATATGGAAAATTTATTTATAAAATTAAATGAAATAATAAAAGATTATGATAGTTTTATAGTCATGGGGCATAAGGATCCAGATTTGGATTCTCTTGGGTCATGCTTAGGACTATGTGAAATAATAGAATCATTTGGAAAAAAGTCATATTTATTTTTAAATGACAAGCATTTGGAAAATTATAATACTAATATTAATCAGGCATTTAATAAAATGGAAAAGGATATAATATGTGTAAATGAAAGAACGTATAAAAAGGTAGATGGTAAAACTTTATTAATAGTTACAGATGTTCATTCTAAAGAGAGATTAGAATATTCTAATTTGACTGATACTATTGATATAGTTATTTTAGATCACCATATTAAGAATAGTAATTATATAAAAAATACTAAGCTTTTATATATAGATTCAACTCTTTCAAGTATGTCAGAGTTAATAACATATTATGCAAGTTATTTAAATTTAAAGTTAGATAATGTAATTGCTACAATATTACTTGCTGGAATAGAAATAGATACGAATGGCTTTAATTTGAAAACAACTAGTAAGACTTATGAAGCTGCTGCAATTTTGATGAAAATGGGGGCAGATTCAATATTAAAGCAAGAATTATTAAAGGAAACCAAAGAGCAATATATGAAAAGAGCTAGTTTTATAAGAAATAGTTTTATGATAAATAGTGATATGGCTATGTGTATTGCAAATGATATAAGTACAAGTAAAGAACTTGCAGAAACAGCAGAAGAGCTTCTTACCTTTGAAGATGTTAAGGCCTCTTTTGTAATTGGCAAAATAAGTAGTGATACTATAGGGATTAGTTCTAGATCTTTAGGAGAAATAGATGTAAGTTTAATTATGAAAAATTTAGGCGGTGGTGGGCATAGTTCAAATGCAGCCGCACAAATTAAGGATAAAACAATTAAAGAGGTTAAACAGTTGATATTTAAAGAACTTGAAAAAAATTAAAATATATACGTTTTTAAATAACTGTAATGTGAAAATTACAGTTATTTTATATATAAGGAGAGTGTGTTTTATTATAATCATAAAAAAATAAAATATAAGATACAATAAGATTGACAACAAAAAATCAATCTATTGGTCATTTTACATTTAGTAATATTTTTACTAATCATAATAAGTTTCTCTGTTTCTTTTAAATTTTTTTAATTTTTCTTAAAAAATGAAAATTAATTTAGCTAAATAAAAAAGTTTTTTTATTAACTCTTTAGAAACCTTCTAACGCAGAGCGTAGGAAGTGAAAATCACACATTGTATTTTATGCGCGGTTTTGATTTGTGCCTTAATTCCTTTACTAATTTGCAATTTATTTTATACTTTTTTTATTTTGTGTCAAATTAATTTGTTGAAAAACAAAAAAATTAGGATATTTTATTTTCCTAATCTATAAGTATTGTAAAAATGAGAAATAAGTGATACTATAAATATAGTAGAAAAAGTAGACTAAAAGTC
>CAJTZY010000024.1 GCA_910584085.1 uncultured Bacilli bacterium | reverse complement strand
TATACACAGTCAAGTGGAAATGGAAGTTATTACTTAAGGGCAACAGCATGTGATAATTTAGGAAATTGTACAACAAAAACTTCAAATGTATTTAAACTAGATAATACAGCTCCAACGATATCAAGTGCGACAGCAAGCAATACAACATTATCAAATCAAATACCTGCATCAGTAATAACAGTATCAGCTTCAGATAACAGTGGAGGAAGTGGGTTACATGGAACAGCATATAGTTTTGACAATGGAAGTACATGGCAATCAGGAAATACAAAAATAGTAACAACATCAGGAACATATTATGTAAAAGTAAGAGATAAAGCAGGAAATATAAGTACTTCTAAGTCTGTATCAGTAACAATAAGTAGTGGTGGTTCATCAGGTGTAACCTGTTCAGGTTGTTGTGGACCAAATTGTGCCTATAGTATAGTTTCAGATGGTAATGGAGGATGTAAATGTAGCTATAGTGGAGGTTCAACTGGAGGTTCATCCGATTCCAATACTTGTTTAGAAAATTGTAGATCAAGTTGTCGTGCAAGTTGTTCTGGTAGTGGATCCGCTTATGATGGTTGCATTTCTGCCTGTGATAGTGCAACTTGTAATTGTTAATAATAAAATAGAAGGAGTACTAGAATATATTGAAACAAATCAGAGATATGTTTAGTCTCTGATATAGGTATCAAAGATACTTATATCAGGGATTAAACTAACTTAATTAATATTCTTACCTCAAATTTATATTAATAATAAGGTTAATCTCTGAATAAAGCTGAAAAAAATTAATTTTTCAGTTTTTTTGTTGCTTTTTATGAAAAAACTATTTACAAAATGGATAAAAAAGTATATAATTGTGGTACAACGTGTCAAAAAGTGGTAAAAGGTGGGTGACTTTTATGTTTATGGGGGAGTATCATCACAATATAGATGCTAAAGGGAGAATAATAATTCCTTCTAAAGTACGTGATGATTTAGGTGAGAATTTTATAGTTACTCGCGGTCTTGATGGATGCTTATTTCTTTATCCTAAAAATGAGTGGGATAAAATAATTAATAAGTATAAAGAATTACCTGACACAAAAGATAAACGTCAATTTATGAGAATATTTTTATCAGGCGCTACTATCTGCGAATATGATAAATTAGGAAGAATCAATATTCCAAAACCACTAATAGAATTTGCCAACTTGGAAAAAGATTGCATAATCATCGGTGTAGATGAAAAATTAGAAATTTGGAGTAAAAGTAAATGGGAAGAGTTTATTGCTAATAATGAAGAAAACCTTTCTGATATAGCAGATAGCCTCTTTACAAGTAATTATTATGCATAAGTCAGTATTACTTAATGAATGTATAGAAAAATTAAAATTAAAAGATAGTAGTGTTATAGTTGATTGTACTTTAGGGTATGGCGGTCATAGTAGTGAAATTTTAAAAAGAATAAAAAAGGGGTTTTTATTCGCCTTTGACCAAGACAATGAGGCTATTTCATTTAGTAAAGGAAGACTAGATGAAATAGGAAATAATTATGAAATTATAAATAGTAATTTCGTAAATATAAAAGAAGAATTAAATAAAAGAAATATTGATAGTGTAGATGGAATACTTTACGATCTTGGAGTATCAAGCCCACAACTTGATGAAGATTATAGAGGTTTCAGTTTTCACAAAGATGCAAGGCTAGATATGAGAATGGATCAAAATAATAATCTTGATGCATACAAGGTAGTTAATGAATATAGTTATGAAAAACTAGTTGATATCTTTTATAAATATGGAGAAGAAAAATACGCCTCTAGTATTGCAAAAGGAATTATAAAATCAAGACCAATAACAACAACATTAGAACTTGTA
This sequence comes from uncultured Bacilli bacterium, assembly GCA_910584085.1. Taxonomy (GTDB): domain Bacteria; phylum Bacillota_I; class Bacilli_A; order RF39; family UBA660; genus UMGS1613. The sequence goes on along the minus strand of CAJTZY010000024.1, from coordinate 11,715 downwards.
GAGGTAATAAAAAATAATGTTCCAGAAAAATATAAAAGAGATAAACATCCAGCTAGAAAGGTGTTTCAAGCTATAAGAATAGAAGTTAATGATGAACTCAATGTATTTGAAAATAGTTTAAAAGAAGCTTTAGATTTATTAAATGTTGGTGGAAGAATATGTGTTATTACATTTCATTCCCTAGAAGATAAAATATGTAAAAATATATTTAAAAGTGTTAGTGAGATTGATGATGCTTTAAAAAAACTTCCTGTTATACCACAAGAATATTTGCCTAAATTTAAGGTTATAAAAACTATAAATCCTAGTAGTTGTGAGTTGGATGAAAATAATAGAGCGAGAAGTGCAAAACTTAGAATAATAGAAAGAGTTGGTTGATACTATGAAAAAAAGAAAAAAATTGATTACAAAGGGAGAAGCAATGCTTTATACATTAGGTACTTTTTGCTTACTTTTTACTATTGTTATAAAAGTTTTTTCAAGCGCAAGTATTAGTAATTTAAAAATGGATATAGAGAAAGTTTCATATAAAATAGAAAATCAGGAAAAGAAAAATCAAAGTTTAGTTATGCAAGTAAATGAGCTTACCTCATATGAAAAATTAAATGGAGTCTTAAAAGAAATGGGACTTGCATATAACAATGAAAATATAATAGTGATAAAATAAAATAGGCTTATGTCTATTTTTGTGTTATAATAGATATGGTGATGCTATGAATAGTAACTCAAAAAACAAATGGAATTATCCAATTATTTGCTTTGGAATATTTTTTATAATAATATTTATCCTATTTTTACAATTTTGTTATTTAGGTTTATCCAAAAATGTATATGGAATAAATATGAAAAAATTTGCTGCAAGTAGAAATACAGTAACATCTGTCTTAACTGCGAAAAGAGGAACTATTTATGATATAGAGGGTAATATTCTTGCCCAAAATATTTCTTCTTATACTTTAATAGCTTATTTGGATTCATCAAGAACTACTGATAATAGTAATCCAAAGCATGTAGTTGATAAAGAATATACAGCATCAAAACTTTCAAGTATACTTGGGGAAGAAAACTATGAATATATACTTGAAAGATTAAATAAAAATTCTAAACAAGTAGAATTTGGAACTATTGGAAAAAATTTAACGGAACTTACAAAACTTGCAATAGATGAGTTAAATCTTCCAGGTATATCTTTTACAGAAACTGTAAAGAGATATTATCCAAATGGTAATTTTGGATCATATATAATAGGTTATTCTAAACAATATACAAGAATAAATATTAAAGTTGGTGAAAGTTATGATTTATACGATTATTATAGGTCATACTTCAATAATTATGAAAATGTAACTATAACTATTTCAAATGAAAAAGTTGTAAATTTGAATGATAAAGTAATTACAGGCCTAAAAAAGGGTATTAGTACTTTATTCATAAAAACTGGTAGAGATCCGCTAGATACTATAGTTGTTAACGTTACTGATTATGAAAATTATAAAACTATGGATAGTACTATAGTAGGTGAACTTGGAATTGAAAATAATTATGATGAAAAACTTCAAGGTGTGGATGGTTTTATAAAATATCAACAAGATAAGTATGGGTATAAAATACCAGATACACCAGAGGAAAAAAAAGAATCAGAAGATGGATATGATATATATTTGACTCTTGATTCAAATATACAAAGGTTTGCAGAAAATTCAGTTAATGGAATTGCAGAAAATTATAATCCTGAGTGGGCCATAATATCTGTTATGGATGCTAAAAGCGGTGCAATACTTGCAAGTGCAACAAGTCCATCATATAACCCTAATAATTTGCCAAGCAATATGAATTATAATAATCCACTTGTTTCTTATGGATATGAACCAGGAAGTGTCATGAAAATATATACTTATATGTGTGCTATGGAAACAGGTAAATATGATGGAAATAAAACATACTTAAGTGGATCTTATACATTTAATGATGGAACGGTTATGCATGACTGGAATAGAACTGGTTGGGGGAATCTTACTTATGATGTAGGATTTAGTTACTCTTCAAATATAGCTGTTATAAACATAATAAAGGATTATTTATCTCCTATAGAATTAAGAACTTGTTTAGAAAAATTTGGTTTTAATAAAAAAACTGGTATTGAATTATCTAATGAACTAGATGGGAAGGTTACATTTCAAAGAGAAACAGAAATAATGGCAGCAGGATTCGGACAGGGTATTTCAACAACTGCAATACAACAGTTACAAGCACTTACAATAGTAGCTAATAATGGAGTTATGTTAAAACCTTATATAATAGAAAAGATGGTTAATCCAAATACCAAAGAAGAAATTGTAACTGAAATTAAAAAAAGTGAAAAACTTGTTAGTGATAAAACAATTTCTAAAATAAAAGATTTAATGGCGAGTGTAATCTCAGAAAGTAGTGCAACTGGAAAAAGGTATTATTTAGAAGGATATGATTTAATAGGTAAAACTGGTACCGCACAAATTTTTGAAAACGGAAGATATTTAACAGGAGACAATGATTATATATTCTCAGTAGCCTTAATGTATCCAAAAGATAATCCTGAAATAATAATATATGCAGCAGTTAAGCAGCCAGATCACGGTTCTACATTAGTTTTACCAGATACAATAAAGGAATTAATCTTGAATATATCAAAATATAGGGGTATGTCTAAGACTGATAATAGTTCAGATAATGATTCATATAAAACACTATCATATATTAATCAAAATATAGAAGGGGTAAAAAAAGACTTAAGTGATAATAATATAGTCCCTATAATAATAGGAGATGGAAATAAAGTAATAAAACAATATCCATCAAAAAATACTAATATTATAGAATATGATAAAGTATTTTTACTTACAAATGGAACTAAGTTTACTATGCCTAATATAACTAATTGGTCTAGATATGATGCTATGAAATTATTTGAACTTATGGGGATAGAATATTCATTTGAAGGTTATGGATATGTTATTAGCCAGAGTATAGAAGAGGGTACTATTTTAGATGAAAGTTCAAAAATAGAGGTATCTCTTGGTAACATAAAAGAGAGTTGACTTATATGAGCCAATTTTTTTTCTAATTAAGGTAAAAAAATCACATATAATATTGACAATTAATGCCTATTTTGGTATTATTAATAAGGATAGTATGATATTTGTGTTATTCAGAATAATAGGAGGTGCCAAAATTAAAAATAAGATTTTAGTTTTATTATATGTTCCAATAATAGAACAAGAATATAGTGTTTTTATTCCAATAGGAAAAACAATAGGCACCGTCAAAACTGTTATGATAGATATAATAAGTGATTTAGTGGAACAAAAGTTTGTTTATCAAATGAAACTAATTGATAAACAAACTAATAAAATATATAATGATACAGATATTGTTAAAAATTCAGGAATAAAAAATGGGACAAAGTTATTACTAATATAGGAGGGAAATATATGAATTTAAATATTAATTATGATGAAACAAGGAATGTAGGAAATCAATTGATTTCAAAAACAAGTGATTTTGATCAACTTATAAGCAATATTAACACAACTAATTCACAAATTGCTGAATGTTGGAGAGGTGCAGATGCTGATAAGTATTTTGCAACTGTTAATGAACAAATGCAATATTTAAGACAATTATCTCAAACAATATATGAAATTGGAAATTATTTGATTAAGGTAAGTAATGCTTATCAATCAGTTAGTCAAAATAATGCTAATTCAATAAATTTATAATTTAGAAAGGAAGAAAAAAATGAATTATTCAAGAATATCTTATGAACAAATTGTTTCTTTAGCTAATCAATTAAAAAACTCAGCTCAAAATATGCAACAATTATTAAGCGAAGTATCAGTGTTATTAAATAAAATAGGTAGTACCGATGTATGGTCTGGAACATCTGCTATGGCAGCAAAAGGTCGCTTTGACATGCTTGTTCAAAAATTTCCAGAATTTTATGATGCTACTAGTAAATGTCATACTCATTTAATTTCCGTTGTTGAAAATTATAAAAATGTTGATGCTTCTATTTCTAATGGCTAGAAAGATAATCGTCCTTTATAAATACACAATGTGAATTGTGTATTTATTTGGTATTAGTATGAAAAACACTATTGATACAGATAAATTATTTAAAATAGGCCAAGAAATAGAAAATGAAGCAAATGAAATAACAGAAGATTTAAATAAAACTTTTCAATTATTAAGTTTGTTACAAAGTAGATTTAATACAGATAATTCTGCTAAAATATGTACTGCCTTAAAAGAAACAAACATTGTTAATATGAAAAAGTATAATGATAAAATTTATAGTATGAAAATTATATTAAATAAAATAAGCGATGCTTATAATTACGTTGATACAAAGTTTTCTAGTAAAAATATAATATAAAGGGTGAATTCAATGCAAAATTCTAATATAGAACTATATTATTCAGTAGAAATAATAACAGAGATTATAAAAAATATGAATAATGTAATAAGCAAAATTCAGATTGTTAAAGATAAAATTAATAAATTATCAGAATTTGATACTTGGAATAGTATTAATGCAGAATATTTTAAAAGTAAATGTGATTATACATTGAATGGATTTATTTCAGAATGTAGTAGAGCAAATGAACTAATTAGGTCCTTAATGAAGAATTTAGAAGAATATGAGGCATTGGATAAAAAAAATATAGAATCTTTATATGGGAATATGAGTTTATAATGGTGGAATATGGATTTGGATAAAATTAATGTTACTTTAAGTAAAAATAATATAAATTTAGTTAAAATGACTGTAAGTGAAATTTATAATATTGTTTTTAAAGATTGTATATATAATATAGATGAATATAAGTGGTCTGGCATGGCAAAGAATAATTTTGTAAATTCATTAAAAAAATTAACTGATGAACTTATGGATTACTTAAACTTACTGGATAGGTCAAATGAGTCAATGAACCAGGTATCAGTAGCGCAAAATTATACTTTAGAAATAAGAAAATTACAACAAGAAAATATAATTTTAAGAACTAGTACTAAATTAGAAGATAAAAGTAAAATTATCAAAAATGAACAAGAAATAAAAAAATTAGAAGAAAAAATAAAAAATATAGAAAATCTTTTAATTCAAAGTTGGAGATGATTATTTTGCAAGATAATAAAAAAATAATTTTTTCAGAATATATAAAAAGTTATAGTGAAATAATTTTAAACATAAAAAAATACATGTATGAACTTCAAAGAAATTTTGATAAGGGAATTATTATTGATAAAAATAATGAAGTTTCCAATTTAATAAATAATAAATTAACTTATAAATTTAATAAAATAAGTGATGATATGGAAAAAATAGAAAAATGGCTAGAGTCATATATAAAAAATATGGAATTATTAAGTACAGGTTTTATAAATAATCAAAATATGTATTTAGATAATAATAGTTTTAAAGAAGCAAAAACAATATTAGAAAGTGAATTATAGAGTATGAATAAAGAAAGTTTAATCAATGAAGAACAATTACAAAATTTATATAAATTAATGGAAAGTAAAGATTATCAAACTATATATGAAATATATGGTAAAGATATATATAATTATGTTACACCTAAGAATCAAAAACGAAAAGATATTAAAAAGTTAGTTGAAAACAAAAGACATTCAGCTATTTATGATAAATATGGTAAAGTATCCACTATTAAAGTAAGAGATTTAAGAAAAAAAGCAAAAAAAAATAAATATTCACTTAAAAAAAGTAATAATAAAGCAGCTGAAAGTTTAAAAGGTAAGATTGCTTTAATGACTTTAGTACCAACTACAATTATGTGTTTAGTTGGAGGAGTATGTGTATATAACCAAAAAAATCAACAATCTCCTTTTTCTAAAAGTGAACAGGAGGTAACCTATACATCATTTAATAACAATGGTAAACCTAATGATTTTGAAATATTTGGTGAAATTGTAGAGGATGCAGTAGATTCTATAAATGAATATGCAGAAATTAGAAAGCAACAAAATCCAGATACTAATGCATTAAAAGAAACTTTAGAATTAGGAAAAATACATATTCATAATCAGATAACTGAATTTGGAAATGAGTTTTTGTTTTTAAATGAACAAATTGAGTATGAAAAGGGAATTAAGGCATATGCAGAAGAAATAAAATCATTAAATTTAAGTGATTTACAAACTATTATGAAAGTAATTGATGATACTTGGGAAACTATTGATGGATATGGTGCACCAAAGAAGGATATATATGGGCTTTGGAGACTTGATATAACTGATGCAGGCATTGCTAAATGTAGAAATTTAGCAGATGATTTTTCTGCAATAATGAATAATATAAACCCAAAATATAATGCTAGAAATTTAATGGTATACCAAGATGGAAGTTATTATACTGATAATAGTTTTGCAAATGTGGAAAGAAATGTTGTTGATGGTTCAAAAAGGGATACAAGTATAAATCAATTCTCTGAATATGAGATAGAGTCAAATTATAATTTAGAACCATATTTAGGTAATCATATGGTATCAATGATAGAAATACCAGAAGAAAAAATAACATTAGTGGTAGATCCATTGAATTTATCAATTGGAGTATTAAAAGATGGAAAAATAAATATGTTTTCTACAATCGGGGGAAAAGGTCTTGAAAATAAAGATTTAGGAAATTTTATTTATACTCCTTTAAATGATCAATTTAGAACCTTTATATCAAAATTTAGTAGTTATAAAAGTGAAATAGATTTAGAAAAATTACAAAAAGAATATGGCAATCAAGCACAAAATGCTGCTTTAAACTATGTTAGAAGTGTGGGAAGAAGTGTAACAAGATAACAGGATGGTGGGAATATGGATTTTAGCAATATAGAAGATTTAAATAAAATAAAAATTGAAAAAGGTGACACAGTAATAAATGATTATCTTCAGGCCACACCAGGAAGTATGGCGGTAATAACAAATTTAAATAATAAATATGAAACACAAGGTAGTGGTGTGCACCAGAATGGCGATTTTTATATGTATATGGGTCAAGGAATGCTTACATCTAATTCAGCTATACAATCTACTGTAATGAAAGATGAAAGTTATTTTAATGATGAAGGATTTGCGATGATTGATGGACGCTATTTAGTTGCAACAACACGTGCATATGGAGATCCAGGAACTTATATAGATATATATTTAGATGATGGAACTGTAATACCAGCAATAATAGGTGATTCAAAAGGTGATGGTGTATTAAATAAAAATCCTGATCAAAATGTTATGGGAATGAAAGACGGTTCAAATATAATTGAATGGGTAGTAAACGATCCAGATCCAAGACATGGGACTGACTATACACAACCAATTTATTATGGGGCAAATGAGGGCCCAGGGTATAGCAATGGTGAAGTTTGGAATTATGGAAATAAACAAGTCACTGGAATAGCAGTTGGAGAAAATCGTTATGCAATAGATGAAGGAGGAAATTGTGTATTAGTTGATGGTAATATAGTTGTTAATAAAATGACTGGAGCAGATTTAATTCAAGTAGATAAATATTATGCTATGACTGAAAAAGGCTTTTCAAATACGGGGCATGATTATAATGAAAATTTAGTTGAAACAGTAGAAAATAATAGTTCAAATAATTTCAGCTCAAGTAATCTAAATTCTATTATTGGACCTGTTAGTAATAAAAAAGAAATTCCAACTGGTGAAATTAAACAACAAGATAAAGAAGAAATACTATCCAATGATAATGAACAACAAAAAACTGATTCTGAAAATAAAGATTCAGTATTATCGAATACTAGTAATTCCCCAAGTAATGGTTATACATCAAGCAATGTAAGTAGCATAACAGGACCAAGTATAATAGGAAGTAACGGAGCATTAAAAAAACCGATTACTCCAAGTAGTGTTTCTACGTCAAGCAATGTAAGTGGTGTAACAACACCAAGTATAGGTACAAGTAATGGAACAGTCCAAAAAAGACCAAATAAGTTTGAGGGAGATACTATTGTCTTGGTTGGTGGAAATGTATCATCAAATGTACCATCAAGTGGGATAAATTCCACAATACCTTCAACACCAAATACTAATGTCACAACACCAGGTTCAGTATATATACCACCTGTAGTAAACAATCAAAAAACAATATCAGAAAAATTTGATAATAAAATAGATAATGTAGCTAATGGAAATGAAAAAGTATTTACAGCAGCAGATTTAGCAATAAAAGATTCAGATGGTATATCTGCAATAGGATCAATATGGAAAGATGGAATAACGCGAGGAGATTATTATAAAGAATCAGAGTATGGATTTGCAGAAAAGATAACAGAAGAAGAAGCAAAGGATATTTTAAAATCAGGAAAAGATGTAGTAGTAAGTGTTAATAAGGATGATACAACAATTGGATTTGTAAAATTAGAAGGTGAACAATCTAATGCGACAGATAATAATTATTCATCTGATAAAATAGATGGAATAGTACGTCCAAATATAAGTGGAAGTAATGGAAATAGTATAGTAGGATACACATCAAGCAATATTGGTGGAATAGTGACACCAAGTAATCCAGGTATAAGCGGAAGTAATAGAAGTAATACTGGTAGTATAGGTGTATATACATCAAGTAATATAGTAGGAATAATTTCACAACCAAAACCAAGTACATCAAATACAGCAACAAGTGGTGTGGGTAATCAAACTAAGCCTAATTTAAGCAATGGATCTAGTGTACTAAGCTCTACATCAAGTAATGTAGTAGGGAGCACAACTTTAAGTTCAAATAGTAGTAGTACTATAAGTTCAAATATCCCAAGAGTATCTATAGGTAATAATACAAGTAATAATTATACTTCAAATAATATGAATAGTTTGACAAATTCAAATATATCCACAAAATCAACATCAAGCAATATGAATAATATGATAGGCTCAAATTCAATTACAAAATCTTCAATTAGTAATACAAGTACCTCAATTAATAAATCATCAATAAATAGTGTAAGTAGTAATATCGGATCAAGCACTATCATGTCAAATACATCAAATAATAGATTTAATAGTAGTAATTTAAACACTATGATTGATAGTATAACTTCAACAGTAATACCAACAACAGGTATAGCTAGTCCCACTAATACAGTAAATTTATCAGGAAATTCTTTTAGTAATTCATCTATGTATAAAAGTAGTCAAACAAGTATTACAGGATTAACAAGTTATTCTAATACACCAAAACAATCAATATCAAATAGTAGCGCGATAAACAGTAATATTAGTTACAAATCTACTATTGCAAATAACACAATATTAAAAACAGCAGGAATTTCATCTAAGAGTACAACATCAAGTAATATATCAAAACAACCAATGTCAAATTATAGTACTACAACTACATCTAGTAATACTTCTGCTTATAGATATACTACAGCAAGCAATAGTTCTAAATAAATAGGAAAAGACTAAAGGTTAGTATATGGTTTTTCCTATAAATCTAAAATATACTAGAAACTTAATTATATATATTAATAATATTAGGTAATGTTGATTAAAATATTATTTATAATTCAAATAAAAGTATAAATATAGCTCAGAGTACTGAATATGATATAAATTAGTAACATGAATATAATACTTTAAAATCAAAATAATAGAGGTGAAAATATGGAAAATAATAATGGAACAGAAGTAGTTACAAATAATGAGGGGGTTGTATTTGAACAATTGGGACATGGTTCAACAGCAATTATTCCAGAAGATAAAGGTATTGAGTATCATTATGAACGTTGGCGTGATACAGATGAGTGGGCAAATTCAAATCAGAAAATTTTAAGTGAAAAAGTAGATAATACTCTTGAAGGAAGACAATATGATTCAGAAGGCTTTGGTATGATAAATGGTCGTTATACAGTAGCAGTTTCTCATATTTTTGGTGAGGCAGGGGATTATATAGATATTTATTTAGATGATGGTACTGTATTACCAGCAATAATTGCAGATTCTAAAGGACTTAATGGAGATGAAGGTCAAAAATACTTGGGCCATAATGAAGGAGATGTTGTAGTAGAGTTTACTAAAGATACACGTAATTATGAGAATAGAAATGGTTTACCAAATGGTTTTTCTGGAAAAATTAATTATGTTGTTAGAGGGGAAAGTTCTTTTAATGATGAAGTTTTTAAAGATGCTTCTTATAGAATACCAGTTGATAATGAAAAAATTCTTGATGTAGATGTTGATGGTAATTTTACAAGTTCTGAATTTGATACTTTCAATCAGCTTCAACCAGAAAATTCAAATAATTATAGTTCAAATAATTTGAATTCCATTTCAGGGATAAATACATCATCTATACAAAAAGAGTTAGAAAGTGCAGCTACTTTTGATAATTCGGAAAATTTAAATGAATCAAATACTGTAAATTCTGATAGTACTATTGAAAAAGAAGAAATTAAAACTTCATCAAGTATAAGCGGAAGCAATACAGAAAGTAACATATCAACAATAACATCAAGACCACAACCAAGTGCACCAATTGGAAGTAATACAGTAAGCACACCAAGTAATACAGGAAGTAACATATCAACAATAACATCAAGACCACAACCAAGTGTGCCAATTGGAAGCAATACAGGAAATATACCAAGTTATACAGGAAGTAATATATCAACAATAACACCAAGACCACAGCCAAGTGCGCCAATTGGAAGTAATACAGTAAGCACACCAAGTAATACAGGAAGTAACATATCAACAATAACATCAAGACCACAACCAAGTGTGCCAATTGGAAGCAATACAGGAAATATACCAAGTTATACAGGAAGTAATATATCAACAATAACACCAAGACCACAGCCAAGTGTTCCAACTGGAAGTAATGCAGGAAATATACCAAGTTATACAGGAAGTAATGTATCAACAATAACACCAAGACCACAGCCAAGTGTTCCAACAGGAAGCAATACAGGAAATATACCAAGTTATACAGGAAGTAATATATCAACAATGACACCAAGACCACAACCAAGCTTTCCAACAGGAAGCAATATAGGGAGTTCAGGTGGTAGACCAAATCATTTTAATGGGGATACCATTGTTTTAGTAGGAGGAAATACATCATCAAATATACCAACAAGTGGAATTAATCCAGCAATGCCTTCAACCCCAAATACTAATATTACTACACCAGGTATAGGAACAATGTATTCAGGCGTAGTAGTACCACCTGTAGTGAATAATCAAACAATAGTGTCAGAATCATTTGATAATAAAATTAATAATGTGTCTAGCGGAAATGAAAAGGTATATGAAGCAGCAGATTTAGCAATAAAAGATTCAAATGGAGTTTCAGCAATAGGATCAATTTGGAAAGACGGAGCAACACCAGGAAGTTATTACAAGGAATCAGAATATGGATTTGCGGAAAAAATCACAAGAGATGAGGCCCAAGAACTCTTAAAAGCTGGAAAAGACGTTGTTGTAGGTGTTAATAGAGAGGATACAACAATAGGATTTGTAAAATTAAATGGTAAAGATATTTCACAAACTAATACTTCAAATAACAATTATTCTTCTAATAGCATAAATAGCATGGCTATGTCAGGTAATCCAGGTATAAGTGGAAGTAATACTGGAAGTATGGTTGGACATACATCAAGTAACATTGGTGGAATGGGAATGCCAAGTAATCCAGGTATAAGC
>CAJTZY010000023.1 GCA_910584085.1 uncultured Bacilli bacterium | reverse complement strand
ACTTTTTCATATAATTTGTTAAAAAGTACTTGACTTATTTATAGTTGTCTATTTATATAAATTTTCTAAAATTCTCATTAAACAATCCTCAATAGTTTTATCAGTATCAGAAAAATTCATTCTAACTAATTTACCATTTACCTTAATTCTTACTTCCATTAAAAACTCCAATATTCTTTCATTCCTTAGTATTCTCCTATCTATCTTTATAAAATTTATTCCATCTACATCTTCTAATGTTACACCTTCTAAGCTGATATTTTTACAACGTTATAATTGTTCTTTTAATTCTTTAATATTAGATTTATTCATAAAATCACACTCCAAATTAACTATATATTCAAATATAATTAATGTTAAATGTGCAATTTTTTATTCAGTCTTTTAATTAAGAAATATAATCATATTTTCACTAATTTTTATCATCTTTTATTGTGTCTAATAATTTTGTATTTTCAATAAATTTATCAAAGTCAGAGATATATAATTGATCTTGCTTTTGCTTAAGTTTATCATACACTTTATTTAAGTCCTCTAACTTTATCTTTTATCACTCCTTACTGTACTTTTATTGAATTTTAGTAAAATGTGTAATAACTTTTCTATAAAAAAAGTTATTTATTTATAATGGTTTGAGAGTGGTTGTCCTTTTATGAAGTTATACCAGTTGATTGTCGTATTTTGTCGATTGTCCATTTATATCACTTCTATTATTAATCTTAATTTTCTAATATATCAAAAATTTTAAAGGAAATCTCTTCTATAATACAATTATTAGTATTTATTTTATAACCTTTAAGAATTTTTATCATAACTAACACTTGCTCAGTTACCTTTTGATAAAATTTTTCTTTATTTCATTTATTTACCTAATTGATTTTTCAATTCATAATTTATAAAATTTTAATCTTTATTTTGAATTACTTTCTCTAATCTTTTTTTATAACGAATTGGAGTAAGTTTTTTTACTACACCATTTTGATTTATACTTATTTCTGGAATATATAATCCTGTTTTAATTTCAATATAATCTGCAATTAATCTTCTATGACAAAATTCATTAATTTCCTCATGGCATAATAATATTATATTATCCTCAAATTTATTTTTTAAAGTATATAATAAACCAGCTATATCTAAATCTCTTAATCTTGTTTCATAATAACTTTTAATATACTCATCTTCTATTTTTCTTCTCATTTCGATATATTCATTTAACTTTAAAGTATCTCGTTTTAATTTTAACAATTCATTATATTTTTCAGCATAAGATGTATATGTTATAAGTCTTGGAGCAAGTTTTTTATATGCTGGCCCATAATATCCCCAAGCATTACCTCCATCACCAGTTATAGAAACTGTATTTCCAAACTTTACACTATTATAATTACCTGTTCCCAATATTACTTTAGATAAATTAGATTCCATACCTCACCTACTTCATAATTTTTAATAAAAGCCTTTTAAATAAAAAATTAATATAGTTATATTATACCATACGACATATTCATACTCAACAAACTTTATTAAAATTATCAATTAAAATTGCATAAAAAAAATAGTTTGTACTATTTATATCTATAATAAATCAGATTAATCGTTATTATTTACATTAAAAAAATTTTCTGCATAAAAACTATTATCTTTTAACATTTGAATAAATGATGGAAATTCACATTCTGCAAATTCTGAGCATAATTTAAGTATTTCTTCTTCATTATCCTTGCTATATACATACCTTTTTATTTTGCCATCGGAAAATTTAAATATAAAAACAAATTTGTCACCTAAATATTCATTCCAATAACCATTCTCTAAATTTTTGATTACAAATTCCTCATACACATTTTCTTTATCCTTGGTAAATCTAATTCCGTAATCACCGTCTATTTCCTCTACAATAAAATTATGATCTAAAAGTTCTGTTATATCCTTAACACCCATTAAATAACTATAATTCATAAATCTCCTTTCTATATACCTTTATTTAATTAATCCGCCATTACATCTTAATTCATATATTTTTTTACTACCTTTATAAATTGTTTCTATACCATTAAAATGATTTAAATCACCTTCAACAACAAATGTATATTTATATTCACCATTATTAAACTCTTTAGGTCCTCTTACTGGAATTACACTATCCTCTCCAACCATCATAAGAGCTGGGCGAAGTGCCCTATCAATAGCCTCCTCGCCAAGAGTATCGTCAAGTGTAACCCCATAATAATTCATGCCCCAATAAGCTTTATTATCAATATACACAATTTCTTCACCAATAAAATTAGTACCGCCAAAGTAAGTATCATGATATATCATATTATCCTTTTTATACTCATAATCTTTTGAATCTAATCTTGAACTATTCACTTTCTCTACCATTTCACTCGCATATGTTTGCTTTTTTGCCTCAATTAAAAATTTATCTAAATTATTCATTCTAAACTACCTCCATATTTTTCTTATCTTTATTCCAAGCACACCATATTTATTCTGCTCTTCCTTAGAATAATACTTTAACATATCTTCATAATTTGCAGTTTCATGTTTCATATATCCAAGTTCCACTTTATCAAAATGTTTATATAATTCTTCAAAACTGTCATACTTATATATATTTTCTATTTTAACTAGCAATACTTCATGAGTAACTATATTCGTAAACTCAATTAAATCACCTATTTTTAAAGCCTGTCTTTTTTCATCATTTAATCTTAATTCTATAGTTTTAGTGCCATTTTTAATACTATTAAATGGGCCATTTTGTAATTTCATTTTATATTCCATAATTATCGACCTGTTTTTAACGAACCTTTTCTAATTTTTGCTGATTAATTTCTTTTTCTTCATCCAATTTTTTATCCATTTTAAGTAATCTATTTTGTCCTTCTTGCAATCTTTTTTCTAATAAATTAATGCATTTTAATGTATCTGAAAATTCTGGCAAAATATACTCATAATCTTTAAATACTTGATTAAAATTTTCTTTTAATTTTTGAATTTCATTTAATGAATCCATTAAGATTAAATTTGTATACTCAACTTTATCTTTCATATTTGAAATTTGGCTAGATATATCTTCATATTTATAGTTAACAACTATTTTTTCCCTTGTTTCTAATTTTTTATTCATCTCTTTTAATCCCTTATTTATCATAGTTGTTCCAAGTGCGATTCCAAATATATTTAAACCCGTAAAAGGGACAGTTAAAACCCCGCCAGCTATTCTAAGTAGTGATGATAAAATATTTCTATGACCAATATACTCTATTTTTTTAGTTATTTCTTTTTCATAATGTGATGCCTGCTTATACATTTCATCTATTATTCTTTCCTGTTCCCTTAGTTCATAGGCTACTGTTTCTTCTATTGATTTTATCCCATCAATTTTTTCTTGATTTTTATTAAATTTTACCTTTATTCCTGTTTCTTTTTCCTTTCGATTTTCTATATTTTCTTCTACTACTTTTCCCTCTTCACTTATAACAGTTATATTATCAATCTTATCTATCTCACTTTTACATACTTTAACCATCATTTCTATTTCATTAAGACTAGCAAGTGTCTTATAGTTATCTATACTATCCATTATTTTTATAGTACCAATAATTGAAAATTCACTTAAGTCATATTTATCCTTTATAGTATCATATTGATTCTTTAGTTTAGATATTTTAATTTTTAATTCCTCATATTTTCTTTCTATCTCTTCTGAAGTTTTATCTTGATTCTCTAAATCTTTTTTTATTTCATTTACAGATACACTAATTTCCTCTAAATTTTCCTTTGATTCTTTTATAAAGTTATCTACTTCTTTTAATATTACAATCTCTTCTTTAGCCTTTTTTACTTCCTTTTTTAAATCAACTTGGCAAGAAAGCTCATTTGTATTTGATTCTATGCTAGCAAGTTTAATATCAACCATTTCAGGCATTTTAGGTGCACTAGGTATGCCTTTTATTGCTACACTATCTCTTTGAAATATCTGTTTATTTGAGTTTTCCTTTTTATCTATATGATTATTATTGGAAATAGCCTCATTTCCCTTATCAATATAAGCATGCTCATGGTACTCTTGTTTTTCTTGTACAGGTATACTATCAAAAAAGGATTTTTTAGGTGAAACACTAAAATTAGCAGTATAATTTACATTATTTAAAGCAGTTTTATCTTTTTTATCTAATATATTAATATTTTCTTCTTCCCTAAAGTCATTTAGATTATTCAAATAATTTACTTGTTTTTCTTTACCTTCAATAGTATAATTTTCCTCTTTTAATTTTTTCTTTTTATAACGCATTCTATATAACATGCTTATGAGTCTATCTTTTATAGAACCTTTTTCTCTATTTCCGTTCATATTTTCTCACCTAATTAATTATAACATTTAAAAAGTACTATTGCTAGTACTAATTAAATTTACCAATTTTGTTTAATGGAAATAATCTTATCTTAGTAGTTCCTAATATATCGGATTTTTTTATAATACCAACTCTATAATCTCTACTGTCTAAAGAATTTCCTCTGTTGTCTCCTATTACAAAATAACTATCTTTAGGAATCTTTGTCTTACCATATAATTCATTTAATGAAAAATCAGCAGTACGTGATGTATCTACATCCTCTATTATCTCTCCGTTTATATAAAGTTCATTGTCTTTATACTCAATATTCTCACCAGGTAATCCGATAATCCTTTTTACTAGTCTTGTATTATTCATCTTTATAACCACTATATCAAATCTCTTATAGTTATTATTTAATTTATTTAATATTAAAATATCCCCATTATTTAATGTAGAATTCATAGAATCACCATCTACACGAACTGGTGTTGCTATAAAAGTTCTAAAAAGTACTACTACTACTATTATTATAACATATGGATATAATTCTTTTATTATCTTTTTCATATTCATCTAACAAAAATAAGGCATAAAGCCTTATACTCTTTCTTTAATCTTTGGTGTTTTAGAAGACTTTCTAATCCAAGTTGGTTTAGCTTTTCTAACTTTACCTTTTCTAACAACTTCTATTTTGTCAATTCTTGGTGAATTAACTGGTAAAGTCTTTTCTGTTCCAATATTTCCTGAAACTTTTCTAACTGTAAAAGTTTTACTTATACCTGAACCTTTAATAGCCATAACTATTCCTTCAAAAGATTGAATTCTAGTTTTCTTCTTTCCAGTTGAATCAGTTTCATCAATTTTAATGTCTACTCTTACTGTATCTCCAGATCTAAATTCTGGTATATCAGTTCTGATTTGTTTTTTAGTAATTTTATCAACTAAATTCACAATGTCACTCTCCTTTATCTAATTTATGATCATGAATAAAATTTATTCTTTCAATATTTTCAGCGGATCACGTTATTAATTTTAACATATTTTTTCTATATTTACAAGTGTTTTTTAGTAAATTTAAGAAGAAGCTATTTTGCTTCTTCTATTGCCCTAGTTTCTCTTACAACAGTTACCTTGATTGTTCCAGGATATTGTAATTCTTCTTCTATACGATTCTTAATATCACGAGCTACTTTATGACTTTCTAAATCACTTATTTCTTCAGGCTTAACTATTACTCTAATTTCTCTTCCAGCTTGTACAGCAAATGCTGTTTCAACACCTTTTTGATCATTTGCAATATTTTCTAATGTTTGTAATCTTTGAACATAATTCTCTAGAGAATCATTTCTAGCACCTGGACGAGTTGCTGATAAAGTATCTGCAATTGCAACAATTTCAGCAATAATACTTGTAGGTTCTGTATCTCCGTGATGAGACTCAATAGTATTTATTACTACATCATTTTCTTTATATTTTTTAGCTATTCCAGCACCTATTTCAACATGGCTTCCTTCCATTTCATGGTCTATAGCTTTACCTATGTCATGAAGAAGCCCTGCTCTTTTTGCAAGTCCTACATTCTCTCCAAGTTCACCTGCCATTATACCAGAAAGTTCAGCTACTTCTATAGAATGTTTTAATGCATTTTGTCCATAACTTGTTCTAAAATTCATTTTGCCAAGCAATTCTATAATTTCAGGTTCTACTTTAGTAAGACCCAATTCAAACAATGCATTTTGTCCATATTCCATTATTTTTTCTTTCATCTCTTTACAAGTTTTATCGTATATTTCTTCTATTCTTGAAGGATGAATTCTTCCGTCTTTAATTAATGTTTCAATTGTAATTCGAGCTATTTCTCTTCTAAGAGGATCGAATGATGAAAGAACTATCGCCTCAGGCGTATCATCAATTATTAAATCAACCCCTGTAACTGCCTCTATTGTTCTTATATTTCTTCCCTCTCTACCTATTATACGACCTTTCATTTCATCGTTAGGTAAATCAACTACCGTAACCGTTTGCTCTTCTACTACATCACCAGCATACCTTTGCATGCTCTCAACAAGCATACCCTTAGATTTTTTATCTACTTCAAGTTTAGCCTCAGCTTCTTTTTCCTTAATATATGCAGCTATTTCAAGTGTCATAGAATCTTCAACTTTTTTCATAACAAGTTCCCTTGCTTTATCCTTACTATAACCACTTATTTCTTCTAAAAGTTTTACTTGCTCTTCTTTTATTTTCTCCACATTTGCTTCTTGTTCTTGAATATCTTTTTGTTTATCTAGTAAGCTTTGTTCTTTTTCTTCTAATAAACTTTCTCTCTTTTGAAGATTTTGGTCTCTTCTATCAATATTTTCCTCACGTGTGATAAGTCTATTTTCAGATTCTTTTATTTCTGATTTTTTTTCTTTGATATCTTCATCATTTTGTAACTTTAATGCACTTATTTCTTCTTTTGCTTCAGAAATATAATCTTTCTTTATTTTATCTGCTTCTATTCGAGCTTGCTCTAAAATCTTATCAGCTTTATCTGATGCAGAATTTTTTCTAATAAGATTAAATATAAACATTACGACTATTCCAACAATAAGTCCAACAAGGACTAGCAAAATGGAGCCCATAATATCTGGCATATTATTCCTCCATTTCTTAAAGTGTTATCCACTCTATATTTATTATAATTGATTGATAGAAATAAATCAAGAAAAAAAGGAATTTTTTTAATTCCTTATTAAAACTAAACTATATTGTTCACACTTTTCTTCTAATAATCTAAAATTACAACATCTATTCATTATTTTAATATTTAATTTATTGTTGATATAACCATAATATAATTTTTTAGTTCTTCGATAAAGTTTCTCGCTATTACGGTTTAACCAATATATTTGTTCCTTTAATAATTTTTGATATTTACATTCTAATTTAGTTTTACAGGTTTCATTTAAATCTAATATTTCAATGTTATTTTCTTTAACTGATAACATATTATTAAAATTTATCGCACCTAAATTTCCATTATCCAATCTTAGAAAATCAATAGTATTTTTCATCTTTAAATGTTTAGATTTTGGACTAGTAAGTGGGGCAAAATATTTAAAATTATCCACTTCAAATAACATAGTCTTATCTCTTTTTCATTGAAATTATATGGCACTTTATTATCATATTTTCTTAAATAATCACAATAATTTGAATCTAATTTAACCAACTTTAATTCATTTTTGATATTATCATCCCCTAAAATTAAAAATATGAACTAGAGTTTGCTCTCTAGTTCCTTTTTTAAGTTCCTGTTATGGTCGGAATCACCGCTTTTTTAGCATAATTAATTATGCACAATTAATATACAATTATTTACCTAAAAAGTCAAATTATTCACTTTCTTCTTCAGTTTCTATATTTCCAATTTGAAGAGAATCATTATTTTCAAAGTAATTTCTAACTTTTTGTTCTATTTCATCTTTAAGTTTTGGATTTTTCTTTAACCATTCCTTAACATTTTCTTTACCTTGTCCAACTTTATCACCGTTATAAGAATACCATGCACCACTTTTTTCTAAAACTTTGGCCTCAACACCTAAATCAACAATCTCACCATTTAATGACACACCTTCACCATAAATTATATCTACTGAACATGTTTTAAATGGAGGAGCCATTTTATTTTTTACTACTTTAATATTTGTTCTACTTCCTATAGAATCGCTTCCTTGTTTTATTTGTTCTCCTTTTCTTACTTCAAGACGAATAGAAGCATAAAATTTAAGAGCTCTACCACCTGGAGTAACTTCTGGATTACCAAACATTATTCCTACTTTTTCACGTAATTGATTTATAAAAATTACTACAGTGTTAGTTTTATTTACAATTCCAGATAATTTTCTTAAAGCTTGAGACATAAGTCTTGCTTGAAGTCCAACATGAGAATCTCCCATTTCACCCTCAATTTCTGCCTGAGGCACTAATGCAGCAACAGAGTCTATTACAATTATACTAATCGCTCCACTTCTTACTAAAGCCTCACAGATTTCAAGAGCTTGTTCACCATTATCTGGTTGTGATAATAAAAGTTCATTTATATTTACACCTAATTTAGAAGCATATACTGGATCTAGAGCATGTTCTGCATCTATAAATGCAGCCCTACCACCTTTTCTTTGTGCTTCAGCTATTGCATGAAGTGCAAAAGTAGTTTTACCACTAGATTCAGGTCCAAATATTTCAATAATTCTTCCTTTAGGATATCCACCTATACCAAGTGCAATATCAAGAGAAATAGAACCACTAGATATTGTATCTATCTTTTGATGTTCCCTTTCACCTAATTTCATTACTGCGCCTTTTCCAAATTGTTTTTCTATATCTAATAAAACTTGATCTAATGTTTTATCAGTTGTTGTTTTTACCATTTATTTTCCTCCTTTAATTTATAAATCAATTATACTAAATAAAAAAATGTTTGTCAACACTTTTTACGAACATTTGTACATATTTTCTGCTGTTAAATTTTTACAGTTTCTTAAAAACTGTAAAACTAACTATTCAATTTTTTCTCATATACCTTTTCATAATTACTAATAAGCCAGTAATCATCAACTTTATCAAATGTAAGAATCACAACTATTTCTACCCTTTCTAAATTACTTCCACTAACAATATTATTGTTCGAGATTTTATATGAGAAAGCATTCATAGTTATTCTAAACTTTAATTTGTCTTTAGAAAAATCGGTTATAGAATAATTAATTAAGTTTACTCCGTCAATTATATCGCTATAATTTTTAAGTTTACAAATTTCTATTTTATTTTTATAAATATCCTTGATAGTACCCGTTAGTATTCCATCAAAATTATCATTTAAATTTTTTATATTATTTTCAAGTTGTAAATAAATATTGTATAAATTATTCATAAGCATATTTACATTTACACTACTATCAATATTTTTAATTTCTAACTCATCAAGACCACTTTTAATTTCAAAAACGGAATTTTCCCTTTTATTTATTAAATCTATACAATCATTATACTTCTTTTTTTGCTTTCTTTGAAATTTACTTGCAATTATAACTCCAATTAAAGAGCCTAAGATAGATATTGTTGCTATTAAAATTACAAATATATTTACATTATTTAATTCTTGAGTTAGTGTATACATATTTTACCTCTTTATTCTATACATATATTTTATCATATATAAAGAAAAAAAACTATAACTAGTTTTTTAACTTAAATATTTTATTAATTAAATCTATTATTATGAACATTATAACCCCATATAATATATTTGTTATAAGTGATGTATAAATACTTCTAATTAAATCTATTTCATCAAAAATTACAAAATCAACTATACATAAAAGAAAATAACTTATTAATCTATAAAATACTAAAACTATAATATTTAAAATATTTGAACTATATACATTATAATTTATATAATTATATCCTAAAATAATTAATCCCGAACATAATCCAAAACTTAAAGTATTTATAAATAATGAATTAGTAAATATAATATCATATATAAAACCGCATATACTACATACTACAACAAAACTAATTTTTTTGACATTAAAATATGGATATAAAATTGTTAAAGATGTTATTACAAATACTGGAGTAAATAATGTACTACTAGTTACAATATTAGAAAGTACTGATTCAAATAAAAATGAAAAAATTAAAATGAAACAAATCATTACTCCATAGCCTTTCTATTTAATACAGTAACAACACTTATATTTTCAAAATTTACTGATGGAATAACCTCTACTATACTATTTAAATCATACTCATCCTTTACAACTCTAGATACTCTGCCAATTAATATACCACTTGGAAAATAATCAGTAAGTCCTGTAGTGGTTACTAAATCCCCCTCTTTTACAAGATTGGATTCAGTTATTCCCTCTATTTTATATATATTATAATTTTTATCATATCCAATTAATAGTCCATATAAATATTTATCCCCTGAATTTATTTTAACTGATATTTTATTACTAATCTCATCTGTTGTTATTAGCTTAACAGAGCTAGAAAAATTACTTACATTTGTTATTTTTCCAATTAATCCTTCTGAAGTTATAACAGCATCTCCCTTTTTTATTCCATTTTTAGTACCTTTATCTATATTAAGTGTATTATACCAATATCCAATATTTCTATTAACTACAGTTGCATTAATATAATTATATTCTGATAATGTGGCATTTAATTTTAGAGTTGATTTTAAATCTGTTACCTCTTTTTGTAATTCCTTTATTTGTGCATAATATAAATCAGTCTTTTCAACTTTTTCTCTTAATTCAGTATACTTTTTATATAAATCCTTTGTCTCTGTATACATTTCCACTTTATTTTTCACAAATCCTATAGGTGCATAAAATATTTTTTGTATAAACGTTGAAGTATCTTTTAATGTTTTTTCAAAAAAATTTAAATTTCTATCATCATGAATTATGTTTGAAGTTATACCTAGTAAAACTAAAAAAAGAATTACTGAAGATATAATTATATATTTTGTTTTTTTATTTTGTTTTTTCATAACCTCACCTATTTTTATTATATTACATAATAATTTTTTTTAAAAGTCAATATCATTATTTTCTAAAAAGCTATAATAGTTATTTTTACATATTATTATATGATCTATTATTTTAATTCCTAAAACTTTACCTACTTCTATAAGATTATTAGTTATCTCAAAATCCTGTTTACTTGGAATTGGATTTCCACTTGGATGATTATGAATACATATAATCGCACTCGCACCAAGTAAATAAGCCTCTTTAAATACTTCCCTTGGATGGACTAGACTATAATTAATTGTTCCTATGAATAACAATTTATCTCCTATTATCTTTTTACTGGTATCTAAATATACCGCATAGAAATATTCTTGCTTTTTACTTCCTAGCTTATCTTTATAAAATTTGTAAACTATTTCTGAATTAGTTAGTTTAACATTTTTTATAGAATCTACTTCTCTATTTATTCTTTTACCAAGTTCTATTGAAGCAAGTAAATTGCAAGCTTTACTTTGTCCTATTCCCTTAATATTTTTTAGATATTCATAGTTTATATCATTTAGTTTTTTTATATTTCCAACTTTACTTAATAATAACTCCCCTAAATCTTTAGCAGATTTTCCCTTTGTTCCAGTTTTAAAAATTATAGCAAGTAACTCTTCATTGCTAAGTAGTTCAACCCCATTTTCTATTAATCTTTCACATGGTCTCTCCATAACTGGAATATCTTTAATTTTGACTCCCATTTATTACTACCTCCTCATATTTTATTAATACTTGATTTATAACGGAAATAGTAGCAGTTTGGTCATTAGTATTTTTTAGTACTTCATCATAATTATCTAGTAATTTTACAAATTCTTTATTAACTACATTGAATTTTTTTATAATAGTATCATAACCGAGTCCCTTATAGTATTCCACTATTTTTGATGCATTATTCTCATCCTTTGTTATACCAACATATACATAATATAGATTATTCTCTATGTTATACACATAGTTTTGAAGTGAAATAGTATTTTCCTCCATACTTTCTACACTAGAAAAAACACCATACTGAACAAAAAATAATTCGTCACCTATTCCAGATACTTTTATTCCATCATAGTCAGAATATTGCTTTATAAAGAAATGTGCAAGAAAAAAACCGATTATTAAAGAACTTAAAAATGTTAACATATACTTCTTCATATTATCACCATTTTTATTGTATCTTAATAAGCAGTTTTATTTTGTCGAATTTTAGTCTTCGCTACTTTCTCCTTTAGCTAAAACTTCACGAGGTTTCGCTCCATTTGCGGGACCTATTATTCCCCTATCTTCAAGTAGATCTATACAACGTGCAGCTCTATTATAACCTAACCTAAATCTTCTTTGTAAAAGTGATGCACTTGCTTTTCCTTGCTGAATAACAAATTCCACTATTTCATTATATAAAGGCTCTTCATAATCATCTTTACTTTCTACCATAGTAGTCGCACCTTTTTCTTCTTCATCCATAAGAATTGTTTCATCATAATGAGCTTTCTGCTGTTTGCAGACAAAGTCTACGAGTGCTTTTGTCTCTTCCTCTGATATAAACGTTCCTTGAATACGAAGTGGTGCATTAGTTCCTTGAGGTAAGAATAACATATCTCCCTTTCCTAGTAATTTTTCCGCACCCACCATATCAAGTATTGTTCTTGAATCTATACCACTTGATACAGCAAATGATATACGTGATGGAATATTTGACTTAACCACACCTGTAATTACATCTGTAGACGGTCTTTGTGTTGCAACTATTAAATGAATTCCAGCCGCACGTGCCATCTGAGTTATACGCATAATAGAATCTTCAACTTCTTTTGCAGCAACTAACATTAAATCTGCAAGTTCGTCTATTATTACAACAATAAACGGCATACGTTTTTCCTTTTCATTATCTGGAAGGCCTTCATTTTTCTTATCTATATAAGCATTATAACTTTCTATATTTTTTGTTCTACTTTCTTCAAATACATCATAACGTCTCTCCATCTCAGATACAATTCTTTTAAGAGCAATATTTGCTCTTTTTGGATCTGTTACAACCGGAGCAAGTAGATGTGGTATTCCATTATATATTGAAAGTTCAACCTTTTTTGGATCTACAAGTACAAGTTTAACTTCATCTGGTTTACTACGCATAAGAATAGATGCTAGTATACTATTTATACATACAGATTTACCACTACCTGTTGAACCAGCAACTAAAAGGTGTGGAGTTTTATTAATTTCCATCCATTGTGGATTACCCATAATATCTCTACCAAGTACAGCAAGTAATTTAGAATCAGCCTTAGCAGATGGAATACTTGTCAAAACCTCACGAACTGATACCATAGATATGTTTTTATTTGGCAGTTCTATACCTATAGTATTCTTACCTGGAATAGGAGCCTGAATACGAACATCCTTAGCAGCTAAAGCAAGAGCAATTTCTCTATTAAGACCAAGAATCTTACTAACCTTTGTTCCAGCCTTTATTTCAAGTTCATATTGTGTTACAGCTGGACCTACATGAGTATCTACAACGTGTGCTTCTATTCCAAAATCTTTTAATACCTGAATAAGTATTGGAATGTTAGTTTTTATTGCAAGATCATTATCTTTTCCATCTGACTTAGTAGATTTATTAAGCAATGAGATTGGAGGAAAAACATATTTTTTATTTATAATTTCTCCCATATCATTATTTGCAACAATAACTGTAGATTTTTCTTCAGGTTCTACCTCTTCTACTTCTTTAATTTCCTCTTTTACTTCTTCCTTTACAAGTTCCTTTTTCTCCCTTTTAGGCATATGAACACGACTTGCCACCTTTTTAACCTCATCTCCAGTTTTCTTAAAGAATTCATATAAAGATACACCAGTATAAATAATTAATCCACATACAATTAAGGCAATACATATAAATTTCGCACCATTAAGTGTAAGTAAAGATGTAAAAATACTAATAAAAATCGCACCTATTATGCCCCCACCTGTTTCAATACACCAAATTCCTTCTTTTATACTTCTCATAACATTATCAATAGTTGTTTTAAATACTAATGTTCCATCCTTTATAATGTCAAAATTATCTGGACTAATGTCATCAGCTTTTATATAATTTACATGTAAAAGTGTAAGTATACCTACTAAAATTACAAAGATACCTACTGTTTTACCTGTTAATATTTTTGGATATTTTCTCTTAACAATAGTATAAATACCCCACGCACCTACAAACACTAAAAATAGTGCCCATAGTGTACCAAATAAAAAACAAGAAAATCCTTTTATAAATTCTGCTACTATACCAAAAGGGCATAAGCCAATTATTGCAATCAAAACAAGTAATATACCTTTAAGTTCAACTACATAACCACTTTGTTCCTTATTTTCTTCTTTTCTCTTTTTTTTCTTTGACATAAATACCTCCGTTAGTTTATATAAATATTATAACATTAATTTAAAAGAAAAACACTATTTTTTAAATCACATAAATCATGTTAATACATTTTTTATAAATTTGCAAATTAATTTTATTAATATTTGCTATATATTTTTTACACTTTTTTAATATTTATAAACAATTTTTTTTAAATTGTAAATATATAATATACAAAATTAATAAAATTGCAAAAAAGATTGATAAAATTTTATCAATCTTTTTTCAGAGATTAACTTTATTATTAATATAAATTTGAGGTAAGAATATTAATTAAGTTTAGTTTAATCCCTGATATAAGTATCTTTGATACTTATATCAGAGATTAAACATCCTCTGATTTGTTTCAATATATTCTATAGTACTCCTTCTATTTTATTATTAGCAATTACAAGTTGCACTATCACAGCCAGAAATGCAACCATCATAAGCAGATCCAGCAGATGAACAAGATGCACGACAATTTGCTCTACAATTTTCTAAACAAGTATTAGAATCGGATGAACCTCCAGTTGAACCTCCACTATAGCTACATTTACATCCCCCATTACCATCTGAAACTAAACTATAGGCACAATTTGGTCCACAACAACCTGAACAGGTTACACCTGATGAACCTCCACTACTTATTGTTACTGATACAGACTTAGAAGTACTTATATTTCCTGCTTTATCTCTTACTTTTACATAATATGTTCCTGATGTTGTTACTATTTTTGTATTTCCTGATTGCCATGTACTTCCATTGTCAAAACTATATGCTGTTCCATGTAACCCACTTCCTCCACTGTTATCTGAAGCTGATACTGTTATTACTGATGCAGGGGTTTGATTTGATAATGTTGTATTGCTTGCTGTCGCACTTGATATCGTTGGGGCTGTATTATCTAATTTAAATACATTTGAAGTTGCTGTTGTACAGTTACCTAATGAGTCACATGCTGTTGCCCTTAAGTAATAATTTCCATTTCCACTTGTTTGTGAATATG
>CAJTZY010000022.1 GCA_910584085.1 uncultured Bacilli bacterium | reverse complement strand
TAGATAAAAATATGAAAAAGGATTATATGAATAAGACAATAGGTATTATACTATGTAAAGAAGATAATGAGATAGTAGTAAAATATGTAACGGATGAGAGAGTACTTATGACAACTTATAATTTGATAAATTAAAAAAGTATCATTTTATGTTGCAAAAAAACATTTGTTTGTGTTACAATGATAGTGGTGATAGTATGTATGAATATATAAAAGGAAAAATCGTTAAACAGGAAAGTAATTATATAGTTTTAGATAATAATAATATTGGATATTTAATATTTGTTCCAAATCCTTATTCATTTGAATTAAATCATGAATATACAGTTTATGTATATCAATATATAAGAGAAGATGAACATACATTATACGGATTTAAAACTTTTGAAGAAAAAGAGATGTTTTTAAAGTTAATAAATGTAAAAGGATTAGGATGCAAAATGGCACTTCCTATGCTCGCAACTGGTTCTATAAATGGAATTGTTGATGCAATAGAAAGAGAAAATATATTGTATTTAAAGAAATTTCCAAAAATAGGGGATAAGGTTGCAAAACAAATAATCCTTGATTTAAAGGGAAAATTGAATACTAATGTTACGACAATAAATAAAGATTATGACGAATTAATAGAAGTATTAAAGGGACTTGGATATAAGCAATCCGATATAACTAAAATTTTACCATCTATAAAATCTGAAATGGATATTGAAGAACAAATAAAGGAAGCATTAAAATTAATGCTAAAGTAATATGAGAATAGGTATAGATATTGATGAAACATTAACTGATACAGAAATAGCAATTAATGAGATTTTAAAGAAAAATAATATAGTTTTTAATAAAAAATACGATGATAAGTGGACTAGAGAAGAAGTAGATTTTATATTTGGTAATTTTTATGATGAAATAATAATTGGTGCGAAGATAAAGAAAGGCGCTAAAGAAGTACTTTCAAAATTAAAGAAAGAAGGGCATGAATTATTTATAATAACTGCTAGAAATAATGATTACTCTAATAATACACAAAATCTTACATATAACTTTATTAAGGAAAATAAATTAGATATAACTGAGGTATACTTTGATCAGTATAAGAAGTCAGATTTAGCAAAAAAACTTAATATTGATTTAATGATAGATGATAATGTTAATGTTTATAATAATATGAAAAAAGATGGTATAGATTGTATTTTATTTAGAGATAAAATTAAAACTTGGGAAGATGTTTTAAAATACATAGAAAGGAAGAATAATGGAGAGAATAATAAGTGAGGAAAAAACTATGGATGATAGTTTTGAGAAGAATATAAGACCAGAGAGTTTAGATGAATATGTTGGTCAAAGTGAGGTTAAAGAGAACCTAAGTATATTTATAAAAGCGGCAAAATTGAGAGAGGAACCACTTGACCATGTATTACTTTATGGTCCTCCAGGACTTGGGAAAACGACTCTTGCATTTATAATTGCAAATGAGCTTGGAAGTAATATAAAAACTGCCAGTGGCCCATCTATAGAAAAAAGTGGAGATCTTGCAGCAGTACTGTCTAACTTAGAACCTGGAGATGTATTATTTATAGATGAAATACATAGAATGCCAAGATTTGTTGAGGAAATTCTTTACTCTGCAATGGAAGATTTTACATTAGATATTGTAATAGGTGCTGAAAATTCAAGTAGAAATATCAAAATAGATTTACCTCCATTTACACTAGTTGGTGCAACAACACGTGCAGGAGATTTGACAAGTCCACTTAGAGATAGATTTGGAATAATTAACAAATTAAATTATTATACAGAAGAGGAACTTAAAAAAATTGCAATTAGAACAAGTAAGGTTTTGAACTGTCCCATAGAGGATGATGCAGCGGGTGAGCTTGCTAGACGTAGTCGTGGAACACCTCGTATTTGTAACAGATTATTTAAAAGGGTAAGAGATTTTGCTATAGTTATGGGAAATGGTAATATAGATTTAAATATTACAAAAGTAGCTTTAGATAAATTAAAGGTGGATAGTCTTGGACTTGATGAGACTGACTATCACTTACTTAAATCAATAATAGAAAAATTTAATGGTGGGCCTGTTGGAATAGAAGCAATTGCTTCATCAATAGGTGAGGAACAGACAACAATAGAAGATGTATACGAACCATATCTACTTCAAACAGGTTTATTAAAAAGGACTACAAGAGGAAGAATGGTAACTGAAAAAGCCTATAATCATTTAGGTATACCATATAAAGAAAAATAATATAAATTTAATTTATGTAAATAATGATTTGGTGGGATATAATGAAGAAAATAGTAATATTATTAATTATAATTTTATTATCAGGTTGTGGTAATAAAGAAAATAATGTAAAAGATGATAACGAAGTAAAAGAAGAAAAAAAAGAGGAAGTAAAAAAATTAACTGTAGAGGATTATCAAAATAATAATGTAGATGAGTTAGGTGAAGTGCCTATTATGATGTATCACGGAATCCATGATAAAAAAAATAGTGAAACAAATTATACGGGTGGAAATGTAGATAAAGATGGTTATCAAAGAACTAGTGAAGCATTTGAAGCTGATTTGGAGTTTTATTATAATGAAGGATATAGAATGATAAGATTAAGTGATTATGTAGATGGCAATATAGATGTTGAACTTGGAAAAAGCCCAATTATTTTAACTTTTGATGATGGACTTTCAAATAATATAAAAGTTACAGGACTAGACGATAAAGGTGAAATAATAATAGATCCAAAAAGCGCAGTTGGAATACTTGAAAGTTTCAAGAAAAAATATCCTGATTATAATGTAACAGCTACTTTCTTTGTAAATGGTGGATTATTTGAACAAAAAGAATACAATGATAAAATACTAAAATGGTTAGTAAATCATGGATATGATATTGGAAATCATACTTATAGTCATGTTAATTTTAGTAAGGTTGATTCTAATGATACAATGGAAGAAGTAGGTAGTGTATATAAAATTTTAGATGAAATAATTCCAGGTAAATATGTAAATATAATTGCGCTTCCATTTGGTTCTCCATATAAATTAGAACATGAAAATATGAATTACATTTTTAATACTAATTATAATGGAAAAACGTATGTCACTAAATCGGCGCTTAGAGTAGGATGGAAAGCAGAAAGTTCTCCATTTTCAACTGATTTTAATCCTAAATTTTTAAAAAGAATAAGGGCATATGATAACAATGGGGAAGAGTTTGATATAGAAATGAATTTTAAACTGTTAAGTAAAAATAGATATATATCAGATGGCAATGTAAATACTATTGTAATACCTAATTCTAAAGCAAATTTGGTAAATACTGATTTAAAAAGGGAGATAATTCAATATTAGTTCTCTTTTTTTTGTTGCAAATTTTAACAAATATGATATAATTAAAAGGTGTTTTTTTAAAGGAGGACGTGTATGAGGAATATATTTAACAATAACTTAGGTAGTAAAAATATTGGATATATTGATGATGATTCTTTTAGTATAGATGAAAAAAATAGTGACAAACTAGAGGAGTATAAAAAAAGTGATATAAAATATGTTGCAATTGGGGATATGGGATTAATGCCAATTGATTCAGAAAATAAATTTGAAGAAAATAAAACTATAATGGACTCTATTGCAATTTATAGTTCATTTGTTAAACCTAAAGTAAAACAACTAACTTTAAAAAAATAATAAAATAAAGCAACAAAGTTATATAAATTGTGATATACTATAATTATAGGAGATGAGTTAATATGGATTTTGGGACTGCTTATCATACAAGTAAAGTAAGAGAAGAATATAAAGATGCATATAATAATTCACACATAGATGCATTCACACAACCTCAATTTAATAATTCATATATTGATTATGAAAAATTTGAAAGTTTAAAATATAAACCAACTGATAATATAAAATTTAGGGATTATAATACATTAGAAAAATCAAGAAAAATTGGTAAAATTATAACGTATGCGGCTAGTATGGGAGTAGGATTTGCTTTACTTAACGTTTTAGGCGTTGCAGTAGCAGGTGTAATTGTAACTAAAGTTTTTAGTAAAAAAGATAAAAAGTTTAAGTTAATAAAAGATTCATATGTAAAAAATATAACTCTTGTAGAAACTGTTGAGAAGGCATTAATTGCTAGTTCTAATAGAAAATTAGAACGACAAATAGAAGAAATTCTTGAAAAAAATAATAATAGATATACTTTAGATGTATATAAGAAAAAGTATGAAAATCAAATTGAACTATTAAATAGGATAATAGATATTAGAAGGTTTACTAAGGCAAATAATGGGGATTTTACAGATAAATATTTAAGAATGTTTGCTTTAAGACAGGAGTTACATAATTCAAAATATAATTTAAGCAACATCAATAAGAAAATAAAAAGAAAAGAATTAATTAGAGATATAGGAAGAGAAAAAATTAATTTAGAAGCTCCTATTTATAGAAGTTTAACACTTGGAAATATTTATTTGAATACTTTGAAAGCAAAAAGGAAGATAAAATTATATAGTAATAAGGCTACAATAATGGCTAAAGATTTTATAAAGAAAAGAATAAATAAAGTGGATGATGATCAAGTAATTAGATATCATCCAAGGCATCGTTAAGCAAAATATTTTTGCTTTTTTTCTTATATGTATATCAAAAAAATAAAAAATATGTTAAAATATAGTATATATGATATGGAGGATTCTATGACACTAAATGATAGTTTTTTTAATGAAATATTAGAAAAAGAAAAATATTGGATGGAACTTGCAGATAAAAAATTATTAAATGTATATTATTTAAATGGTAAAGGTGGAATAAAAGATTTTTATTTAGATAGGATTGAAAAAATAGAACAAATGCCTGATGATAATAAAACTATTCTAAATAGTATTAATAATATAATTTCCAAAATTGATAGTTTAACATTAGATTATAGGAGAGGTAATCCAATTGATTTAAACTCATTAATAATACTTTTTTTAAGTAATCAAGTAAATAAACAAGTTGAAGAAGATAAAAAAATGAGTGATGTAGAAAAATTACAAATACAAAAACAGGTACTCCAAAGTTTAAGTAGAAGTTATAAGAATAACGAACTTGATAAGTATGCAGATGATTATTTATATGAAGAACCTGATTATAAAGGTAAAGTTGCATAAAAATAAAAGCAGTTTAAGCTGCTTTTTCTGTTTTGTTTAATGTTCTTTTTTCTCTCGCACTCATTCTAACTTTAGTACCATCTTCTAAAGTAACTAATTGTAAGTTAACTTTTTGAGTATGTTTAGTTGCTCTACATGAGTGAGATCTTCTATTACCAGAAAGTGGTTTTTTATTTGTAGCTTTAACTGCCATATTATTCCTCCATTCAAAGTTTTTTTCCCTATGCCTTATGAGTTTACCATATTTTGAAAAATAAGTCAAATATTTTAATTAAAAATTGTTTAAAATAAACTATATTTATAGTAAAATATATGTAGGAGGGATATTATGTATACACCACTTTATATAAAAACTGATAACAGTTTACAAAAATCATTAATTAAGATAAATGACTTAATAGAGTATGCCTTAAAAAACAATATAAAATCCCTTACTATAACAGATGATAATATGTATGGATGCATGGATTTTTATAAGCTCTGTATAAATAACAAAATAAAACCAATTATTGGACTTGAAATAGAATATAGTGATAAAAAAGTAGTCCTTTATGCAATAAACTATGATGGATATAAAAACTTAATTAAGTTATGCACATTATCTAGCACACAAAAAATAGAATTAGTTGATTTAGAAAAATATTCAAGTAATTTAGTGTGTATAACTCCATATGCAAGTTTACCAATATATAATGATATAAAAGGTTTATATAAATATATATATATAGGTTATCAAAATTTAGATGAACTTGGTAATATAAAAGAAAAAAATACTGTCTATATTAAAGAAACATTATATTTAACAAAAAATGATAGTAAGTATATAAAATATATAGATGCAGTTAGAGCTGGAGTAACAATAGAATTTGTATCTAGTGATAATTTAGATAATTACATATTGCTCGAAGATGAATTTAGTGCAAAATATAAAGAAAGTATCGAAAATAATAATTTTATTACTGAACTTTGTAATATAGAAATTCCATTTAATCAAAAATTAATGCCAAAATTTATTAATGAGGATGGAATAGATAGCTATCAATATTTAAAGAAAAAATGTATAGAGGGCTTAAGGCACCATTTTGGTACCTCAGTAAGAGAGGTATATCTTGATAGACTTAAATATGAATTAGATGTAATAAATAAAATGGGATTTTGTGACTACTTTTTAATAGTATCAGATTATGTAAAGTATGCGAAAGAAAATAATATAATAGTTGGTACAGGAAGAGGAAGTGCGGTTGGATCACTTGTATCATATTGTCTTATGATTACAGATGTAGATCCAATTAAATATAATTTATTATTTGAAAGATTTTTAAATCCAGAGCGTATTAGTATGCCAGATATTGATATAGATTTTGAACATTCAAAAAGAGAAGATGTAATAAATTACTGTATAAACAAATATGGTGAGAAAAGAGTAGTACCAATTATTACCTTTGGAACACTAGGCGCTAAACAAGCAATAAGAGATGTTGCAAAATCTATGGATATAGAATTAAAATTAGTAGATACTCTATGTGAATTAATAGATTCAAAAAAAGATTTGAAAGGTAATTATTACGATAATATTAAAATACAGGAGTTATTAAAAAGGAAAGAAACTTTAAAAGAGTGTTATAAGATAGCAATAAAATTTGAAGGTCTTAAAAGGCATACTTCTATTCATGCAGCAGGTGTTATTATGTCTAATATAGATTTAGATGAGGTAATACCACTAGATAAAAGTCATGATTTTTATGTAAGTGGATTTGATATGACATACCTAGAAGAAATTGGATTACTTAAAATGGATTTTTTAGCAATTAAATATTTAACTACTATTCATAATATAATAGATAGTATAAATGATGAGTATAATATAAATCTTAAATTTGATGAAATACCACTTGATGATAAAGAAACTTTAAATATATTTAATAAAGCGGATACTACTGGCATATTTCAATTTGAATCTGATGGTATGATAAATTTTTTAAGAAAACTTAAAGTAAATAGCCTAGATGATTTATTTGCTGCAATCGCACTTTTTAGACCTGGACCTATGCAAAATATTCCAACATATATAAATAGAAAAAATGGCAAAGAAAAAATAGATTACATAGACCCTAGTTTAGAAAAAATATTAAAGCCTACTTATGGAATTATGATATATCAAGAACAAATTATGCAAATTGCAAGAGTTATGGCAGATTATACACTAGGAGAAGCTGATATTTTAAGAAAAGCTATGAGTAAAAAGAAAAAAGATATATTACTTAAAGAACAAGAAAAATTTAAAAGCCGTGCTTTAAAAAAAGGGTATGATGAAAATCTTATAAATAGAGTATATGAACTTATGCTTAAATTTGCAGAGTATGGTTTTAATAAATCACATTCTATTGGTTACTCAATAGTTGCTTATAAGATGGCTTATTTAAAAGCTCATTATCCAAAAAACTTTATTACATATTTACTTTCAATGGAAATAAATGATGATACTAAAACTAAACAATATATATATGAAGCAAAAAAAAATAATATAAATATACTAAAGCCAGATATAAATTTGAGTGAAAGAAAATATAAAATGGAAAAGGAAGGAATAAGGTATCCCTTATCCAATATAAGGAATGTTGGGGTTTCTGCAAGTGAATTAATAATTAAAGAAAGAGAGTCCGGTAAATATACTGATATATATGATTTTGTTAGAAGGTGTTATGGAAAAAGTGTAACAACAAAAACTATGGAGTCTTTAATATATGCTGGAGTGTTTGATTCATTTGGATTTAATAAAAAAACGCTTATAACTAATTTAGATTTAATTATAAATTATGGAGACCTAATAAAAGATTTGGATAGAGTATATGCACTTGAACCAGAAATACAGGATACTAGCGAATATCCAAAAAAAGAATTAATGGAATTTGAATTAAATGTTTTTGGTTTCTATCTTACTGATAATCCAATAACTGAACTTAAATTAAAACATGATAATATAGTTGATATTAGAAATATTGAGGATTACTTTACTAAGTTTATAAATATAATAGTTACAGTAGATAGAATTAAAGAAATTACTACATCTAAGGATGAAAAAATGGCATTTATAAGCGGTAGTGATGAGTTATCTACTATAGATATAGTAATGTTTCCAAGAACTTATAATAAATATAATGAAATAAAAAAAGGAGACATAGTATTTATAAATGGTAAAGTAGAAAGAAGATTTGATAAATATCAGATAGTAGTTAGTAGTATAGCTAAATTATAGTAAGTATATAGTTTTCTTATATACTTTATCAAAAAAAATAATTAAAATATATTTCATTTTTAAAAGAAGTGTGTTAAAATGTTTATAGTAGAAGTTAGAATTGGAGGAACAAAACATGAGTTTTATGAAAAACTTGTTTAATAGTAAAGATGATCAACAACTCGAAAATGGCAACGAATATTATGATTTAAAAAGTGAGGAAGCTATAGAGGAAGGTGGAGCTAAGATGATTCTTTTAGAACCTCGTGCCTACTCAGAAGCTCAGCAAATAGCAGATCATTTAAAAAAGAGAAATACAGTTGTAGTTAATTTAAAAAGAGTAACTAGTGATCAGGCTAAACGTATTATGGATTTTTTGAGTGGAACAATATATGCAATTAGAGGAAATATTCAAAAAATTGGTAGTGGTATTTTCTTATGTACACCAAATAATATTAATGTACAAGGAAAAATAACTGATGAAACTGATAAAGAAAAAGATAAGGATAAAGACCAAGAAGAAGATAATATAAATTATGAATGGTAGAAAATACTTGAAAAAAATATTGAATTGTGCTAATATATAAAGCACATCGTTTGAGGGATGCTTATGGATAATAATAGTGGTAGAACTTTTAGAAACTATACACCAGAAGAAATTGATCATTTTTTAGATCAGGTTATCAAACAAGTTGAAAAAATGATTGAAGATAACAAGTCTAAAAATAAAGAGATTGCTCTAAAAGATAAAAGAATAGAGGAATTAGAGAATAGACTCCAGAATACAGCTCATATTAGAGAAAAACTTGCTCAATATGAACGTATGGAAGGTACTCTTAATAGAGCAATTATGATGGCTCAAAAAACATCTGATCAAATAAAAAACACAGCTCATAGAGAAAGTGAAGTTATTTTGGAAGATGCAAAAAGAAATGCTAATCGTATAGTTAATGAATCACTACTTAAGGCTGAAAAAGCAGAAATGGAAGCAGAAGCTCTCAAAAGAAATGTAAATATATTTAAAAAGAAATTAAGGGCAATAATAGAAACTCAACTTGCAATAGTTGATGATATTGAAAAAGTAGAATTTTAAAGTATATGATGGAGACGATATAATATAAGTTTTAAAGAGAGTCTAAGGTTGGTGTAATTAGATAAATAAGTATTATATAGATCACTCTTGATACGTTAATGGATAAGATTAAAACGGGTAATGAACGTTATACATTTAAGAGCATAATACTATTATGAAGTAGGGTGGTACCGCGAGTAGTTCGTCCCTATACTTATAATAGTTTTTTTTATTTTTATGGAGGTTAATTAATATGTCTTTAAGTGAAAAAACAATAAGAAGTTTAGAAGAAAGTATTGGACTTAGTATTGAGGAAATAAGAAATTTATCATTAGATGAGGAAATAGCTTATGTAGAAAAGAAGATATGTAAGCCTTTAAGGGTGCCCAAAAATGCAAGAATAGATAGAATTCGTCTTTGTACAATGGATGAAGTAGATAGAAAAATTGATAAAATGATTAAGCGCAAAGATTATATGCTTGAATGTTACATGATGCGATTAAAAGTAAAAAATGCTATAAATTTTATTAAAGCTAAGTTATTAGATGAATTATCTATAAGTGAACTATCTGATGCAGATTTAATAACAAATGAAATAATTAGTACAAAAGAAGTAACAGATGAAGAACTATTTTATGCAGAAAAAGTAACAGGAGAATTAATTAATGAAAATAAGAATAAAGTTTTAACTATAAGAAGGAGGAATAAATAATGTGTAAATTTGAAGAATTAGATAAAAGACAAAATAGTGAAATAGAAGCAACCCTTAGTGAGAAATTTATTTCTGACGATATACTTTCTAAGACAATTGAGAATAGAAAAGACAGTAAGGATTTTGTATTTTATGATGGTCCAGCAACTGCAAATGGAATGCCAGGAATTCATCATATGCTTGCTAAACTTCTTAAAGATACTTTTTGTAAATATAAAACTATGAAAGGTTTTAGAGTACTTAGAAAAGTAGGTTGGGATACGCATGGATTGCCAGTTGAAGTACAGGTAGAAAAAGAACTTGGATTTAATGGTAAAGGTGATATTGAAAAGTATGGAATAAAAGAGTTTAATGAAAAATGTAGAGAAAGTGTTTGGAAAAATGAAACTGCTTTTAAAGATTTTACAAATAAGATGGGACAATTTATAGATTTAAAAAATCCATATATAACTTATGATAATAATTATATAGAAACAGAATGGTGGATACTAAAAAAATTCTTTGATGCAGGACTTATTTATAATGGACTTAAAATACTTCCTTATTGTCCTAGATGTGGAACAGGGCTTGCAAGCCATGAAGTCGCTCAAGGATATAAGGAAATAACGGTTAATACTGTAACTGTACCATTTAAAGTAAAAAATGAAGAAAATACATATTTACTTATTTGGACAACAACTCCTTGGACTCTTATGTCAAATGTTGCTGCCTGTGTAAATCCTAGTGAAAAGTATGTAAAGTGTTTATCTAAGGGATATAATTTTATTGTTGCAGAAAAACTTGCTGATAAGGTCCTTGGAGATGATTATGAAGTAATAGAGAAATATACTGGAAAAGATTTAGAATATTTGGAATATGAGCAATACATGAATATTTTAAAGGTAAATAAAAAAGCATTTTATGTAACATGTGCTGATTACGTTACTATGGAAGATGGAACAGGTATTGTACACATCGCACCTGCTTTTGGACAGGATGACTATGAAGTTGGTCTTAAATATGATCTTCCAGTATTAAATCCAGTTGATGAGAATGGGTGTTATACAGAAGGTCCATGGAAAGGTAGACTTGTTGTTGATAGTGAACTTGAAATAGAAATAATTAAATATTTATCAAGTCAAGATAAAATATTTAAAAAACAAAAAATGGTACACAATTACCCACATTGTTGGAGATGTAAGACACCACTTGTTTATTATTCAAAGCCAAGTTTATATATAAGAGTAACTGATTTTAAAGATAAAATAATAGAAGCCAATAAGACTGTTAATTGGTATCCTGATTATGTAGGAGAAAAAAGATTTGGAAACTGGCTTGAAAACTTAAATGACTGGGCAATATCTCGTAATAGATATTGGGGTACACCAATACCTTTATGGGAATGTGATTGTGGTCATAAAGAAATGATTGGCTCAAGAGAAGAACTAATAGAGAAATCTATAGAAAAAATAGATGAAACTATAGAACTTCATAGGCCATATGTTGATGATGTACATATTAAATGTCCTAAATGTGGAAAAGAAATGTCTAGAGTTAAAGAAGTTATGGACTGTTGGTTTGATTCAGGTTCAATGCCATTTGCTCAGATGCATTATCCTTTTGAAAATAAGGAATTATTTGAAAATCAATTTCCGGCGGATTTTATCTGTGAGGGTATAGATCAAACAAGGGGATGGTTTTATTCATTACTTGTAATATCTACATTCATTATGGGTAAGAGTCCATATAAAAATGTTTTAGTTAATGATTTAATTACTGATAAACATGGACAAAAAATGCATAAAAGTAAAGGTAATGCAGTTGAACCATTTACAAGTATAAAAACTTATGGTGCTGACCCAATTAGATGGTATATGCTTTATACATCACCAGTTTGGACACCACTTAGATTTGATGAAGATGGAATTAAAGAGGTACAATCAAAATTCTTTAATACATTAAAAAATACATATACTTTCTTTAGTATGTATGCAAATATTGATAATATTGATCCTAAGGAATATGATATAGATTATAAAGATTTAGAAGAAATAGATAAATGGTTAATATCTAAGTATAATAAACTTGTAAAAAAAGTAACAGAATATATGGATAAATATGATTTAACTATGAGTGTAAGGGAAATTCAAAACTTTGTAGTAGAAGACTTATCTAACTGGTATATTAGACGTAATAGAAGAAGATTTTGGGCTAGCGAGAATGATACATCAAAACTTGCAGTATATAAAGTTACTTATGATATTCTAGTTGGAATATGTAAACTTATTGCCCCAATGGTTCCATTTACAAGTGAAGAAATTTATACTAAGTTAACAAAAGAAAAGTCAGTTCATTTAAGTGATTATCCTATATATGATGAAAAATTAATAAATGATAAAATTGAATCTAGAATGGATTTAGTAAGAGATTTAATTAGTCTTGGAAGAAATATAAGAGAAGAAGTTAAAATTAAAGTTAGGCAACCAATTAGTATGGCTTTAATAGATGCTAAAAACGAAGATTTAATAAGTGATTTAGTTGATTTAATTAAGGAAGAATTAAATGTTAAAGAAGTTAAGTTTATTAAAGATGTAGAAAATTATATGAACTTTACTGTTAAACCAAACTTTAAAGAAGTAGGTAAAATGTTTGGACCACTTATTAAGGAATTCCAAGAAAAATTAACTATGTTACCCGCAAGTGATATATCAAGTTTGCAAAATGGTGAAGTAATTAAAATGACTATTGGAGATAAGTCTTATGATATAGATATAAATATGGTAGATATAAGAACAGATTCAAAAGAAGGATTTGATGTTGCCACATTTGGTTCAAACTTTATAATATTAAATACTGAACTTACAAATGATTTAATTATGGAAGGTATTGCTCGTGAGCTTATATCTAAGGTTCAAAATTTAAGAAAAACTAAAAATTTTGATATAGCAGATAGAATTACTTTATACTATAATGGTGATGATGAGGTAACTGAGGCTGTAGCTAAATTTGATGAATTTATAAAAAGTGAAACTTTATCTACAGATATAGTAGTTAAGTTTAATTTAACAGAAGAAGTAGATTTAAATGGACATACTACTTATATAGATGTAGAAAAAAATTAATAATGGTAATATAATGTAAAGGCAAGTATATTTTATGAAAAAATTACTTGCTTTTTTTTTTTTTTTTGAGATATAATAGAGCCATAAGGAGTGATAAAAATATGAAAAATACAATTATAATTATACTTTCAATAGCAGTTATAGCATTAGGAGGTTATCTTGTTTATGATAAAGTAATGGTTGAAGATAGCAAGTGTATAGAGAAAGAAATCCCCGATAATAAGGATGATAACAATAATAGTGAAACAATTGTTAGAGATAAAGATGAATATGTAGGACTTGCACTTTCAAGATATGCAATGATTGAATGGTATCTTTCCGATAAAATAGATGGTGACCCAGATTATATAGTTAGAAATATAGAACTTCCTAAAATATTATTTGATACAGAAAATGCAAAAAAATTAAATGAAAAAATTTATAATGATTATATTGATGATATAAATAATTTGAGTGTTAAAACAGAAAATCCATATGATTTTAGTATAACATATAATTATTCTATTAAAGATAGTATACTATCTTTAATGGTAGAAAAATCTGCTGGTAGTTCTCGTGGATCTAGTAGAATTACTAGAAAAGTGTATTATTATGATATGAAGAATGATAAGGAATTAAGTCAACAAGAAATAGCGAAAATGTTTAATATAACATTAGATAAAGTAAAAAAGGATTCTTCAAATGAAAATAATAAAAATGTAAAAGAAATATCTTTAATAATGCCTTTTACAAATGTTTGTGTAATTTATTATACTACTGAAGTACCTGCAACAATGGGTAGTGAATATGTTGCTCATATTAAATATTAAGGACAAATTAGTCTTTTTTATTTATTTTTTCAAGTAAAGATATAATAAACCTAATTATTTAAAAGTATATAATGAAAATATTAGATTTTGTAGATGTTCAAAGCTTAAAATATTTAATGATGAAGTAACTGAAGCTGTAACTAAATTTGATGAATTTATAAAAAGCGAAACTTTATCTACAGATATAGTAGTTAAATTTAATTTAACAGAAGAAGTAGATTTAAATGGACATACTACTTATATAGATGTAGAAAAAAATTAATAATGGTAATATAATGTAAAGGCAAGTATATTTTATGAAAAAATTACTTGCTTTTTTTTTTTTTTTTTTTTGAGATATAATAATATTATAAGGAGTGATGAAAATATGAAAAATACAATAATAATTATACTTTCAATAGCAGTTATAGCGCTAGGAGGTTACTTTGTTTATGATAAAGTAATAGTTAAGGATAATGAATGTGTAGAAAAAGAAAATTCTAACAATAATGATAGTATCAGTAATAATGAAACTATTAATAGAAATAAAGATGAATATGTAGGGCTTGCACTTTCAAGATATGCAATGCTTGAATGGTATCTTTCTGATGATAAAATGGCTAGTGATCCAGACTATATAGTTAGAAGAATAGATTTACCAAAATTATTATTTGATACAGAAAATGCTAAAAAATTAAATGAAAAAATTTATAATGATTATATTTATGATATAGAAAATTTAAATGTTAAAACAGAAAAACCATATGAGGTAGAAATAACATATGATTATTATATAATGAATAATATATTATCTTTAATGGTAGAAAGATCTGCTAGTAGTTCTCGTGGTGGAAGTGGGAATTCTAGAAGAGGATATTATTATGATATTAAAAATGATGAAGAATTGAGTGTTGATGAAGTAGCAAAAATGTTTGATATAACATTAGATAAGGTTAGAAATTATAACTTAAGTTTAAATAAAAAAGATTCTAAAAATGCAAAAGAAATATCTTCAATAATGCTTTTTCAACAGGGTTGCGAAGTTTACTATAATACAGCTTCAAATGTTATAGAGTCTGTACGTGTAGAATGTAAAAAGGGTTAATTATCCTTTTTATTTTATAAACAGATACTTTTTCATTAAAATATGTTATTATAATTAATAAGTGAAATTAGTGTAGAAAAAATGTTACAATATGTAAATCAAAAATATTAAATTCTATTTATAATGTAAATGGTAAAAAAATTTTCAGTATTATATATATGTGGGATGGTTAATAAATATATATATACTTATATTGATAAATCGAGATGAGGAAAGTGATTTAGATTATCCAAGAGAATTAAAAAAGTAAATAGATGACTTATATAGATGTTAAAGAAACTAGGGATAGTTTCTTTTAATTATAGTTAAAACTTATATATACTTTTTTTTAAATTTCCAATTATATGCTAATATATATATAATTGGTGAAATTTATGCAGGAAAATTATGAAACAATACCACTTTCAATAGGAAAAGCAAAATTATATGTAGCAAATTCTAAAATAGCAAAAGAAAAATATGAACTAGAAGAATTTATAAGTGATAATAAATATATAATTAGTAAGGAATTTACTCGTAATGTATTATTCACGCAAGAAGTAAAATTTAATAATACTATTGAAGGATATACTGATGATGTAGGACTTATATATGATATAGTTAAAAATAAATTAAATATAAATGATAAAGAAAAAATGGCAAGAATAATAAATTTATATAATGGGTATAAATTTATTATTAAAAATAAAGAAATAACATGTGAAACTTTAAAAAAATTATATAGTATATTATCAAGAGAGTTACTTATAGATTATGATAAAGAGAATATGGGAGATTATTATAGAACTAAACCTGTATATATTTATTTTAGTCCTTATGATGATGTCCCACCCGATACTGGATTTTTTAGTGAAGAGTTAGATAAATATATGGATGAATATTTTGAATATGTAAATAGTAATAATAATTTAAATACAAATACAGATTATTATATTAAATCCCAAATAATGCATTTTCAATTTGTAAATATTCACCCTTATTTTGATATAAATGGAAGGACCTCTAGGACAGTAAGTATGTGGTATTTATTAAATAATAAAGTTTATCCTTATATAATATTTAATAGGGCTATTATACTTAATAAACAAAATTATTATAAATTAATAAGGAAAGTAAAACAAACTCTTAATATAACTCCATTTT
This sequence comes from uncultured Bacilli bacterium, assembly GCA_910584085.1. Taxonomy (GTDB): domain Bacteria; phylum Bacillota_I; class Bacilli_A; order RF39; family UBA660; genus UMGS1613. The sequence goes on along the minus strand of CAJTZY010000022.1, from coordinate 1,003 downwards.
TAAAATTTATGTTAGAAAATGTAAGGGTAGAACTTGAAAGAGAATATATAATGGATATGATAAAATCATATAGTGGGAATTTAAGTGCAATAAATTATCAAACAATATATTATATACTTTCAATGAATGGAATACTTACAGTAAGAGATTTTGGCCATTTTTATAATTTAAATAACGATAAGAAAAATTTAAGTGAAATATATCAAAATATGCTTATACCACTTTTAGATAAAGGTATAATAATAAGATTAAGAGAAACAGATAAATATATAAATGATAAAGATAAGAATTTTATATTTAAATTAAATGAAAATAGATACGAAGTAGATCCAAATAAAATAAAAAAATTAAAATTATAAGTTAAAAAATTACGGAACATAAATATAAAAAGTTACGGAACAAAAATACAAAAAGTTACGGATTAGACTTGCAATTTTTTTGAAAAATACATATAATATAATTGTGGAGTTGATAATATGGAAATAAAAAATTATAGAAAAAGAATAGTAGATGATAAAATAAAAAAATATCTTAAACTATTTGGTGCGATATGCATTGATGGTCCAAAATATTGTGGTAAAACTTGGACTGCAAGACATAATGCTAAAAGCGAAATATTATTACATAAAACAACTGGTGAAAAATCTAATGAAGTGGAACTTGCAAAAATTTCTCCAGAAATAATATTAGAAGGAGAAAAACCAAAATTAATAGATGAATGGCAGGAAGCAACTAATTTATGGGATGAAATACGTTATGATGTAGATAAAACCGGCTTAAAAGGACAATATATATTAACGGGTTCCTCAACACCTAATAGAAATGGTATATCCCATAGTGGCGCTGGAAGATTTGGTAAAATACATTTGAGAACTATGTCACTTTATGAATCTGGTGATTCAAAGGGATTAGTTTCACTTGAAGATATTTGTAAAGGTAATGATATTGCTATATCAACTGGAGAAGTTAAACTTAAAAATTTGGCTTATTTAATAATTAGAGG
>CAJTZY010000021.1 GCA_910584085.1 uncultured Bacilli bacterium | reverse complement strand
TTTTAACAAAGGTCTTCCTTTTTGTATATAATCCCAAATCTATTTTACACTATCTCTTTTTTTAGTAGTTTGACAATTCGTTTATTATATGCTAAAATATGCATTAAATTTATTAAGAGGGGGAGAATTTTATGAAGGAAAGAAAACAAATAGTAAGAACAGGACTTAGTATTGATCCGGAGATTGTAAATCCTTTAATTTGCTTAGGTGGATTTCTTGCAATTGGAGGTATTGCAGTTGGATTAAGTAGATACTGTTGTGCTTATGCTTATGATGATAAAAGTAAATACTGCTTTGAATACGATACAAACAAATCTGGAGAATATATTGCAAAAGGAACAATAAACTATGAAATACTTAAAAATTGTTGCTTTGTTGAAATTGAAAATCCTAGTTGGAAAAGTACAGAGTTTTATATTTGTAAAAAAGAAACAACATATTATAGTAATAATACGTCTACATCTAAGTATATTAATTTATTAAATAATAAGCAAATTTATAAATCAGAATCAGAAAACGAAAGTGAAAATGATGGTAGAAAAATTGTGAATGAAATATCACTTGAAGACTATCTATACGCTTTTGATGAATTAAAAGAAGTATATACACCAGATGATGTTAGAAACATTTTAAATAAAATGAAAGAAGCAACTTTAGAAGAAAAAGAAAGTGTATTAATAGTAAATTCAAATCTTAGTAAAGTATTTACTAAAGTAAAAAAAATATAGAAATGGAGATACAATATATGAAAGAGTGGACAAGAAAAGTAAAATATAAAATATCAAGACCTCAAATTAGTGAGGAAGCACAAGTAGGTATATTAGCTGTTAGTGTCGCTGTAACTTTATCTGGGGCAATTGTTACGGCAGTTATAGTTTCTAACGAAAATGAGAAAAATAAATATTTTAATTATAGTATAAATGAATCTGGCGAGTATATAGTAGATGGAACAATAAAATTTGAGGATCTTAAGAAGTGTTACTTTGTAGAAATTGAAAATCCAACTTGCAATAGCCAAGAATTCTATATATGTAGAAAACCTTCAGAAGGTTCATCTACATATATTAACTTATTAAATAATGAGGAGATTTTTGAGGGAAAGACTTTTGATACTAAAAAGGACCAGAATAGTGAGAGAAGTATTGTAAATGAGACAGTAATTGAACAATATTTATATGGTTTTGAACAAGTAAAAGCAGAGTATACACCAGATGATGTTAAAGAAATATTAGAAAAAATAAAAGCGACATCTTTAGAAAAAGAGGATAAAGTATTAGTAAAATCTACTTTTAATAAATATTTTACTAAAGTTAATTTATAAAATAGTTAAATAGGGATATTTTAATTAATATCTTTTTTCTTGCTATAAACATTTGTTTGTGTTACAATTATAGTGGTGATAGTATGAATATAAACAAGATAACTAAATTAAAAAATAATAAATATAAAATATTAATAGATGGAGATAACATTATAACTTATGATAATGTTATAATAGATAATGAGTTGTTATATAAGAAAACTATTGATAGGTATTTATATGAAAAGATAGTAATAGATACTAAATTTTATGAAGTATATTATAATACAATAAGATATATAATGAAGAAGAGAAGAAGTGAACAAGAAATAATAGATTATTTAAGTAAAAATAATGTATCGCTAGATGATATAAATAGAATAATAGATAAGTTAAAAAAATCTAGATTAATTGATGATATAGAATATTGTAAAGCATTTATGAATGATAAAATATATTTAAGTAAATTTGGTATTAATAAAATAAGGCAAGAATTACTTAAAAATGGGATATCAATTGAAATAATAGATAATGAACTTGGTAACTTAGATAAAAGTATGCTAGATGATAAGTTAGAAAGGTTAATACTAAAAAAAATTAATAGTAATAATAAGTATTCTAATTCTTATTTAAAACAAAAAATATTAAATGAAATGATGAACCTGGGATATGGTAAAAATGAAGTACTAGATATTTTAGATAAACATATAGTAGATGATACTGATATTATAAATAAAGAGTTTGATAAATTATTTAATAAATTAAAATTTAAATATAGTGGGATAGAACTTGAAAATAAAATAAAACAAAAATTATTATATAAAGGATTTAAAATTGATGAAATAAATAATTTAATACAATTAAAAACAGAGAATTAATTTTCCTCTGTTTCATTGTTATCTGATTTTTTTTGTTCATTTATAATATCTTCATAAGTTTTTTTGATTATGTCATCTTTTATAGACATTTTGTATTTACTTCTTAGTTCATCCCATTTAAGTACTCTTAAATTAGCATCTGATGATAATAAATTTTCAGCATAAGAATCTTTAACTTGATCTTTAATATCATCATACTTTTCAACTGGAGTAGAACTAATTTTTAATATAACATGGTATCCATAAGTAGTTTTAACTGGCTCTTTAGTATATTCACCATCTTTAAGCTCATTTGCTGCATTAAAGAATGATTCTTGAATTCCAGTTTTTACCATATCTTCCATTAATCCACCATTTGAATAAGTAGCAGTATCATCTGAATTATTTTTCGCTAAATCTTCAAATTTTGCATTTAATTCTTCAGCACTTGTCTCATTTAATTGATTAATTAGATTAACAGCTTTATCATAGGCCTCTCTATCAGCAGCATCTTTATCTTCTGCTTCTTGATCTACTTCAATTAAAATATGTCTAACAGTCAATTTGTTAGAAAAATTACTTGAATAATGTTCTTTTAGTTCATCTTCAGTTGCCTCGTCACCAATATAGTTTTTAACAGCTAAAGTTTTCTTATAATCTTCTAATACAAAGTCATAGAAATCATCTTCACTAGTAATATTAGATAATCCTAAGTAATTAGCTGCAAAAGTCATTAAATCAACTCCATAATATTCAGCATATTGCTTGTAATAGTTAACAACTTCTTTAGCATATTCTTTATCTTCATCTTTAATAGTAATTTCTTTATTTGCAATATAAGTATCAACTAAATCAATTAGTGCATTAGTTCCATTTTCTTCTTTTAAAGCTTCAAATAACTCATTTGCAGTTATATCTTTACCTTTTAGTGAAGCAATAATTTCATCACCGTTTGAAGTTTTTGGCACTCTTTTAGAGCATATTGCAAATATTAAAATAGCTATTAATATTACAATAACACAAAGAGCTATAACAAATGGAGTATTACTCATTAAACCATTAACTGAACTTTCGTTATTATTTTTCCTTTCTGTAATTTTTTCATTTACAACAGGTTTAATAGTTTCTTTTTCAACTACTTTAGTTGGTTCAGTTTTTACTTCCACTTTAGTTGTAGTTTTTTTAGTTGTAGTACTTTTTTTCGCAGCAGGTTTAGTTGTAGCTTTTTTTGTACTAGTAGTTTTTTTAGAAACATTAGACTTAGTTGTGGTTTTTTTTGTACCCTTGGTATTCTTTCCTGTTTCATTCTTTGGCATTTCTTAGCCTCTCCTCTCTATAAATACGATGTACATTCATCATACATGTAATATTTTAACAAATTAGAAATGAAATTTCAATATAAACATTCACATATTCATAATTTTTTCATAAAATACTTTGAAAAGATAAAAAAGGAGGAAAGATTATATGTGTTGTAATTCTGGTGTATCTGGAGCAGCTATCGTTTTAGTATTATTTATTCTTTTAATAATCATACTTGGAGCATATATTTAGGGAGGTGACTTATGAGTTCAAATAACTCTTGTTGTGACAACAATAATGTTCAACCACAAAAATGTTGCCATAATAATAACGGATTTGTAATAATAATAGTTTTATATATACTACTAGCTATAATAATAGGTTCTTGTCTTTATTAAGAAAAGAGGTTAACCTCTTTTTTTTAACACTTGTATGTGCTATAATTAACTGGGTGGTATTATGATATATTTAGATTATAGCGCAACTACAAAAACTTGTGATGAAGTTTTAGATACATTTATTAAATGTTCTAAAGAATTTATAGGCAATCCTAATTCTCTACATGAATTGGGTGTTAAATCTAAAAATTTAATAGATGGTGCGACTAAACAAATTGCAGAACTTTTAAATGTAAAACCAAATGAAATAGTATATACAAGCGGGTCAACCGAGTCTAATAATTTTGTGATTAAAGGAATTTGCAATAACTATAAATCACGTGGTAAACATATAATAACAACCCCTCTTGAACATTCATCTATATATGGACCATTAGATTATTTAAAAGAATTTGGATATACTATAGATTATGTTAAACTTGATGCATATGGACAAGTGGATTTAGAAGACTTAAAAAAATTAATTAGTGAAGATACAATTCTTGTTAGTATATGTGCAGTAAATAGTGAAATAGGGATAACACAACCATTAGATGAAATTGCAAGTATTATAAAAAAATATCCTAAATGTTTTTTCCATTCTGATATGACTCAAGCAATTGGTAAAATTAAAGTAAATTTAGAAAATATAGACTTAGTTAGTTTTTCAGCACATAAGTTTTTTGGAATAAAAGGAATAGGTGTACTTATAAAAAAGGAGAAAATAGAACTTACTCCATTAATACATGGTGGTAAAAGTACAACAGAATATAGAAGTGGAACACCAGCTTTACCATTAATTGTATCAACAAGTAAAGCACTTAGACTTGCACTTACCTCTATAGAAGAAAAAGAAAAATACGTAACCGAGCTAAATGCATATTTAAAATCAAATTTAGAACATCTTGATAAAGTAAAAATAAATAGTAATGAAAAATGTATACCACATATATTAAATTTAAGTGTAATAGGTGTAAAACCAGAAACTATGTTACATGCATTAGAAAAGTATCAAATATATATATCAACTAAGAGTGCTTGTTCTTCTTCAAATTCAAAATCAAAAGCAGTATTCGCACTTACTAATGATGAAGAAAGATCAAATTCAAGTATTAGAGTAAGTATATCGCATTTAACAACAAGAGAAGAAATAGATAAGTTTATTGAGTGTTTTAAAACTTGTTATGAGGAGTTAACATGCTTGAAATAAAAGAACCTATAATAAAAAATATAGAAGATGCAGAATATAAGGCATTAGAAAATATAGAATACTTAGAAAATTATAACTTTACAAATAGTTCTATAAAACTTGAAGATTGTATTAAAGTAAACTCAACAAGATTTGATAAAATTATTTTTGATAAATCTATTATAAAAAATAGTAATTTAGATGATGTTATATTTATAAATTGTGATTTATCTAATTTGACATTTATGAATACTTTATTTTATAGAGTTAAATTTATAAATTGTAAATTATTTGGAACTAATTTTATAGATTCAAGTTTTAATGATGTTCAAATAATTGATTCTAATTGTACATATATAAATATAGCTGGTAGTAAAATAAATAGTATGTTAATTACAAGTTCAAATTTTTCGGAGTCAACACTAATAGATTCTAAAATAAAAACTATAATACTAGATAATGTTAATTTTAAAATGAGTGAAATACAAAATACTTCTCTTAATAATATAGATATATCAAAATCAAATATAGGGGGACTTAAAACAGATTTATATAGTTTAAAAGGTGCTGTTATAGATATAAACCAATCTATGGATTTAATAGGTTTATTAGGAGTTAAAATAAAATAATATATAATTGATTAATTGGATTTAATCAATTTTTCTTTACATATTAAGTGTAAACTTTTTAATATAATCTTTATATTACTTGACAAGGTAACTTACTAATTTGTTATAATTATAATGTAAATTAAGATATTGTATGGAGATGATTAAATGAGTAATATAATAGATGGAAAACAACTTAGCTCAAAGATAGAAGACGAATTAAAACAGAGTATAAAAGGATGTATTATAAGACCATCAGTAGCAGTAATAGAAATAGGCGATAATCCAAAAACTGATATGTTTATAAAATTAAAAGAGGAAGCTTGTAATAAAATAGGAATATATTTTAGGCATTATAAATTTGAAGACAATACCCCTGAACTTACTATAATTAATAAAATAAAGGAATTAAACAATGATGATTATGTTAATGGAATTATGGTACAAGTACCAATACCTGAAAGATACAACTCAAAGAGAATTCTTAATACTATTATAAATAGTAAAGATATAGATGGATTAACAGATATTAATATAGGAAGATTTATAAGTGGAAGAAAAACTATTATTCCATGTGCTGCACTTGCTATTATGACACTACTTGAGGAAAATAATATAGACTTAGATAGTAAACATGTCGTTTTAGTAGGTAAGGGTAAATCTGTTGGAAGACCTCTTCTTACCGCACTACTTAATGAGGGCGCAACGGTTACTGTATGCCACTCTAGAACAGAAAATATTAAAAAATATACTACTTTAGGAGATATAGTCATAAGTGCAACAGGTACTAGAGGATTAATTAATGAAAATATGGTTAAAGATGGGGCTATTGTTATAGATGCAGGTTGTACAATATTAGATGGTGAAGTATTAGGCGATGTTGAAATTGATAAGGTTTCAAAAAAGGCGTCACTTGTGATACCTTCAAAAGATGGAGTTATGCCTGTGGTAGTCGCTATGTTTTTAAAAAATACATTACTTTGTTATAATAATAAGAAATAGTTTTATTTCTTATTTTTTTTTAATAAAAAATTCACAACTAGTGAATAAAAACATTGAATTAATATCGAACAAATGTTATAATTATCTAGGAACATTTAATAGTTGGGTGGAGCTAAACTTCATGAATGAAGGGAGGCGATACGGTGAACAAGAAAGATTTTTTAATCTTATCTTTAATAATCATTATCTTCCTTTTATTATTACTGTTATTTATAACTTTGATATAAAAGAAATCCACCTAAGTCATTGCTGAGTTAGGTGGAACCTAAAAAATTATTGGCCACACTCAACACTGTATATTGAATGTTCCATTTTTATTATATGAAGTTTCCTTCACTAAATACATTATATAGTATTTTTTGTTTTTTGTCAAAAAAATATTTAAATTTGTTATTGTGCATGTTATAATATATTTCATAAATTTTGAGTAATTAGAATGGGTTTGGTGAAAATATGGAAAATAAAGAAATAAAACAAGAATTTGAAATAGATGAAAATAATGTATTAGTAAAATATAATGAAATTGAGGGAAAAACAAAAGTAATAATTCCAAATAATGTAGTTGAAATAGGTTCATATGCATTCTCACATTCTAAAATTTTAACAGATATAATATTACCAACTAGTATGGTAAAAATAGGAACCTCAGCATTTGACGGCTGTACTAATTTAGTAGATATAATTTTTCCAAATGGTATAAAAGAAATAGGCAATTTTGCATTTAATGGGTGCATTAATTTATCTAATATAGTACTACCTAATAGTCTAATAACAATTGGAATGTTTTCATTTGCTAATTGTACTAATTTAAAAAGCATAATATTACCAGATAATATGCTTAGTATAGGAATAGGAGCCTTTTCCTTTTTAGATCTTAAAGAGATTAATCTTTATTCATATAATATATTTTCCTTATTAGATGATTATTTGAAATTAACAGCAATTTTATCAACAATAAAAAATTATTATACTGGAAAAATACAATATACTGATGAAGATATGAATCTTTTCAAAGAATATATAAGAAAAAATAAAATAAAAATATTTGAGTACATAAAGGAAAATAAGGAAATAATTAATATTATATTAAATGATATGGATAACTTTTTAACACTAACTGATATTTATGAATTATTAATGGAAGTTCGTGTAACAGAAATAAATACAATGTTACTAGAATATACAAATAAAATTAAAAATGAAACTATAAATTCATTGGATTCATATAATTTAGAAAATACTGAAGAAGATAATTCTAAAAGATTAAATTTGTAATTAATAAGGGGGTATGGAAAATAAAACAAGAATTTGAAATAGATGAAAATAATGTACTTGTAAAATATAATGAAATTTGGGATAAAACGGAAATAATACTTCCAAATAATATATAGAAGAATTTGACTTTGGTGAATTTTATAAAGATGGTAAAGAAGATAGTCAAAAAAAATTAATATTATGATAAAATAGATTTGTAGGTGATTATATGCTAGGAACTATTATAGGAGAAATTGCAGGCTCAACTGATGAGGTAAGAGAGGTAAAATTATTAAAAGAGTTAAAAGGAAAATCAGATGATGAAGTAAAAATTATAATATCTAATTTGAGTGAAAACTATTTAAGAAGAAAAAGTATATTACTTGATTCTACACCATTATTTGATAATGATTCATCTTATACTGATGATACAGTTTTAACTTTAGCAATTGCAAATAAAATATTAACTAATGGTAGTTATGAAGAAAATTTAAGAAAATTCGGACTTAGAGAAATTAATCTTGGACTAGATAAATATGGAAGAAGTAGATTTGGTAAAGGGTTCTGTGACTGGTTAAAAGGTAATTATATAGGCGAGAGCTATGGTAATGGATGCGCTATGAGAGTAAGTGCGATTGCAAATTATTATGATGATTTAAGTATAATATTAAAAGAGACATATGATGCGACTTATCCAAGCCATAATCATAAAGAATCATATAATGCAGCAGGTGCGGTTAGTGCTTGTATATATCTAACAAAGAAAAAATATTCTAAGGAATATATAAAAAAATATATTGAGGAAGAATTTCACTATGATTTAAATTTTGATTTAGAAAATTTAGAACAAACTTATAAATTTACAAGTCGTGCGAGTGATTCAGTTCCACAAGCTATATATTGCTTTTTAGTTTCAAATAGTTTTGAAGATGCTATTAGAAAGGCTATTTCAATAGGTGGAGATAGTGATACAATTGCAGCTATTACTGGTTCAATAGCAGAAAATTATTATGGTATAGATAGTAAGTTAATTAGTGAAGTAGAAAAATATTTGCCAGAATATATTATAAATATAGTAAATGATTTTTATGTCGCAATAGGGCATGATAAACCTTTTAAAAATTTAATAAAAGATTTCTTTAAAGAACAACATTTATATAGTGAAGAATTTTTTGATTTTATAAAAAATAAGGTAAAAAAATTACCTTATGATTCAGATTTAAGCTGGTATGGATGTTTCCCATTAGTAGAAAATGGAATCTTAAAAGATATAGGATTATTAGTACCAGATATAAAAAATGAAGAAAATATTCTTGTAAATATTCATGAGTATACACATGCCTTAGATCTATTTAATAAACTTGGTAGTATTTATGATGAACAAGTAGAAGAATATGAAAAACATGCAAAAGAAATGGAAAAAGTTTATAAACTAAAAAAACCTATCGAATAATAGGTTTTTGTTTGAATTCTTTTTCTATAAAATTTTTTTTATCATTAATTTTTTTATTTAATGAGATAATTGTATTAATTTTTAAATCTTTGTTTAAATATTTATCCTGATAGTTAGTAAGAATAGGTATATCTATATCTTTTTTTATTTTATTTAAATAATATGCACCTATTTTATCAAATCCAAGTATTCTTATATATTCTAAATCTAAGTTATTGCAATCATTTTTTGTAATTTCAAGAAGTATATAGGTAAGTGATCTTTTAAGTCTATTATATGTATACCTTTTAGTTTTAATTAAGCTTAAAAGTTCATCTAATGTATTTGCCTCATTTATAAATTTTTTTATTCTATTAGAAATATTATCATCTATACTCTGATATATAGTTAAATCACTACTACTTATAATTTTATATTTTAAATAGTCAAAATAATCATCAACAAATATTGGATTATCTAAATACTTATAAGTTAATTTAGGAACATATTTTTTAGTATTTTTTCCTTTTTTTAGTAATTCCCTAATACTAGTCGCACTTGTAATTTTTCCTTCTATTTCCTTTGAATTATAATTACTATTTCTTTTAATTGTAAAAGGTTTTATATTATAATTATTTCTTATTATTTCTTTTACATAACTAAGTCCAAGTAAGTCATTTGGACTATTTACAGTAGTTCCTGAAATAGTTTTAAGGGATTTAGAAAGTGCAGTAGGATAGTTTATACCTTCATCCATATATTTTTTTACTAAACTATTATATTCTTTATTATAAAGTTGTATATTAGCTAGGTTGATTAGTTCATCTATATTATTAGATTCACTTCCAAAAACAATAGTATCACATTTTAATTTATTTAATATTTCTATAGCTCCTTTAGCAAAATAATCCGCACTTTGTATAAACTTAAATGGAAGTTCAACTACTATATTAACTCCATAATTTAAAGCAATATCAGTTTTCTTAAATTTATCCATTACACTTAACTCACCACGTTCAGTAATCCATCCTGACATAACTAATATTATATTACTATTTGGAAAAGTTTCTTTAATTTTTTTTAAATGATATAAATGTCCATAGTGAAATGGGTTATATTCACAAATAATACCAATGTTCATGTAATCACCACTATTACTATAACACAAATAATACAAAATAAATACACATATTTTTACTAAATATGACAAAATATTAACACATATTAGTTTTAAAATAAAAATAGAAAGGAGGAAAAATGAATAATATAAAGATAATAGGTTATAACTGTAGCAATGGAATAAAATTAAAAAAGAATATTTCTAAAATTTCTAATGAGTATAATGTAGAGTTAGAACTATTAGAGGGAGATGAGTATCTAAATAAATATAATATAAAAAATGTTCCAGGACTTATAATCAATGAAAAATTAGTAAGTGAAGGAAAAGTCCTTAATGATAAAGAAATAACTAGAATGATAAAAGTTTTAAATTAAGTATTGCTTTTTTAAGTTTTTAAATATATAATGGTAAGCGAGTAGCAGGTGATAATATGAAATTTGATTTAGTAAGATTAAATAATAATATAGAAAAGAGTATTTCTATAGATGAAACGTATTCTTTTAATCTAGATGAATTTCCTAAAACAGATTTATTAAAGTTAGATAATGTTAATATTGTAGGTGAAATTTTTAAAAATAGTTTAGGGAATGTAGAATTAAATTTGGATATAGATGGTATAATGGTTCTTCCATGTGCGATTACTTTAAAACCTGTTGATTATCCATTTTCTATTAATATAAGTGGAGAACTTGAAGAATTATTTGAAGAATTTGATGAAAATCAAATAAATTTTCAAAATACTATTGATATTTTGCCAATAATATGGGAAAATATATTAATGGAAATTCCTATGCGTGTTATAAGTGATGAAGCCAAAAATTCTGATATAAATATGTCAGGAGATGGTTGGAAATTTGTAACAGAGGAAGAAGAACACTTAAGTCCACTTAGTGAACTTATGGATTATTTAGATGATAGTGAGGTGAAATAAATGGCTGTACCATTTAGAAAAGTAAGTAATACTAGAGGTAGAAAAAGAAGAACACATTATAAAATAACTGAAAATGCAACAGTTAAATGCCCAAAATGTGGAGCTGAAGTTAGACCACATAGAGTATGCTTAGCTTGCGGAACTTATAAAGGTAAAGAAATAGTAAAAAATGGAGAAGAAAAATAATTCTTCTTTTTTTATTATATATATATCAAAAAAATTAAAAATATGATATAATTTATTTAATTGAAGCAGAACTAGTAGTTATTTTAATAGTAATTAGAAATTTAGTGGGTGTTGAAAACTAAACAAGTTAAAATAATGAAATACCTTTCAAATCGGATAGATGCGTTATAGTCAAGAGATAATCAAGTATTATGAAATAGGGTGGTACCGTGAATAATTCACCCCTATATTTATAATACTTTTTGTATATAAGGGTGTATTATGGAATTTAAAATTGATGGAAACAAATTATTAAAATGCATAAATAATGGTAAAGAAGATGTTGCTATTATTCCAGAATATATAAAAGTAATAGGAACATCTGCATTTGAGCAAGATTTTTATTTAAAAGAGATAATTCTTCATGAAAAAATAGAAGAATTGGAAACGGAGGCATTTGGTAATTGTAAAAAATTAGAAAAAATAATTTTACCAAAAGGTTTAAAAAGAATACCTAGTTGGGCATTTGCAGGGTGCAATAATTTAAAAAATATAGATATTCCAGAAAGTGTAGAACAAATAGGATGTGGTATTTCCTATTTCTGTGAAAATCTAAAAAATATAAATGTGCCATCTTACCAAGTTTTTAGATTATTAACTGACTCAACTAGATATTATGCATTATATTCAATTATAAAAAAATATTATGAAAATGAAAATAAATTTAAGGATAATGAGATTAATAATATTAAAGAATTTATAATAGAATGTAAAAAATATATTTATAGTGCATATATACAAAATAAATTATATATAGATTCAGAGACGATACAATTTCTTCTTTATGAAATAGATAATTTGTTTACTAAAGACGAACTTTATGGGTTACTTGAAAAAATAGAAAATTTAGAAGCAAAAGCAAAAATATTAAATTATTTAAAACCTAATGAAAGTATTGAGCAAACGATAGACAATATGTATCATTTATAATAATAAAAAATTAAGGAGAATGGAATAGTTATGATAAAAAGAATAATATTTGATTTAGATAATACTTTGATAAATGTACCAAGTAATTTAGATAGTGAATTTATGAAAGTAATAAATAAATTCAATTTAAATATAACAAGTAAAGAGTTATATAATGCGATAGGTACTTATGAAACAAGTGGGGAAAATATTTATTATGATAGATATAAAGTAATTAATACAGTAAATTCTATATTAAATTTAAGTATTGATGATGTGTTTTTTGATGAATTTTTAAGTATGTATAGCAAATTAGTTGATGATTTAGAGGATGGGGTTGTTGAAACTCTTAAATATTTAAAAAGTAAATATGAACTAGTTGTACTTACAAATTGGTTTACTGAATCTCAAAGTAATAGATTAAAAGAAGCAGGAATACTTGAATACTTTGATAATGTATATGGGACGGATATTGTACCTATGAAACCTCTTAAGAAAAGTTTTTTAGCTGCTATGGGTGATTTAAAACCTAATGAATGTGTTATGGTTGGGGATAACCTCAATGTAGATATAAAAATACCTTATGAAATGGGCATGAATGTATATCATTTAAATAAAAAAGGAACAACTAAATATCCAACGATAAGAAAAATAGAAGATTTAAAGGAGAGATTATAATGGAATTTAATAAATATATAGATCATACTAATTTAAAAAATACTGCTACATTAAAAGATATTGAAAAATTATGTGATGAGGCAATAAAATATAAATTTGCGAGCGTGTGTGTTTATCCATACTATGTACCACTTGCGCACTCATTATTAAAGGATACTAATGTTGAAGTTTGTACAGTAATAGGATTCCCAAGTGGTATGAGTACTAGAGAAACGAAAGTATATGAAGCAATAGATGCAATAGAAAAGGGTGCGACTGAAATAGATATGGTAATAAATATATCCGCACTTAAAAATAAAGATTATGAATATATAAAAGAAGAAATCGAAGAAGTTAGAGATGCTATAGATGGTAAGGTCTTAAAAGTAATAATAGAAACTTGTCTTTTAACTAAAGATGAAATAATAAAAATGACTGAAATATGTAATGAAACTTTTGTTAATTTTATTAAGACAAGCACAGGCTTTAGCGAGTATGGTGCAAGAGTAGAGGATATAAGGTTAATTAATGAACACAAGAGTGATATACTTGAAATAAAGGCTAGTGGTGGTATTAAGACTTATGATACTGCAATAAATATGATTAATGCAGGTGCGACTAGAATAGGTACAAGTAGTGGTGTTAAACTTATGCAAACAACAGATGAGTGCCATGAATGTGGGTGTCATCATGAATAAAAATTGGAATAGAATCTATAAAAATAATATAAGGCTAGATAATATATTTATAGAAAAATATAAAGATACAACTGATTATTATAAAAAGAATTCTATAGAATTTTTAGTGGAACTTGGAGAATTTGTAAATGAAACTAAATGTTTTAAGTATTGGACAGTGAAAACACCAGATATGGAAAAAGTATTAGATGAATTTGCAGATGCTATTACTATGATTTTATACTTCTTTAATGTTTTAAAATTGGACTTAGATGATATTCAAGAACACTATGATAGTAATAATATTTTAGATGTTATAAATAATACATATTTGTTAGGTACAAATTTAATATCAAATTGTGATGAAAAATTGGTACGTCAAATCTTGGGAAATTTAATACATATAAGTAAATTACTTAATATCAAGGAAGATGAAATAATAAATGCAATAGATAAAAAACATAAAATAATAGAAAGTAGATTAAATAGTGAATATTAGGAGGAGACATTATGACTTTATTTGAAGATTTAAAATGGAGAGGGCTTATAAAAGATATAAGTTCACCTGAACTTGAAAAAAAATTGAATGAGGAAAAAATTACTTTTTACATAGGTACAGATCCAACTGCAGATTCTATGCATATAGGACATTTTTCATCATTTTTAATAGCAACTAGGCTTGCTAGATATGGACATAAGCCAGTTTTGCTAATTGGTGGTGCAACAGGCCTTATTGGAGATCCTAAACCATCCCTAGAACGTCAAATGATAAGTAAAGAAGATGTTTTAAAAAATGTAGAAGGACTTACTCATCAAGCTAAAGAAATATTTGGATTTGAAGTTGTAAATAATTATGATTGGATAAAAGATATTAATATATTAGATTTTTTAAGAGATTATGGAAAATATATTAATGTTAATTACATGCTAGATAAAGATATAATAAGTAGAAGATTAAATTCAGGAATTACATTTTGTGAATTCGCATATACATTACTTCAAGGTCTTGACTTTGTACATTTAAATGAATCAAAAGGTGTAACACTTCAAGTAGCAGGATCTGACCAGTGGGGAAATATTACAACAGGTATAGAACTAGCACGTAAGAAAAATGATATAGAATTATTTGGAATGACTATGCCACTTGTACTTGACTCAAATGGTGTTAAATTTGGAAAAACTGAGGGTAATGCATTATGGTTAGATAAAAATAAGACTTCTAGTTATGAATTATATCAATATTTAATTAATACCGATGATGCATGTGTTGTTGATTACTTAAAAAAATTAACATTTTTAACACGTGAAGAAATAGAAAAAATAGAAATTGAGCAAGCGAGTGAACCAGAAAAACGTATCGCTCAGAAAGCACTTGCTAAAGAAGTAATAACTTTTTTACATGGCGAAGATGAATATTTAAAGGCACTTAAAATGAGTGAAGTATTATTTAGTGGTAATGTAAGTGAATTAAGTGCAAGCGAAATAGAAATTTGTTTTAAAGGTGTACCAAATTTTGATATAGAAAGTGAAATTACTTTAATAGACTTACTTATAAATAATAATATATGCTCATCTAAAAGAGAAGCAAGAGAATTTTTAAACAATAATGCAATTTTAGTAAATGGAAATACCATAAATGATGAAAACTTTATTATAAATGAAAAACTTGCTATAGATAATAAGGTTATTGTAATTAGAAGAGGAAAGAAAAAATACTTTTTAGGTATTATTAAATAAATCTTAAAAACTGCACATCAGCATTGATTAAAATAATATTTTTTGTTAAAATATTTTTAATTATAATAATAGTTAAAGGAGAAATTTATGAATTTTAATAAAAGAATAGATGAATTAAATATGATGAGGCAAGAATATTTAAACATTAAAGATAAGATAGATTATGATATAGAAATTGAAATACAAGCTTTAAGACAAAAACTCACTTTACAATACAAAGATGAAAAAGAGATTAATAATAAAAAAATAGAAGATATAGAAAGAGAAATAAAAGAGTATTATAAAAGTATTGAACGTTATTCTTTATTTGAGCCTAGCGAAATAGGTGGTATTTTAAGTAGTCTTGTAAGTGTCTTTGAAGGAACAGATTTTGTATATAAAATAGTTCCTATATATAAAGATAATAAATTTGAAATATCAAAGCCAGTAAAATTAATAGTATCTAAAAAGCATGAAAAAGATTATTATTTAAGCAAAGATATAGTAGATTTAATTAATAAAGGTAAAGCAATCATATTAGATGAAAATCAAAGTGTAAATGGAATATACTTTTACCATTTTGATGAAAATGAAAACACACTAAAGCCAAGTATTAATTTACATAAATTTCCATCCATACAGGAATTTATAGATAAAATAATATCTTATAAGATGGATAAAAAAATATCTAAAATTCCATTAGATACTTTAGAAATTTTTAAACTTAAATTTATCAGTTCTAAAACTAATAATATTAAAATAAATTACGAACTTGAAAGAAGATTTAATAAAGTAAGTTCAGATGCACCTCAAATAAAGAGGTCAAAGTAAAGGAGTTTATATGACAAATGAAGATTTAGCAAACGTAATATTTAGAGATATTACAAAGACAATTGAAGATTATGAAAAAATGTACCCAAAAAGAGATTTAAGTGATAATGCATGTGTTACTAGATTTGCGCCATCTCCAACAGGATTCATGCATTTAGGAGGACTTTTTCAGGCACTTATTAACTATGTAATTGCAAAAGAAAGTAATGGTGTTTTCTATTTAAGAAATGAAGATACAGATAAAGCACGTGAAGTTGATGGGGCAGTAGATTTAATTATGGAAACTTTAAATAATTATGAACTTGCTCCGGATGAATATGAATTTAAAGGTGATATAGTAGGTAAATACGGCCCATATATACAAAGTGAAAGAAAAGAAATCTATCATACATTTATAAAGCATTTAATAAGTATAGGCCGTGCTTATCCTTGTTTTTGTACTAAGGAAGAACTTGATTTAATGAGAGAAAATCAGGAAACTATGAAAATAAGAACAGGATATCATGGTAGATTTGCTAGTTGCTCTAGACTTAGTGTTAGTGAAGCAATAGAAAAAATAAAAAATGGAGAGCCTTATGTAATAAGATTTAGAAGTAATGGAAATTTTGATAATAAATTTGAATTTGACGATTTAAGACAAGGTAAACTTTATTTAAATGAAAATGATATAGATGAAGTAATTATGAAAAGTGAGAATATGCTCCCTACATATCACTTTGCACATGTTGTTGATGATCACTTGATGAGAACAACTCATGTTGTAAGAGGGGAAGAATGGCTACCAAGTGCTCCTAAACATATTCAAATGTTTGAAGCATTTGGATTTGAGGCTCCAAAATATATTCATACACCACTTATTATGAAAAAAGAAGGAGATTCATTACGTAAAATAAGTAAAAGAAAGGATCCAGAAGCAAGCATGAGTTATTATAGTGAACTTGGATATCCTAAACTTGCTGTAATTGAATCACTAATGACTATAATTAATTCTAATTATGAGGAGTGGCATACAGAAAATCCAGATAAAAAATTTACTGACTTTAAATTCAGTGCAGATAAAATGTCAACTAGTGGAGCTTTATATGATTTAATGAAACTTGATGATATATCAAAAAATATAATATCAAAAATGACTAAAGATGAAGTATATGAAGAATCACTTAAATGGGCAAGTATATATAATGAATCTTTAAAAAAAATGATAGAAAGCAATCCAGAATATTATAAAAATATAATTAATATAGAAAGAGTTCAAGAAAAACCTAGAAAAGATATTGCTAAATATTCTGATATAGAGTCTTTAATATGGTATATGTATGATGAAATATTTTATAGTAAAGAAAAAACTTATGAATGGAAAAATATTACCGATAAAGATGAAATAAAGAATATATTAAATACTTATGTAAATAAATATATTGATCTTAATGATAAAGATAATTGGTTTAATAATATAAAACTTATGTGTGATGAACTTGGATATGCGTCAAATATGAAAGACTATAAGAAAAATCCTGAAAATTTTAAGGGTAATGTTGCAGATGTTTCAACTGTACTTAGAGTTTCACTTACAAGCAAATCAATGACACCAGATTTATTTGAAATTATGAAATTATTTGGAATGGATAGAATAAAAGAAAGATATTTTAAAATATAAATAAATTTAATTTTTTATATTTCAGTGAAAGTAACTTAGGTTGCTTTTACTGATTTTTTTTTGATATAAATTAAAAAAATATTCTAGAAAAAAAAAGGAAATTAAAAAGTTTTACAATATAATATATATAGGAAAATCACTAGGAAGGAAATATTATGATAAAA
>CAJTZY010000020.1 GCA_910584085.1 uncultured Bacilli bacterium | reverse complement strand
CTAGCAGATACTACTACACCACTTACATTTTTAATTATTATATTTATAAATGTATTTAATATTATTGTTATTATAATACCTATTGTTCCTGATGTAAGTCCGATTATAAATGTTTCAGCATTAAATACCCTTGAAATATCTTTCTTACTTGCACCAATTGATCTAAGTATTCCTATTTCTTTTGTTCTCTCAAGTACTGAAATATATGTAATTATTCCAATCATTATACTTGATACTACAAGTGAAATTGATACAAATGCAATAAGTACATATCCTATAACATTTACTATAGTAGTCACACTGCTCATAAGAAGTCCTACATAATCAGTATATTCAATCTTATCATCACTAAGACCCTTAGCTTCTTTATCCTTATTATATTTTTCAATTATTTTTTCTATTTCATCTTTAGATTCAAAATTTTTAGGATATATGTTTATAAAGTATGGGTCCTCTAAATCAACTATTCCTATTTTTGTTAAATTGTTTTCATATGAATCTAAAGATTCAAATTCAGCATTAGTAAAAACATTTACATTTGGAGTACTAGTTTGTTCTTTAGCAATTTCACTATTTTGAATACCATTTATTAAATATTCCGTTAATTCTCTTGTATATCCAACACCATTTGTAGCAGAAATTTTACTTCCTTCCTTTGGTTTTATTATACCAACTATTTTTATGTCTAATCCATTTTCTACTATTTGTTTTATATGATTAATATCTGAACTTTTATCAACCCATACATCATTTTCTTTTACATAATAATCTGAATTTAATACTAATTTAAATTTAGTATTTAATATTTCATCATAAGTATATCTTGTTGATTCAAACTCTTGTATTTCTTTTCCACTCATGATGTTCATCATAGTTTCTTGAATCTCCTTTTGATCTTTAATTCCAAGGGAATACAATACATAATCGATTACTTCATTATTTTCATCTATAATTAATACCAATTCATCATATGAATTTGGCATTCTACCACTTACAACCTCATACTGACTATTTAATAAATCCTTATTAGTAGATAATTCTCCAAATACTTGAATACCACTTGAAAAATTATCATTACCAAATCCAAATATACTCATCATATTACTTGGATTTATTTTTAATAGTTCTTCATTATATATTTGCAAATCTAAATTATATGAATATTTTATATCATTTGCATACTCTTTCAAACTTGGTGTATTATCTATATATTTCTTAAATTCACTCATATTATTTGTGGTAATTCCACCATACATAGTAGTTATCATATCTGTCATCATATCATTTGTATATATTGCATCGTTTTCATGCTCTCCTGATGATCCACTAGTCATAAAAGATGCCATAAATGTACTTGCATCCATATTATTTTTTTCTATCGTTATAGGATAACTAGTTAAGGTATCTTGCTGAACTTTTTCTATATAATTATTAACCCCATTTGATAAGGACAATATAAGAGCAATTCCAATTATCCCAATAGATCCTGCAAATGATGTTAAAATAGTTCTACCTTTTTTTGTCATTAAGTTATTTAAACTAAGTGATAAAGCTGTTAAAAAACTCATATTTGTTTTTTTACTCTTTACATTTTTATATTCTATTACTTCTTTTCCATCATAGCAGTTAGTATCATCCGTTACTACACCATCTTTTAGACTTATTATTCTATTTGAATATTCACGAGCTAATTCTGGGTTATGAGTTACCATTATAACTAACTTATTTTTACTTATTTTCTTTAATAAGTTCATAATTTGAATGCTTGTTTCAGAGTCAAGTGCGCCTGTTGGTTCGTCTGCAAGTAATATATCTGGATCATTTATTAATGCACGTGCAATGGCAACTCTTTGCATTTGTCCACCACTCATTTGATTTGGTTTTTTATATATATGGTTCTCTAAGCCCACATCTTTTAATACCTTGATAGCTTTTTTTCTTCTCTCCTTTTTCCCTATTCCAGATAAGGTAAGAGCAAGCTCTACATTTGATAATACTGTTTGATGAGGTATTAAATTATAACTTTGAAATACAAAACCAATTCTATGATTTCTGTATGAATCCCAGTCCTTATCTTTATATTTTTTTGTACTTATTTCATTTATTACTAAGTCTCCGCTTGTATATTTATCAAGTCCACCTATTATATTAAGTAAAGTAGTTTTTCCACTTCCACTTGGACCTAATATTGATACAAATTCATTTTCCCTAAAATTTATACTAACATTATTAAGAGCTTTTTGTGTAAAATTACCTGTTTTATAAATTTTAGTTATATTTTTTATCTCTAACATAATTTCCTCCTTTTTTCACATACACATCATTATACTACTTTCAAGAAAAAAAGTGAATAATTTATTCGTTATTCGCTTTTAATAGCTTCTGTAAGTTCTATAGTTGTTTCATTTATTTTATTATTTCTATAATATTTCACTTTAATTTTATCACCAATAGAATGTTTATATAATGAATATTTAAAGTGTGATACATCATCTACTTTTTCTCCATCTATTTCAACAATTACATCACCTATAATAAGTCCTGCTTTATCTGCAGCTTTACCTTTTTCTATATAACTTAATACAGCTCCAAATTCAACATCACTACCAATTGATATCCCATAATAATATTGAAGTGCGAATGTATTTGTTAAGTCTACTAATTGTACTCCAAGATATGGTCTTTCTATTTGTTTACCACTTTCTATATTTTCAATTATCGAAATTACTGAATTAATTGGAATAGCAAATCCCATTCCCTCTACTCCGCTACCTACTAATTTTGAAGATGTAATCCCTATTACCTCCCCTTTAATATTACAAATAGGTCCACCGCTATTACCACTATTTATTGATGCATCGGTTTGAATTACCTCCATTAAATATGAACCACTTGTAAGTTTTACTGTAACCATTCTATTTATTCCAGAAATAATTCCCTTAGTAATGGTTCCCATATATTCTTTACCTAGAGGTGCGCCTACTGTAAATACTGTATCTCCAAGTTCTAAATTAGATGAATCACCTAGTGTAGCGACTTTCTTAATTTTATCTGATTTTACTTTTAAAACCGCTATATCATAATATTCATCACCATTTACAAGTTCTGCATCTAATATGGTTCCATCTGTAAGTGTTACAACAAATTTTGTTCCATTTTCAATAACATGATAATTAGTTAAAATATAACTAATATCGTTTTCTTTTTTATAAACAAATCCTGAGCCAGACGATAATGAACCTCTACTACCAGATACTTCTATATATACAGTTGATTCATAAACATTATTTATAGCTGTTTTTAAATCACTTATTTCCTCCACTGTAGTTGTTTTTATATTTTGATGACTAACATTTTGGACAATTACATCATTTTTACTAATTTTAATTAGTGCATACATAATTCCTGCACCAATTAAAAATGTACATATACAAAGAAAAAATTTAGATGCAAAAAAACTTCTATTACTATTTTTAGTATAAGATTTATTTTCTATTTTTTCTTCCCTATTTTGAGTACTTGTTTCCTCTACTACTTCACCTTCAATAATTTTTTTATCTTTTTCTTCCATATATTTCCTCCATTTACAATAATATTATTACTCATTTGTGGAATTTATATGAAATATAAAAGTTATTTTTTTAAAATTTTTAATTTAAAGAAAGCAGATTACTCATCTGCCTTCTTACTAGATAAAAATGTGACCTTTTCTGCTATTACTTCCACAAATTGCTTATGAGTTTGATCTTCAAACTCCACGTTCCTAGTTTGAATTCTGCCTTTAATTCCAACTAAATCGCCCTTTTTACAGTACTCTACTGTACTTTCTGCAACACCTTTCCATAAAACACAAGATATAAAATCAGTATCATATTCTCCATTAGAATTTTTAAATGACCTAGGTACTGCAAGTGTTATGTTAGTTACTTTTCCCTTTTCTGTGTCTTTAAGTTCAGGTTCTTGAACAATTCTTCCAACTAAAACTGCTTGATTAAGCACAACTTTTCCCTCCTTTCGCCAACATAATATCATAGTTGATTTTAAAGGGCAAACGAACGTTTTTGAGTTTCTGTAACATTAATTTTACAGTTATTTAATTTCTGTAGCAGTTTTTAAAAATTTCTGTAATTTTGTGTGTGCAGTTTATCAATTTTGGTATTTTTTAAATTTTTTATATAATAATCAAAAAAAAGAGCCAATTGACTCTTATTTTAACTTATCCTTTATTATACTTAATACTTTTTCATTATCATTTGAAGATATATATACATAATAACCGTTTATTTCATCACTTACACTTTTATCTAAAAGTTGATTTGCAGTCTTATCAGCAATATTTTTTAAATGTTCTGCATATGAATCTAACGCATTCTTAACATATTCTTTTTCGTCATCTTTTGGTTTTATTATTATATAATAATTTCCATTTTTTTCATAAGATACTGCTGCTATATAATTTTCTACCTTTTCTTCTCTTATTCCTAACTCTGTTCTAAGAGTATTACTATCTAGTATCATCAAATCACTAAAATATTTTTTTTCTTCACTTCCAAATGTAAGTTCCTTTAATTCCTCTTTTATTTTAGCATTTTCTTTACCATACTTTTCTTCTATCGTTTTTACTTTTCCACATCCTGTAAGCATTAATGTTATAATAAGTACTATTACTATTTTTTTCATTACTAAACCCTCCTAATAACTTAAACAATATGATGTTCTATATATTCTCTCGTTGCCATATTCATTTTTTGCACCATAGTAGAAATAATAACAACTTCCTGCTACTGGTGAATCTATTTTTTGAATTTCTGCACTTGATTCCGTCCAAGTACTGTTTACTGACACTTGAGTATTCTTTGTTGTTGATGTCCACTCTACTAATGAATCATAATCTGTTACGTCATCTCTTACCCAATATATATGTTTTTTCTCTACTATTCCAGATGTATCTGAGCAAGTATATGATGCATTAAAACCACTTCCTACTACATCAAATGAATTAAGTATACATTCAGGTGTTGATTTTGAATCATCTGTTTTTACTTCATGAGCTAATTCTGGACTAGTAGTAGGGTTTTCTGGTGCGGCTGTTGGTCCACTGCCTACTTTTACTACTACTATATCTGTTCCGTCGCTATTATAGTCAAAATAATATCCATTTCCATTTGCATCCCCACTATATGGTGTTTCGATTACATAATCTTTACCATAATAAGTATTTCCAGATGCATCTGCATATTCAATAACTTTTAAACTTCCATAATATTTTAAGTTATTGTAATATCCTGCTGGTATTATAATTTGCTTGTTCGATGGTTGAGTTTCTAAATTTGCTTTTGAAGTTATATAAATATATCCTTCTTGTCCACCTATATCCTTTGCACTTCCATTTTCAAATATTGCAGTTACATTACTTGTATACGTATTTGAAATTGCATTACCATTTACATTAACATTTACTAATACACCTTTTGCGTATTGTACTGAAAAGCCAATTCCAAAAGATTCAGATTTAGACTTAACCTTTCCATTTACTGAAACATCTGTTACTTGTCCATAACTATATCCAACAATTGCTCCAGCTCTCTGATATGCCTTTACATCTACATTATCTATATTTAATCCTTCTACTTTACCACCTGTTATATAGCCAAATGGGCCAACTTCATAATGACCAACCAATTGTATATTTTTTAAAGTACTAGCTCCTCCATCAAATATTCCTCTAAATGGATTAGCAGATGTTCCTATCATATAATATTTTTTATTACTATAATCTATATCATTCATAAGTTTATAATAATTTGCCTCTGTTGGCATTGCTGCTATCTTTTTCATATCTTCTGCTGTATATATTTGATATGGATCTTCTTTTGTTCCTGAACCTTTTAATGTTGTATCTATTGGATGTTTTTCTGTACTTCTTAACACTATTTTTCCTGTACTATCATAATCAAAATAATATCCACTTGAATCATTATCTCCACCAAGCCATGTATCAAGTATTTGTAGTCTTTCTCTATGGTTAAATAAATTTAGATTCCCAGCTGGGGTATCACTATAACAATCAAAGCAAGTTGTAACATCATCTGTAGTTGATAAATTATAACCAAAATTTAAAGGATTTCCACCTTTCAATAATTTACCACCAAATATTCCAGTAGTTCTGCTTCCAACTGCAGGACCATTTATATCAGCATTTATAATTACACTTTGTGCATCACAATTTGGACATATTCCACCTACAGTGCCATTTCCTGTTATAGTTCCACTTATTGTAGTTTCTTTTACTGTACCATTGTTTCCACATATTCCACCAACAAATTCATCGCCTATTATATTTGCATTTTCAACATTTAATCCTATTACAGTTCCTGATGAATCACCAAATAATCCAGTATACATCCATCCGCCTTGAAGCGATATATTTTTTAAGGTATTGGCTCCTCCTTCAAATGTTCCTCTGAATTGGTTAGCTCCAGAACCTAACATATAATATTTTTTATCTTTATAATCTATGTCATTCATAAGTTTATAATAATTTGCTTGTGTTGGCATTGCTGATATTTTTTTCATATCTTCTGCTGTGTATATTTTGTATGGATCTTCTTTTGTCCCTGAACCTTCTAATGTGGTATCTATTGGGTAATCTTTTACACTTCTAAGTACTACACTTCCTTTATTATCATAATCAAAATAGTATCCACTTGAATCGTTATCTCCACCAATCCAAGTATCTAAATGTTGTGAGGATGAAAAACTATCATATATGTTAAGATTTCCAAAACCATTATCTGTATATTCTTTTCCACCTCGACTTGAATTTGAATTAGTTGAATCTATTACTACATCTTTATTTACATATAAATTAAAATTTTTTGCTCCATATACATTACTATTACCTTTAATAGTTCCACTTTCTAATACACCTGCTGCATTTGAAGAAAGTCCATATACATATGAATTTCCTGTTACATTAACATTTGTTGCTATTGAACTATTTATTCTAGCACTACTTGCTTGTAGTCCTGCCATTCCAGCTACATTATCATTACCTGTTATACTTCCACTTGTTGTTACTTCTTTTATAATTCCATTATTATTTCCTGTTATTCCGCCTGTATTATCATTACCTGTTATATTCGCATCTTTTAAATTAAATCCAATTATTGTTGCATTTGATCCAATATATCCAAATAAGCCTACATTATTCATTTCTGGTCTATTTATCATCAAATTACTTATTGTTTTAGCTTGACCTTCAAATTTTCCTTCAAATGGATTTGACTCTGTACCTATAGGCATAAATCCTTTCCCCGTTGTCATTTCATCTTTTAAAATTGTTGCACTTCCATCACCATTTATATCATAAACTGCTACTTTTTCTGGTTCTACATACGATTTACCTTTTGTAAAATCATTTATATTTAAACTATTATCTAAATATACTGTTTTCCCTTCAAATGTTTTCCCACTATTTACTAACTTTGAAAAAGCTACTAAGTCTTCAACACTTCTAATATGACATTCTAATACACTATCATAATCATCTTCTTTATCTCCACAAATTATACCTGGATTTGTATCTTCTATTATTACATCTGATACCTCTCCGGAATCGGAATCCTTAGATCCCAATGGACCAGTATATCCACAATCCTTTGTATAATAATTACTACATTGTAGACAACCCTTTAATTTACCATCTTCTAATTTAATTACTTTACCTTCACAATATCCACCATTACCAGTATCCTTTACAGGTGTTATAGCTTTATTATCTATTAAATCCTGTAATAAAATTTCATCTAATGGCTCCATATTTTTAGTTGCATAATATAAATTTGCCGCTTCTTTCATAAAGTTTTCCTCTGATTTATATTTACTTATTTTAACATCATTAATAATTCCTAATATTATTGGAACTGCTATTAACGCTATTATCGCAAGTATTACTATTACTGCTAAAAGTTCTATTAACGTAAAAGCCTTTTTATTTAGTAATTTTCCATTATTCGAATACATTTTTTCCTCCTCTTCTTTAGTTTCTTTAGTAGAATACTACTCTTCTACCTTAAACAATTTTATCATTATTTGTCTATTTTTGCAACCAAAAAAAATGAAAAAATGATATCAACATATCATTTAAAAATAATTTTTTAACAGTGCGTTTAATTCTACTGCATATTCCATAGGTAGTTCTTCCCTAAATCTATCTATAAATCCCATTATTAATAATTCTTTTGCTTTTTCCTCTGTAAGCCCTCTACTCATTAAATAAAATAATTTCTCTTGACTTATTTTAGATACAGTTGCCTCATGGTTTATATTTGATGAATCATTACAAACTAAATTATCTGGTACTGTATCACTTCTAGACATATCATCTAAAATTATAGTATCACATTTAATAATACTTTTAGAATTTATTGCATCTTTAGTTATCTTTACCTTACCTCTATAAGTTGCATCACCACCATTTGCAGCAATTGACTTACTAATTATTTCACTTGTGGTATTAGGAGCTAGATGAATCATACGTGCTCCTGCATCTTGTATTTGATCTTTTGTAGCAACTGCTATAGAAATGCATCTACCTTTAGCATACTCACCACTTAATATACATCCCGGATACTTCATATTAATTTTAGAGCCAATATTTCCATCTATCCATTCCATTAACCCGTTTTCTTCTACTATAGCTCTTTTAGTTACTAAATTATAAACATTATTAGACCAATTTTGAATTGTTGTATATCTACATTTGGAACCTCTTCCAACATAAATTTCAACCACTGCAGCATGCAGTGAGTCAGTTGAATAGGTTGGTGCGGTACATCCTTCCATATAATGGAGATCTGAATCTTCATCCACTATTATTATAGTTCTTTCAAATTGTCCCATATTTACACTATTTATTCTAAAATAACTTTGAAGTGGTCTATCAAGTTTTGTATGGGGAGGAATATATATGAATGTCCCACCACTCCACACTGCACTATTTAAAGCTGTATATTTATTTTCATCGAATTTTACAAGTTTATTAAAATATTTTTTAAAAAGTTCTGGATATTCTCTTAAAGCCGTATCAGTATCACAGAATATAACATTTTTATCAACTAATTCCTTAAGCATATTATGATATACTGATTCACTTTCAAACTGGGCACCTATTCCAGCTAAATATTTTTGTTCTGCTTCTATTATTCCAAGTTTATTAAAAGTATCTTTAACTTCCTTTGGGACTTTATCCCAATCATTCTCACTTTTTCCAACTTTTTTATAATAAGTAATATCATCAAAGTTAATTTTAAGTTCTGGCCCAAAGGATGGATTTTGCAATTCCTTAAATTTTTGATAAGCTTGTACTCTAAAATCTGTCATCCATTTTGGTTCTTTTTTTATTTTTGATATTTCAATAACTTTAGATTTGCTGATACCTTTTTCTTTTCTGTTAGTCACTTATAATCACCTATATAGTATTATACTAAAAATTCTGACAAATAAAAAGAAAAAAGAATTATTTTTTCCTTTTTCATATCAATTATTACCATATAATTTAAATTTATACGTATAAAATTCAATAAATTTGTTTACATTTTCTTTAAATATGCTATAATATACGGAAATTAACTTTAAGGAGTGATTAACTATGGAATTTTATTATTACTATATGGAAAATGAAGAAAGTAATACAATAAAAAAAGACAAAGTATTTATTGACGAAAAAAAACTAAGATCTTTATGGTATGAAATATTTAATAAATATTCAGTGTCAAGACACTATGAATATACCAGTATTACACTGCCAAGTTTTATGAATAATACATTACAAAATAAAAATATTGAAATAAATGAAACGATGTTTTTTGATAAATTTATGATAAATAATTTTAAATCAGAGTTAACAGGTTTAAAGAAGGTTATAAATACAGGTGGTAACTGCAAAGAATATGATAAAATATACATAACGTATGATGAATGTAGTATACCATATTTATGTAGATTAATAGACAAATTACTTTCTTTAAAAGGTAAAAATTATAATCAAATAATAAGTGAACTAAACAATGGAACAATAGAAAAAAAACAAGAAGAAATAATGATATTAGAAAACAAATTAAAAAATGTTTTTCAGGAAATGATTGAAACAGAGGATGACAATGATATAGCCTTTAATAGTAAATATGAAGAAATTAAAGGCATAGAAAAAGAAATAACTGAATTACGTAGTTTTGATAAACAATATGAAGAGTACTATAGGGAGGTTCTCAATTCTATACATCATACTTATGTTGATAATATTCAAACAATTTTAATTGATAGGGTTAAATCATTCCTTGAATTAGATAGTACTCACGTAACAGAATTTAAAGATAATAAAGTCAAAAATTTAAGTAAAATTCCAAACAAAAAAGACTAATCTGTCTTTTTATTTTGTTCATTTTTATCTATCGCTTCTTTTGCCCCTCGCCATGTTAGAAGTGCACAATTTTTTCTATTAGGTTGTTTGGAGATATCGCTATAAACAACTGCCTCTTTAAGTATTTCTGAATTATACTCTTTTTCATTTATCATATTTTCAAAATTATCTATTATTACCTTTGCTTCACCAACACTCTTTCCTATTAAAGAATCAATCATAATAGATGTGGAACTCGTACATATCGCACATGCCTCTCCATCAAATCTAATATCTTTTACTATATTATCTTCTATTTTTATTTGAAGATCAATTTGATCTATACAACTTTTACTGTTAGTATTAATATTTATATATTTGTCATCACTTATAAGTCCACGATTATGTGGGTGTTGATAATTTTCTAAAATTATTGCTCTTCTAAATTCTGCATCCACTTTATTCCCTCTTTCTCGCTTTATATTATAGTATAGTTTTAAATTTTTTACAATAAAATTTTTATGAATTATTTTTAATATTGTGAATATATTTTAGTATAGAAAGAGAGGAATAAATCATGGAAACACTTAAAGTAGGAACTAAGTCAAATCCTAATTCAGTTGCTGGAGCGCTTGCTAATGTATTTAGAGAAAAAGGTAGTGTAGAAATACAAGCAATAGGTGCAGGAGCTTTAAATCAAGCAATAAAAGCAATAGCTATAGCTAGAGGATTTGTTGCTCCATCTGGTAAAAACTTAGTTTGTATTCCAGCATTTACTGATATAGTAATTGATGGAGATGAACGAACTGCTATTAAATTGATTGTTGAGGCTAAATAGCCTCTTTTTTATTTGTTTTATTGTTATTTTTAAGTTATAATATATTTGGTGATTTTATGTTTAAATATAGTGATTCAAATAAAAGATATTATACTCTTGATTATTTTTATAAACATAAATTTAATTCTAAAGTATTCAAAGTAAGTTTAAATGCTGGATTTACCTGTCCCAATAAAGATGGCAAATATGGCACTGGTGGATGCATATATTGTTCTAAAACAGGTAGTGGTGAGTATGCTGGAAATATAAAGGAGGATTTAATAACACAATTTCATGAAGTAAAAAATATGATGTTAAAAAAATGGCCAAATGCTAAATATATTGGTTATTTTCAAGCAAATACAAATACCTACGCACCACTAAATATTCTAAAGGAAAAATATGAAACTATATTAAAACTTGACAATGTTGTTGGACTAAATATTGCAACTCGCCCAGATTCTATTAGTGATGAATGTTTAGATTACTTAGAAGAACTATCAAAAAAAACTTATTTAACTATAGAACTTGGCCTTCAAACAATACATGAATCTACATCAAAATTAATAAACAGGTGCCACTCTCTTGAATGTTTTTATAATATGGTAAATAAGCTAAGAGAAAGAAATATAAATATTGTTGTACATATAATTAATGGTCTTCCATATGAAACTAAAGAGATGATGATAGAAACAGTTAAATATCTAAGTAATTTAGATATACAAGGAATAAAAATACATATGTTATCAATATTAAAAGATACAAAACTAGCAGAAATATATAATAAAGAACATTTTAAACTTATTACAAGAGATGAATACATTGATATAGTCTGCGATGAACTCGAATATTTAAGAGAAGATATTGTAGTTAATAGAATAACTGGTGACCCTAAAATTAGTGATTTAATTGAACCAGACTGGTTAATTAAAAAAGTTACAATATTAAATGATATAGATAAAGAAATGGTTAAAAGAAATTCTTATCAAGGAATTAAGTATAGAAAAAAGGACTAGGTCCTTTTTATTTAATAATATAGAATTATTTATTTTTCTTTTCTTTTTTTAATTCTTTTACTTTTTTATTCATATCTTTAATATTTTCACTTGTATATCCAAGACGCATATCCTTATTCTTACTTACAATAGTATCCCAAATTTCATTGTAAACAGCTTTACTCTTCTTTGTATAAACATCAATTGTAGCAATTATATATGTTTTACAATCATTAACTAAAATTTTTATACTTTGTTGTGTCTTAATGCCATTTCTTCTAACTTCATATGGATACATCCAAAGTATATCCTTATATTTAACAGCTCTAAATGAACCATTAAAATTAATAATATAATTTTCAGTTAAATATAAACGTACTCTTGAATAATAAAATGCATTACTATTATTCATTTCATTATCTAATTCATTTATTAATATTCCATCTAACTTGTTAATTGATCTAGCAAATACAAGTAAACTAATTACAACAACTAATAATAATATATTACCTACTCCAAGACATAATACAAATAAAATTAAAGGTAATGTAAGAGCTTCACTATCTGATTTTGTCATATCTAGATAAACTTCTCCAAAATAACTATCAAAATCACTTAACGTTAACTTATCTTCTTCCTCTATTCCCTCATTATAAGCATCTATAGCAAGTTTTTGTATCTCCTTTGAAGTATATTTTGTTATACCCTCTATTCTTATAGGATTATTAGTTATATCATCAATATTTAGTTTTTTAAAGTCCTCAGGTGACATATAAGCAATATATAAGAATTCGCCATCAGATACAATATAATATTTATTTTTAGTTGATTTTGACACAGCAAATAAATACGGCTTTGATTTGATCTCTAAATATACTTTTTTATTTTCCTTATTTTTCTCACTACTTGTTATAACAGAATCTAAATCTGTTTTATTTTTATTAAGATTCTTCTCCTCTACATCAGCCCAAAATCTACATGCTAATCCTATTAATATAAATGCAATAGCTATAATTATGCCTCTTATTTTTTTCTTGTATTCTTTTTTTATATTTACATTTGTAAATTTATTCATAACAATCCTCCTTACGAATTTATTATAACACATATCTTTTTAAATCTAAATATCTTTTTAAACAATACATGTCATTTTTTTTAAAATTTACTATATAGTTTAATATAAGATTGACTTTTTAAATTTTACTATATATAATACTTCAAAAAAGGGTGAATTTTTTATGAATAATTATGTAAATGATAATTATCTTTATGAATGTCAAAATAAATTAGGTATAATGAGTAAAAATTTAAACTTTAATACTAGTAGTATTGAAGTAATAGATACTATGGAAGAAATTTATAAATATTTAAAAATTATTAGTTATAGTTTTTATGATAAAAATTTGAGTATGATGAATGACTCTTATAAATATTTAATTTATCAATTATATG
Organism: uncultured Bacilli bacterium; assembly: GCA_910584085.1. Classification (GTDB taxonomy): domain Bacteria; phylum Bacillota_I; class Bacilli_A; order RF39; family UBA660; genus UMGS1613. Next base: position 9,298 of record CAJTZY010000020.1, on the reverse strand, counting down.
ATATTTTAGATAATATAAGTAATACACTATATATTATTCCTAAAGATTCACTTTATAACTATGAAAAAAATATTAATAAAAAAAATATCAATACTTTAAATGAAGAAGAATTACTAGAATTTATAATTCATAAGGTATATGATATATTTCAAAATGAATACACAAATCTTAATTCAAATAATTTTAAAGATTTTGATTTAACAAATAAGTGTCCAAAATTAAGTTATATAGTATTTCAAGTATGTGAAAGGTATCATATTAAATGTGATATAGTTAAACTAAAGGCCGGATTTAGTGATGACTTATATGATGGAAATAGATTTCATTATTTTAACATAGTCCAAATTAATTCAAAAAAGTATATTATAGATTGTTCCTATAAACAATTCTTTAAAATTAAAACAAATATAATTGAGGCTTTAGGAGTTCCACTATATGATACTCCACTACTTGGATGTTTTATGTTAATGGATGAAGAAAGAAGAAAAGTCTCTCAAGAATTGTTAAAAAAATGTTTTATTTCTCTTACACCTGAAAATTTAAAAAATTATTTAGATGGATTTACTATTTCATTTAGAAATGGATTATTTTATGAAAAAACTAATGACTTATCATATACCACATCATATAACGAAGAGGATTATTTAAAACTTTTATATAGTGATATATCCTTAATTGACTATGAAGGTAAAGAAGTATTAGGACAACAAAGTAAGCCATTAAATAATCCAGAATTTACTTTTAAAAAAAGATAGATGTGTATTAATAAACAATCTATCATTTTTAACTTTAATATCATTAAATATATATTTAAAAATTTAAAAATGAACCTATAATTCAAATAAAAAAGAGCATGGTATTCTTATTAATCAATAAGTCTCTACCTGCTCTTATTCATTCTTCAATTTTTTTAGTTCTTGTTCTAATCTTTTAATTCGTGCTTTTTTATTTTTCTCTTTTCTTGCATCAATTAACTCTTGAGGTTCATGGGTAACTACATCTGCAAATCCGCATCTACTACATGTTCTTTCCCAGTTCTCATGTTCAACAGGAAAATTCTGAACATGTTGGTGGTCAATAACTGTATCAATGTAAGTTGTCCATTGATTACGCTTCCATTTACCAAATATATGTCCTTCTTGTTGACATACCTTTTCTCTGTTTTCTTGTCCCTGTATGCCAAGATATTTTATGACAATTTCAAATACCTCATTGATTACTTTACTTTTATTATCCTGTGACAAATTTTCAAATTTTTCTAAAACATTTTCAATATTTTTTAATTCATCATTTTTTTCCACATTCAACCTAATAGTATTAAAAAAATTCCTAATAATTTTTGATTTTTCTTTGTCATATTCACTTTCATCAAAAGCCAATTCATTATCTCTCAATTCATTTGCTATTGCTTCAGCCACTTCAAGTTGACTATCTGGATTCAAACCATTGTAATTATATATCCATTTATTTTTATTTACCATCAAAACCACTCCTTTGTCTACAATACATTATAACACAACTTTTCTATTTTTCATACAAAATGACATAATTTATCTTTCAAAATCATCTTTTTCATCGATAGTATCATTTAAGGTCTTAACTCTTAAATTAAGTGTTTCTTTGAAGGACTCTTTCTAAACAAGAAAAAAATCAATCCCAATTTAGAATTGATTATCTATTTATCCTCGAAACTTATTAAAAGTTCGAGTAAATATCAATCTGGTGCCCGAGAGAGAGAAGTACAACAACTCTTTTGAGCAAAAGAAATAGTTAGTAATAACATTAATTGGTATAAGTATAGAATAGTCTTGCTTACTATGAAATAGCAAAGTGTCTTTTAACTAATTTTCCTATCTTCTCTTTTAGGCTTTAATACTTTAACTAATCTATTTGCTCTTATAATATCTTTTTTCTCTTTATCACTTTCTCTATAATACTCTTTCATATCACTAGGAATTAAAATATTATGTCTTTCTTCAACTATTTTCATTAATTCATCCATGTTAGCATCTCTAATCCTAGACAAATTTTCTTGATATTCAGGATCTTTTTTAAAGAGTTTTGGTAATTCTGTATCTTTCATATTTACTCGTAAAATTTGATTACTGTAAATTTCTGGGCTAATAGATTCAAAACTATTTTCATAATCATATAAGGGAGCAAGCCTTTTTCCTTCACTTTTATCCTTTTTTTCTTTAAATAAAAAATTATTGCCACTTCTATCTAGTTGAGAAGTATAAAAATCACGAATGACAAATTTTTTCATATCAGATAGTAACAATTTAAATTCCTCAGGACTCTTACAAATTTCAATTAACTCATCTAATCTATGAATATTGCCACACTCTAAATTATAATCCCATGTTCTCGTATATAAATAATCCGTTGAGCAAAAATTTTCAGATACCAAGCCATATTCTTCTTTTCCTCCAACTATACGTTTAGCAACTTGATAATGAATTGTATCCAACCCAAAATATTCTGATATAACTTCACCAAGTAATTCATTGACAAAATGAAAATCATATCCATCACTTTTATAAAAATACCACTTGCCATCTATTTTATGCCAATGATTTATGAAGAAAAAGTGCGGTGCTACAAAAAGTAGTTCCTTTGGAACTCCCATTTCAATACTCATCTCTTGTGATAACTTATCATAATAATCATATTTATCTTCGGACAATTCAGGAAGACTATCTACCTCTATTGTTAATATTTTAGTATTTTCTGTAATACAATTTTTTATCATTTTGTCACCCCTAAAAATTGTCTTTTATTATAATTCTTTTTTTAGAATAAATCAAATTTAATATGGCAATCGCTTAAAAATTTTTAATAAAAACTATTGACAAAAATAAGACCTTATAAAATAAGAATTTTATAATTATTAATCCTAAAAGGTTAATTATTAGTAGATAATTTTTTGCCACTTTATCAATTAATTCCTTTTTTTATTTTACAGCGTTTTAACTTATATTTCAAAGGAAAACTGTACTTTACACTAATTTGTAACTTTTTTTAAGCGATTGCCTTACAAATTTAATTTTCTGTACGTATATGATTAGTGTCATTATACAAGTGTGTTTACTAAATTGACATAAATCAATTAGATTTCTATAAATATTTTACCATAATTTTAGGCATATTAAAACTCGAAATATAAAAGTTCGAGTTTCCTATCAATCTGGTGTCCCCGATTGGGATCGAACCAACGACCTATTGCTTAGGAGGCAATCGCTCTATCCTACTGAGCTACGGAGACAAATATAGACTTACATAATAAGTCTATTTTACTGTATTAAATATAAATAATAAATATAAATTAAATATATATGTTAATTTATAACTAAATTTTTTTGAAAATTCACCTAAACTTAATACTTTATCTACTAAACTTACAATCCAACTCTCTGCATATTTAGGTATTTTGTAATCAATTGGAAACATATGTGTTTTAATAATATTTATTTCCTTTTCTGATAAATCAAAATACTCTAAAGAATTTTCTACAGCTTCGTTTGGATGTTTAACTGAAAATAATAATATTTTATCTTTTATTTTACTACAATCACTTATTTGTTCTGTATAAAAATCGTGAAGTAATCCACCTCTAGCTACACCCTGATAATCCAATTTCAAAGATTTAGCTATTTTATATGAATAATATGAAACTTTTAAAGAATGATCTAATCTAGTTGTATTATGGTGTTTTATCTTATCCATTTTTTTGAATTCTTCATTTTCCATTATATTATTTATAATTAATAGGTATTCTTGGTCTTTTAAATATTTTGTCATACCTTAAATTCACCTCAAGTACTATTACATTATATCATATTTTTAAAAATAAGAAAATGCTATTTGTTACTATTTATTTTACATTTTTGAAAAAAACTTTATTTTAAAGGCATTCAATAGATAATTTTTCTCAAAAAAAGAAAATTATTTTCCTAATTTTCCTTTCATACCCTTTAAACCTTTTACTCCAAAGTTACTTAGTATATTACTTTCAAATGAATAAATTTTTCTTGATCTATTTTTATAATCCTTTATAGCTAAAGTAATCATTTCATCTAATAAGTCTTGATATTTTTTACCAGTTGGTTCCCATAAATAAAATGATAAACTTCCTGGAATTGTATTTGGTTCATTAACATAATATTTATTTGTTTTTTTATCTATTAAGTAATCTATTCTACAAACTCCAGATAAATTAAGAGCCTTAAAAACTTTTTTAGAAGTTTCTTGTATTTCATCTGTTAAATCTTTACCTATATTAGCAGGAATAATTCTTGAAGCACTTGCCATACCTTTAGAGGCACCCTTTAGTTTTCCCTTACTTCCACCAGTATATTTGTCAGCATAAGTTAGGAAATCCTCATCACTAGTAACTTCTTCTAAAACACTTACTTCCTGGTGAATATAGTTTCCAAATACACTACAATTAACTTCAGTTAAATTTTGTACTGCTTTTTCAACTACTACTTTAATATCATACTTCATAGCTTCTTCTATAGCATTTGCAAGTTTTGATTCTTCTTTTACATAAGTAATACCCACACTACTTCCAAGTGTAGCTGGTTTAACTATAACTGGATATCCTAATTTTTTTACATCACTAAAGATTTTTTCACAATCATCTGCATAATCACTATCATAAAACCAAGTGTAATCTACTATAGGTAAATTCATGTCTTTCATAACTTGTTTCATAACTACTTTATCTTGACCTAAGGCACTTCCAAGTACTCTACTACCTACATAAGGAATTCCTATACTATCAAGAAGTCCTTGTAAAGTACCATCTTCTGCATTATTTCCATGAACTATTGGAAATGCAATATCTAAATCAGATACATTTTTTCTAAATAAACTTTTAGTATCTTGTAAATGAAATCCTTCCTTATCTTTTATAAGTGTTACTGTTTTAGCGTACTTCTTTAATTCATTAAAATCTCTATATACTTCAATATCCATAAGCATTTTTCCAGTATACCAAATTCTATCTTTACTTATATATATTGGAACTATATCATACTTTTCTTGATTCATATGCTCCATTGCCTGAACTGCAGATATTATACTTACTTCATGCTCTACAGTTTCTCCCCCAAATATTACACCAACTTTAATCTTCATATACATCTCTCCTATTCATTAAATAAATCTGGTAAGTCATTTTCTAAAAGTACATACGTACTTTCAGTAGCAAGTTTATTCATAAGAGGAAAAGCCTCTCTAACATCATTTAATATAAATATTTTTTTATCATCATATTTATTTTCAATTAAACCATCATATATAGGTTTAGTTTGCTTCTTACCTATTAAAATTACATAATCGCAAGATTTACTTATATATTCTCCAAATTTATGATTAAGCTCATATTGCTTTTCTCCAAGTTCTATCATACCTGGAGTTACTATTATTTTAGTACCTTCCATAAGTCCTAAAACTTCAACAGCCATTTTAGAACCAACTGGATTTGAATTATAAGCATCATCTATTATATTAATATTACCATATTTTTTAAGTTCTAAACGATGTTCAATAGTTTTAACACTACTTACTCCACGTTGTAATTCAGATATTGAAAGGCCAAGTTCATACCCAAGTAAAATACCTGAAAGTACATTATATACATTATGTTTTCCAAGTAATTTAGTATTAAACTTATATTTAGTTTTATCTCCTTTAAATACACAATCAAAACTTGTTCCACTTCCAGATAACTTTATATTGGTAGCATATAAATCCACATCTTTATTATCTATTCCAATCCATTTTACACTACAATTATTTTTTATTTTATATTTTAATTGATATTCATCATCACCATTTAATATAGCTAAACCATCACTTGGTAAATACTCAACTAATTCAAATTTACCCTTCATAATATTATCCCTAGAACCAAAACTCTCTAGATGAGCTTCACCAATAGTTGTAATAATTCCATATTTTGGTTTTACTATTTTACAGTTTTGTTTTATTTCGCCTATTTTAAACGCACCCATTTCAGCAATAAATATATCATTAAATTTATCCAAATAATTATTTATTGAATTAATAAGTCCATATGGTGTATTAAAACTTTTTGGTGTAGCAAATGAATTAAATTTAATATTTAAAATATCATTAATTATATTTTTACTACTTGTTTTTCCATAGCTACCTGTAATTCCAACAACTGGTATATTCATGTGTTTTAACTTTTTAAGTGCAGTTGTTTTATAGTATAAATAAACACACTTTTCTACTGGCTTATTTATTATATTAACTACCATAACTAAGAAGTAATTTAAATAAGTAATAAGTCCAAGTATTAAGTACTCATAAACTAAATTATCATAATCAAAATTAACTATAATAGGTATTATCATAATAAAATATACAAGGAACATTGTAAATGATAATCTTTTTATACGGGCAGTAACAACAAGTGGTTTCTTAGCTACTACCTTTTTCTTTCTATAATTTAAAAATATTATTCCATATAAAATTATAAATGCTCCTATTGTTACTCCTGTACTAAAAAATAATGTACATACAAGTAATACACATAGCATGTCTGATTCGAATGCTACTTTAGTTATATTAGTTAGTATCCATTTAAGATATCTATTTCCATCATCATAAAAATTTTGTTGTAACATATGGAAAGAATTTTTTGTTTTAAATATTGTAAATATTAAATATGGTATTAAAGATATTAAAAATAAAGTCATATTAACCTCCTATAAAACTTTTAATTATATTTATTGTTTCCCCAAGTCTTTCTAAATAAGCATAGTGTGTACACCCCTCATATGGTATAACAGCAGAATCATCAATTAATTTTTCTAACTCATATGCCCTTTCAATTGGAACTTCACTATCCATAGTTCCCCATACTATTAAAGTTGGACATTTTATTTTTTTTACATCTTCTGTTATATCTAGATTTACGTGTTCAACTAATATTTTTCTCATAAAGTCACTAGCCGCCTTATAATCCCTAGAACCAATATGTTTTTTTGCAAATCCCTCTAGATTTTTTATAACTGGAACCTTCTTTAAAGATTTTAACACTTTAGTTTTCATACTAAGTTTCTCTATTTCCTTTTTAAATGGACTTCCAAATAAAATTAGTTTTTCTGTTTTGTATTTACTTGCATATATTAAACTAATTTTACCTCCAAATGAATGTCCTACCATTATTGGATTATCTATTTTAAGTTCAGTCAAAAATTCTTTTATAGCATCTGCATAATCATACATAGTCCAAATTGTGTTTGGTTCTTTTGTTTCACCGAATCCAGGCAAATCTACGATTATTATTCTATTATTTTTTTGTAGCTTATCTCCAACTGGTTTCATCATTTCTATATTCTGTCCCCAACCATGAAGAAATACTATAGTATTTTTACCTTCTCCATAGTCTATATAATTGATATCTACATCTTTTATACGTTTATACATTATCTCACCATATACATTATACCATTATTTTGCATAAAAAAAAAGAAATACAAATATTTTTATTAAATTATCTCAACTTTTACATTTTTTTTATGATATTTTTTTGCTTTTGATTTTCTATAAATATTCCACTAGCATCATCACTTATTTTGAATCTTGGATATTTATTGTAATCAAAATCTTCTAGTTGTTTCAAACGTATTTGTTTTAATAAAGCAGCAAATCCATTATTTTTAATATAATTATAAACCATATTTTCATCAAAGCCTAATATTTTATAATTGATTCCATCTGTTAAAAATAATATACCTTCTACATCATTATTATCTATATTTATTGTTACTCCGTGACTTAGCGCTTCAAAATCTGTACCAAGTATATAATAACCACCATCACAATCACAATTTTTCTTAGATCTATTACTTTGAAGTATTTTTAATATTTCCTTTTCCTTTACTGCAAGTCTAACACTAATACCTTTCTTAATTGATATTGCTTTAGCTATTTTAAGTACATTATTATCGTTATTTGATACTGCATCCTGATTAGGATTTTTAACTATTTCTACTTTACTTGAATTCTTATACTTTATTAAAGTTACAGTATCACCAAGTAAAAATATTTCAGAATTATTACCATTATCTTTTAAAATTGCAAAAGATGCAGATGGAATTTCATAATCTTCTAATTTTATATTATTTTGTATTTCAAATTCATTAATACTATTCTTAGCTAGTACTATACATTTTTTTAATAATTCTTTTATATCATATAATTTAGATTTAAGTATTTCTTTTTCTAATTGTTCTAATATAAAATCGACAAACCACTCAGCTGACGTTTTATCCCTTACAATGTTATTATTTTTACCTAAACCACTAGCTCCATCCATCAATATAGAAAATTTATAGTTCACATCATTATTAGTGTTAATAAATTTTACTCTATCTTCATTAATGGTATGCCCCATTTCTACTTTTCTACCACTTTCACATATATAATTTTTACATTCATAAATAAAAATTTCTTTCTACTAACACTTCTTAAATGAAAAAATTATAATTTTAATTTTTAAGTGCGGTTATAGGTACAACATATACGCCATCTGGTCTTTTATATGCAGCAGTAGCCATTCCACAAATTACACATAAAACTGATGGTGCATTACCATTTTCATTTTGTATAGATTCTTTTATTTTTAATAAATTTTCTGCTGCTTGTTCTATTGCATTAGTACCAAGTTTCACTTCAAAAGCACACCATCTTCCATCTTCCAATTCTATTATTGAATCTATTTCTCTATTTAAATAATCTTGATAATGGAATACCTTAGCGTCAAATGAAGAAGCATATATTTTTAAATCTCGTTCCACCAAAGCTTCAAATAAAAATCCAAATGTTTCTAAATCTCCTATTAATTTTTCCTCTGTTAAATTTAAAAGGGCACAAGCAATAGATGGATCTGCAAAATGTCTTTTTTCAGATTGCTTAACTCTAATTGATGAACGAATATTTGTTGAAAATGGCTCATCATTATCAAGTAAATATAATTTATCGAGTGCATTTAAGTATGATGCAACTGTATCAACATCGATATCTTCGTTATCTTTATCTTTTATATCCTTTTTTAATGTTGAATTTGTAACAGTTGTACTTTCATTACGTGCTAAAGATTTAAGAAGCAACCTTATTTTATGCTTATCTCTATCTACGCCATCTAATCTATATAAGTCATCTTCTATTATTAAGTCAATATATTCATTTACTACTTTTTTTGAATCATTTGATGAAAATTCAAGATTTGCAGGCCATCCTCCTCTAATTATTAAATAAG
>CAJTZY010000019.1:22420-24990 GCA_910584085.1 uncultured Bacilli bacterium | reverse complement strand
TTTTCATTATATTCTTTATTATTAAGTATAATAGATTCATATGGAATTTTTTTTATAAATTTGGGAACAATGTTTAAAATTTCATTATCAGTTAATTTTTTTGAGTCTTTAACACCTAATTCTTCTAAAAAACTAATGTTATCTTTTGATACATAAGAAGCAGTTACAACAATGGGTCCAAAGTAATCACCAGTACCAACTTCATCAGAACCTATACTAGAAGTAAAATATATTTTAGAATCATTATTATTTTTATTTAAATTATCTTTTTTTATTTGATTACTGTTTTTTACTTCAACTTTACCACTATTAATTTTTTCAGTAGTAATCCAAAAATCACTTGCTAAATCTGCATCTTTACCTTGAAAAACAACCTTACCTGATTCATATAATGTTATAACAGTATCTCCGTCTTTAGCTTGCCATTTAGCATACTGTGGTGTAGCATCTCTCTTACACCATTCTAATTCCTTACTCATCATTTCTCCAGTTTTTTCACTTACTTTAAATGAAACAACATTACTTTTCTGCATAAAATCACCTATATATATTTTAACACAAAAAATAATAAATTACTTTCTTTTTATACTATTTTATAATATAATTATAATGGAGATGATATGATGAATGTAGTTGATGTAGTAATTTTAATACTTTTAATATTTGGCGCACTTATAGGATTTAAAAGAGGTTTTACACGTGAGTTAGTCTCACTAGTAGGCATATTTGTAATCCTAATACTATCATTTATATTAAAAAATCCAATAAGTGTATTTTTATATAATAATCTACCATTTTTCAATTTTGGTGGTATATTTAAAGATATGACAGTATTAAATATATTGTTATACGAGGTAATCGCATTCTTTATAGTATTTTTTATACTAACTATACTTTTTAAATTTTTACTTATTGCAACAAAAATATTTGAAAAAATACTTACAATGACTATAATACTTGGTATACCATCAAAAATACTCGGGGCTATTTTGGGTGTAATACAATCAATAATATATGTATTTATAGTTATATATATATTAAACTTGCCAACTTTTAATTTAGAAATCATAAAAGAGTCAAAAATTGGGAATACTATTTTAGAAAAAACGCCAATATTAAATAAAGTATGTGATGATACTATTTCTATATTTAATGAAATAATTATTTTAAAGGATGAATATCAAAATACAAATAATGTACAAGAATTTAATCAGAAGGCACTTGATAAAATGATAGAGAGAAGTATAATTACAAAAGAAAACGCACAAAGATTAGTTGATAAAGGTAAAATAAAAGGTGTAGTTATTAAATAAATGTAAAGTAATGTAAATTTACAATATTTAAATCCTTTATTTTAAATAGATAATCTTATATTAAAATAATTTTTGAAAATAATATTAAAAAACACTTTGAAAAAGTATTTAGTTATGATAGAATAAATATTGTGGTAGAACTGTAGTGTTCTTTAATAATATGGAGTGATTTAAGTGGAAACAATTTTAAATTTAATAATTCAAAATGTGTATTTATATATATGTATCTTGATAGTATTGGTAATTTTAACAACAATATTAGTTATAGTAATTACTAATAATAAAAATAGAGAAAAAATAAAGGAAAACTTTGAGGAAGCCGATAAATTAGAACAAGAAATACAAGAAATAGAGAATGGTAAAGTTTCAAATGAATTAGAAGATATAATAAAAAAGATGCAAGAAGATATTGAAGTTAAACCAGAGGATGTAGTAAAAAAATTTGAAGAAGAACAAGAAGAAAAGGCTATTATAAGTTATCAAGAATTAGTTGATAATGTTAAAGCAGGTAAAATTGAAGTAATAGAAGATGATAATTCTGAAATCAATTATGTTGAAAGCTTAATAGAAAATTCGCAAATAGATGAAGAACCTATTATGGGTACTTCAATCGAATCTGAACAAGTAGTGACTCCAGAAATGGTAAAAGATGCAATACAAAGTATTTCAAATGATAGTATTAAAGAAGAACCTAAGAAGTTTAAGAAAAGTGAGTTTATCTCACCAATATTTGGAATTATGGATAATAAAATAGAATATTCCACTGTAAAGAAACAGGAAAATACTTTAGATATAATGAATACTAGAGATTATAATAAGTTAACAGAAGAAATAAAAAAACAGGAAGAGTTCTTAAATGCCCTAAAAGAGTTTAGAAATAATTTATAAACTCTTTTTTTCTTGTAAATTATTGAAAAAGTGCTGTAATTATGTTATTATAGACACTAAGATTAAAAAGGCGGTTTATTTATAAGTAGTTAGGGGAATTTATAATGCTATTTTGGAAATATATAAAAGATATTATTAAAGAACAAAGTGGTGAGTCACAAAATGAGCAATCAAGTAATGAACAAAATAATGAATCGCAAAATGAGCAATCAAGTAATGATTTAAATAACGAGTCACAAAATGGGCAATCAAGTAATGAACAAAATAATGAATCGCAAAATGAGCAATCCAGCAATGAACAAAATAATGAATCGCAAAATGAGCAATCAAGTAATGAACAAAATAATGAATCACAAAATGAGCAATCAA
>CAJTZY010000019.1:0-22320 GCA_910584085.1 uncultured Bacilli bacterium | reverse complement strand
AATGAACCACAAAATGAGCAATCAAGTAATGAGCAAAATAATAAGTCACAAAATGAGCAATCCAGCAATGAACAAAATAATGAACCACAAAATGAGCAATCAAGTAATGAGCAAAATAATAAGTCACAAAATGGTCAATCAAGTAATGAGCAAAATAATGAGTCACAAAATGAGCAATCCATCAATGAACTAAATAATGAACCACAAAATGAGCAATCAAGTAATGAACAAAGTAATGAATCACAAAATGAGCAATCCAGTAATGATTTAAATAATAATCAAAATATGAATAGTATGGAATTTAATCCAAAAGATACACTTAAATCAATTAATAATAGAAAACAAGGTTTACAACAATTAAGAGATAAATTACAAGAGTATGCTAAAAGAAGAGAAGAAAAATTACAAAAGCAAAATCTTCAAAAACAACAGGCAAATAAAGAAAAATTAGAATCAATTGAATCAAGAGAAGAAGAATATAAATTATCTGATCAAACAAATAAATTCTTAGATAAATTAAAAGAAATACCATCTTTTGAAAATAGAGATAGAGGCGAAGGATATTCTATAGATACTGAAGGATTTACTGAACTACCAGATAGTTTAATAAGAACATTAATTACAAAATTTTTAAATCAAAGATTTTGCAAAAAAAATACAGATTTAAATATAAGAAGTAATTCACTCGAAAAATCTAAAGGATTTTATAAATGGGAAGTTAAAGATGTAATCGTTCATTTAAAAACTCATCAGATAACTAGAGTATTAGATGATAAATACGGCTATCAATATGCAGAAGGAAAAAATGAAAACGTGCCACTATCATTTTATTTTGATATGTCTGGTAGTATGAGTAAACATACAAATATGCTTGCTGTAATTGCTATAGAACTATTAAAGAAAGATGTAAAAGTATTGATTGGATTTAATGAAAGAGTTAATGTACAAATAGAAAAAATAGATAAAAACATGGATGTAGATTCTTTAGCAAAATTTTTATCAAGTGCAGGATATTATGGAGATAGTTCAAGTTTAATTAAAAATTCACAAGTTACGTATAAATTTGTTAATCAAAATATAGATAATTATTTGATAGAACGAAAAGCAGAAAAATGTGCAGTTTTCGCGGATTTTGATCCAAGAAATGAGATAATAAATTTATCACATGAGGTAAAAACGTATTGGTTTTGCTTTGAGGATTCCTACGGAGTTAAAGATATAGGTGAATTTAGTGGATTTTGTTATAAAGTAAGAAATGCAAACGATATAATGAACGGTTTAATTAAAGTAAATGAAAATAGATTTGAAGCCTTAATATATGCAGAAGAAATTAAAAAACAAAAAGAAAAAGAAGAAAAAGAAAAACAAAAATCAAAAGGAGGAATGTAGTAATGAAAATGATTACTCATGAAGAATTAAAAAATGAAATGGAAAGGCTCGGATACTATCCCACAGAAGAATTAGTATTTGAAGCATGGAATGGATTATTCATGTTTGGACTTGGTGAAATTAATCCAGGACAAGACATATTTGCAACTTGCCTTGAAGGTCCACCAGGAGCAGGAAAAACTTTTTATGCAGAAACTTATTGCAAACTTGTAAAACATATTTATAATGAAGAAGCTTCTTTGGTAGAATATCAATGTGATGCTACTACAGGTAAAACAGAATTATTTGAGGATATAAATATAAGTGCAGCAATTCGTGGGGATGCGGATAAGGTTAATATTCCAGGAAAATTAATTGAAGCAATAAAATTAGCTAATTCTGGTAAAAAAGTAGTTTTATTTATAGATGAATATGATAAAGCAAGAGAAGAAACAGATGCATTTTTATTACAATTTTTACAATCAGGTAAAATTAATTCTACTCAACATGGAGATTTAGGTGTAATAGATAAATATAAATCAAATTTACAAGTAATACTTTGTAAAAATGATTTCAGAGAGGAATTATCTGGTCCACTTTCACGTCGTCTTAGAATAATTAGACTAGATTATATGACGCCTGAAATATTTTATAAAACAGCAAATAGGGTATTAGTTGAAGGAAGAGAAAAACCAGTTAATGGTGGTTTAATGAATATGGTTACTTTAATGTACAATCTAGCTTATAAAGAAAAAGAAAAATATAATAGACTTCCATCTTGTAGTGAGATGTTAATCGCACTAGAGGATGCTAATAGATTACTTTATTTAGCAAACGCTCCTAAACATATAATCTACAAAACAATTATAAAAAACATGTTTAAATCAGTAGATGATATTAAAATATTTGAAAATAGTTTAACTAAGAATAAAAAATTACTTGATTTAGTAAATGATATGAAAAAGACAGATACACCTAATAAGGAAATAGATATAAATAGTATAATTGCTAGTAAAGTATTTAAAGAAGAAAATGAAAAATTTGTTGAAAAATCAAATAAACTTAAGGAATTAATTGATAAATATCAAAAACTTTTACCAGAATTAAAAGAGAAAGAAGAAAATATGATTAGTGAAAATGCAAACAATATAGAAACTAATAAAATAAATTTGGCCGGTGGTAAATTGGTTTCTACAAATAGAATGCCTAATATACTTTCAAATTTTAATGATTCTACTGATTATGTAAGAAGAGGACAAAATATATTTGAACTATCAGAAAATGATTGGACTCTGGTTGCAACAATAAAATTAAATGATTTATCAGAATCTAATTTTCATACAGAATATATTAATAGTCTAATTAAAAGTGCTGAAGAATTTGGATTAGTTATATACGAAAATGGTGTATTATTAAATCCATCTGATGATAAATTAAGATTAATAGCAATAAGAGAAGGAATCGAATATAAAATCATGTCTAATTATCAAGTAATTCCATCTAATTATTTAACAGCTATAAAAGGTTTCGCATACTTGGTTAGAAATTTTATTGTAGAAAGAAATATTCAAATGAAAACAGATTCTAACTATTATGGTATATATAATATTAATAGTCTTATATATAATCCAGAAGATTTAAATTATGATAAAATAGCTGATAATGTATATAGTGTTGAAATAGCAGGTAAGATTGATAAATCAACTGGCTTTGAAAATATAGTTGAATTGCCATGTGTAGATATAGAAAGTGCAATTAAAGCTTCAAACTCAATTATGAATCAAAAAGTAAAAACTAAAAGTAAATAGAGGAATAAGAGTATGAACTATGAAAATATATTTAAGTTAGAAGAAAAGAGAATAAAGCAAGAAGAGTTAAAAAAATATGGTTTAGATGATGAAAGTATAAAAAAGTTTAGAAGTAAAATAAAAAAAGTTTCATATGAAGAAAGTCAAAGATTAGGTAATGAATTATGTAAGGGTATAAGGGGATTATATTTAGATGAAAAACGTGCAAATGACTATATTTTATCAGGTGCAAATGTTGATTATATTGATATATATAGTGGACGTTCACTTATGCAAATTTTAACTCATTCAATTTCTATATTAATTAGTTTAATAAAAGCAGGGGCAAATATAGATGCACAATATCGTTATGGAGAAACAGCTGCTATGAGGTATGCTCTTTCTGGTAGAGTTGACTTTCTTAAAATATTGGTATTAATGGGAGCAGATTTATATATAAAAAATAATGATGGTAAAACCGCACTTGATATTGCTATAATGAGAAAGAATACAGAATGTATAAAAATACTTAAAGATGCAATGAAATTGAATAATGTGTATAATAATACAGAAACTGACAATATAGAGTATAAAAAACAAGAATATTTAAAGCAATATGGTTTAGATGAGGAAAGTGTAAAAGAATATAGAAGTAAAATTGATTATTCCGAATATGAATATACAGATGAAGAAGATTTTAAAATGCTAATAGATGCTATATATAATAACAATATAAAAAAAGTAAATGAATTAATTATTGAAGGCACAAATGTTAATTTTATTACCAATACAAAAACATTATACTGTGCGATAGAAATAAAAAATTTTGATATTGCTATATTATTACTAAAGGCAGGGTATGAAATAGATGTATATGATATGATGCAGGCTATGGATAATAATATGCATGAGTTATGTAAAATAATACTATTAATGGGAATAGATTTAAATGAAAAAAGTGAAGCTGGACAAACAGTTCTTGATTATGCACGTGTTTCAAAGAAAGAAAAATATATTCAGTTATTTGAAAATATTATGAATGGGGATTATTCAATAATATTTGGTGGAAAAGTAAAGAAAGAATATAATCCTAATACTTTATTAGAAGCACTCAAAGAAGCAAAAAGAGAAATGAGTGATATATTAGATGATATTCCATATCAAAAAATAAAAAAATAGGTGATAGTATGAATTATGAAACTATATTTAAAAAAGAAGAAAAGACATTAGAACAACAAAGACAAGAAAAATTAAAAGAATATGGTTTTGATGAGGAAAGTCTAAAGGATTTTAGAAGTAAAATAAAAGAATCAACTGAAGAAGAAAGTAATACTTTGGGCAAAATATTATATGAATATTTATTTCATAATGGTTTAACATATAATGAAGTATTAAATCTAATAACACTTGGAGCAAATGTAAATTATACTGACCAAAGAGATACATTTAAAGGCTGCACTCCTTTAGCGATTGCAATACATAAAAAAAGATATGATATAGCAAAACTATTAATAAAAGCTGGTGCTGATATAAATTATATTATGCCATCTAGAATATCAAGTGTTATGAGCTGTATTGAAGATGATAATATGGAATTATTTAAAATATTGGTATTATTAAATGCAGATTTATCTATAATTAATGAAAAACATTTTAATGCACTTGATATAGCAAGGGAAAAAAATAATAAAGAATGTATACAAATATTAGAAAGTGCAATGAAAGGAAACTCACCTGATAAGCAATATAAAAATATTATTAAATTAGATATTTTAGAATGTGAACAATTATATACCCAAGAAAATTTTAAAGTGATGAAGAAGCATGGAACCTGGAAGTCAATTGAAACTTTTGGCGTACAAGCAGCAATAACTGATTTTGCTATTGCCTTAGGTGGTTGGGTGGAGCTTTTAGAAGGTATAGATAAGCAAGGAGATCCATGCGATAAAATATTTTTGTCCAAAAGGAGGGGCCATTATTGGAGCAAAACACCAAGTGATAAAGGAGTTTATAAAATTATATATAATGGTACCAAATTTTATGATAATGCAATAAATTATAGTGAAGGAATTCGTCCCTATATGTTATATTCTACTATTTCTAAAATGCCTCTAAATACTATTGAATTAGAAAATGGATGGTTAGAAATAGAATTTGGAGAATATCCACAGTGGGCATGTTCTAGAGAATTGCAGAAAGTATTAACACAATTATATTCAAATAATAGTTTAAATAAAATGGAAAAATATTACACAACAGATTCTAGGGATCGATATGATTATGATAAAAAATTTACAGCACGAAAATTTTTTGAATATGAATATGAAAATGAAAGATATGTGCTAGTTAAATTTAAATCAACATACCCTTGTGCTGCTGTTCTATCAAATGGAGAAAAATATAATAATGGAGATTTTGTTTGGATAAAAGTTAGTCCATTAAAATGGTTAGTAAATATTGAAAAAGATATTGCTATATCTAAGAATATAATAATTGCAGGAATTCAATTTAACAATGAAAATAATTATACTGGGAATAATTTTGATGAAATGAATATAAAAGTATTTTTAGATAATTATTTATCAAAAGAAATATTAACAAGTGAAATTAATCAAAAAGTAAAAAATATATTAGTTGAGGAAAGTAAACCCCGAACATTATTTGACACACTTAAGATGGCTGAAGAAGAAATGAATAAGATATTAGAGGATATTCCATTTCAAAAAATAAAAAACAGGTGAGAAAATGAATTATGCAAATGTATTTAAAAAAAAAGAAACAAAACAAATAGAATTAAAATTAGATCTTTTAACAATAGAACAAATAAAATCTTTAGAAATATTTGAAAAAACTGGTAGAAAAGCTGTAATCACAGATTTTTCAGTTGCATTAGGAGGCAATATAATAAATTTTTGTTATAATGATGAGATACTGATATTGAATGATAAAACAGGTTGTTGGTGGAGTAAATCGCCTCTGTATGCCCATTCATGCGATGTTAGTATACGTGGCGATATTGGTCATAGTAATCTTAATGTACGAGATATTGGACTTTGCCCCACTTTGCCATACTCTGTAATTTTACCAACTATTTCGAATACTCTAATAGAATGTGGTATTCTCGAAGTAGAATTTGGAGAATATCCACAATGGGCATGTTCTAATGATTTAAGCAAATTATTAGAAAAATTATATGAAGATGATAAATTAAATAAAACAGGAAAAGTTTATACAACAGATTCTAGACATTATGATGAGTATGATAAAGGTTTTGAATCACAGGAACATATAGAATATGAATATAATGGTAAAAAATATGTTAGAGTTAAAATTAATTCATGTTTCTATGGTAAGAAATTTATTCTTTCAAATGGGGAAAAATATAAAGATGGTGATTTTGTTTGGATTAGTGTTAGCCCTATTAAATGGTTAGTGGATGAAAAAAATGATATAGCAATAACTAAAAATATAATAGTAGCAGGAATTCAGTTTAATAAAGAAAATAATTATACTGGAGATAATTTTGATGAAATGAATATAAAGGTGTTTATGGATAAATATTTATCAAAAGAAATAATACCAGGTATAATTAACTATAAAATTAATAATGAAATAAAAGAAGAAAAGACATTAGAACAACAAAGGCAAGAAAAATTGAAAGAATATGGATTAGATGAAGAAAGTCTAAAAGAATTTAGAAGTAAAATTCATTATGATGAATTCAAAAATGAAAGTAATTTTAATGATTTAATTGATTCAATAGAAAATAATGATATAAAAAAAGTAGAAAAGTTAATAAAGGAAGGAACAAATATTAATAAAAATGTTATAAAAGATGAAAGACATGGTAATATTGGTATAATAAAGGCTGTTTCATTACTAAATTGTGCTATAGAAGAAAAAAACTTAGACATGGCTATATTATTATTAAAAGCAGGACATGAAATGGATATTAATAATATGGAGTCCGCATTATATAGTGATATGTATGAATTGTGTAAAATAATGATATTAATGGGAATAGATTTAACAGAAGAAACTATACCATTTGGTGAAACGATTTTTGAAATAGCACGTTTTTCAAAACAAGAAAAATATATTAAATTATTTGAAAATGCTGTAAAAGGTGATTATTCAATAATATTTGATGAAGATAATGTAAAAGATATACTTAACACAAAAAAAGACGTAATACAAACTGGTATAGAAGAAATGGAGAAAATGATTGAAAGTTGTGAGGAGTTGCTAGGAGAAGATTATCAAAAGAAATTAATAAAATAAAAAAGTAGGCGATAGAATGAATTATGCAAATATATTTAAAAAAGAACAAGAAAGATTAGAAAAATTTAAACAATATGATTTAATTAAATTAGATCTTTTAACAATAGAACAAGTAGAATCTTTAAAAATCTTTAAAAAATATGGAAAAACTGCTGCGATAACAGATTTTTCTGTAGTATTAGGTGGATATATAGATTATAATGCATTTACTAATGATGAAAAATCATTAGCTAATAGAACAGGATGGTGGTGGACTAAAAGTCCAACAAGTAACACCGCCCGCGCGGTTGACTATCACGGATATAAGTTTTGGAGTCTTGTTAGTCTACGTGATGGTGGTTGTCGTCCAACTTTACTGTTCTCATCAATCTCTAGAATCTCCTCAAACGTAGTGAGTTGGAGAAATGGTATTCTCGAAGTAGAATTTGGAGAATATCCACAGTGGGTATGTTCTAATGATTTAAGCAAATTATTAGAAAAATTATATGAAGAGAATAAATTAAATAAAACAGGAAAAGTTTATACAACAGATTCTAGACATTATGATGAGTATGATAAAGGTTTTGAATCACAGGAACATATAGAATATGAATATAATGGTAAAAAATATGTTAGAGTTAAGGTTAATTCAGATTTTGATGGTAATGAAATAATATTTTCAAATGGAGAAAAATATAAAGATGGAGATTTTGTTTGGATTAGTGTTAGCCCCATAAAATGGTTAGTGGATGAAAAAAATGATATAGCAATCACTAAAAATATAATAGTATCAGGAATTCAATTTAATAACGAAAGAAATTATACTGGTGATAATTTTGATAAAATGAATATAAAGAAGTTTATGGATAATTATTTATCAAAAGAAATAATACCAAGTGTAATTAATTATAAAAATCCTAAAGAAAAAATAGAGATAGAAGTAGTAGAAGATGCAATAAAAGAACTAGAAGATGCTATTAATGATTGCTCTAAAGTACTAGAAGAAAATTATCAAAAGAAATTAATAAAATAAAAAAGTAGGCGATAAAATGAATTACGAAAATATATTTAAATCAGCAGAAGATAAACTAGAACAAAAAAAGCAAAAAAAGTTAAAAGAATATGGTTTAGATGATAATAGTATAAAGGAATTTAGAAGTAAAATAAAACAAGTATCAGAGGATGAAAGTAATACTATGGCTTTTCTTCTTTCAAATTCACTTATTAATATGAAAAGTAAGCTTGTAAACGAAAAAAGAATAGATTATATATTAGAGGGAGCTAATGTAAATTATATAAGGGAAAAAACACCTAAAAGAACTTTACTTGAACTTGCTATAAGAGCACATAATTTTGAAGTATGTCTCGCACTTATTAAAGCAGGAGCAAATATAAATTTATATGATGTTAATTTAAATCAAATTTATATAAAACTTAGTATGGAATTTAATATGCCTGAATTACTTGAAATATTAATATTACTGGGTGCAAATTGTAATTATAAAAATTTATATATACAAAAACCACCTGACTATGCTAAGTATTTAAAACAAAAAAATATAGAAAAAGGAAAAGATGAAAAAAGTATAATAAAATGTATAGAAATACTTGAAAAATATACAAAAACTGAAGAAGAAAATGAATTTATAAATTTTTTAAAAACAATAAACACTCCAAAAGAAAAAGCAGAAACAGAAGTAATAGAAGATGCAATAAAAGAGCTAGAAGAGGCTATTGATGATTGTTCTAAGGTACTAGGAGAAAATTATCAAAAAAAATTAAGAAAATAGTAAAGTGTTTGCTTGATTTTTTTTTTATTAGGTGTAAACTATATGTTGGAAGTGGTTATATGAAGTTTTATATTTATACACTAGGTTGCAAAGTAAATACTTATGAATCTAATGTTATAAGAGATAAATTAATGAATAATGGATATATAGAATCTACTGAAGATGATGCTGATATATATATAATAAATACTTGTACTGTTACAAATACAAGTGATAATAAATCACTTAAAACAATTAGAAAAGTAATAAACAACCATAAAAACTCTATAGTAATTGCAATTGGCTGTATGACACAAGTAAATTATGGATTATTAAAAGATTTAAATGTGTCAATAGTACTTGGAAATAGTGGTAAAAGTAAAATAGTGGAGTATATAGAAAAGTATAAAAAAGAGGGTATTCCTATTATGGAAGTTACTGATATAATGGATAAGCCTTTTGAAGACATGTGTTTAAATAATTTTAATAAGACAAGAGCATTTGTAAAAATAGAAGATGGTTGTGAGAATTACTGTAGTTACTGCATTATACCTTTTGCAAGGGGTAAAGTTAGAAGTAAAAATCGAGAGGTAGTTATAGATGAAATTAAAACATTAGTTAAGGATGGACATAAAGAGATAGTTTTAACAGGCATTCATACTGGACATTATGGAGCAGATTTAAATGATTATACATTATCTAAATTACTAAAAGAAATAGAAAAAATCGACGGCCTTGAAAGACTTAGGATATCATCAATAGAAGTAACAGAACTTGATGATGAATTTATAGAGACGTTACATTCTAGTAAGATATTAGTAGATCACATGCATATACCTATTCAATCAGGTTCAAACAAAATACTTGAACTTATGAATAGAAAATATAATAAAGAATATTTTATAAAAAAAATAGAAAAAATTAGAAATATTAGACCCAATATTTCAATAACAACTGATATAATAGTTGGATTTCCTGGAGAGACAAATGAACTTTTTGAAGAAACAGTTGATACGGTAGAGAAAATTAAATTTTCTAAAATACATGTTTTTCCGTTTTCACTTAGAAAAGGAACAAAAGCAGAAGAGTTACCTAATCATATAGATGATGTCACTAAAAAAGGTAGGGTAAAACGTTTAATTGATATAAGTAAAAAATTAGAATTAGAGTATTTTAGTAAATGTATAAATAAAAATGTGACTTTTCTACCAGAAATGTATAAAGATGGCTTTATAACAGGGCATACTGGTAATTATTTATTAGTAAAGTGTAAAGGAACAATAAAAGATTTAAATATATTCAAAGAAGTTAAAATAAAAAAAATAGAATATCCATATTGCATAGGAGAATAAATTTTCTCTTTTTTTTATTTATTTTTTACACAAAAAGGGAAATAGGAAAGTTTTCTCGTATAATATAATTAGGAGGAAATAAAGATGAATGAAGTAAAAGAGATAAATATAGAAAATTTAATATATGAAGTAAGAGGAAAACAAGTTATGTTAGATAGTGACTTAGCAAAACTTTATCAATGTAAAAATGGAACAAAAGAAATAAATCAAGTTGTAAAAAATAATTTAGATAAATTTTCAGATAGATTTTCATGGATTTTGATAGGCGAAGAATATCATTATTTGAGGTCAAAATTTTTGACCTCAAGTTCAAAAAATAATAATTATGGAGGGAGAAGAAATAGTCCTAGAGTTTTTACAGAACAAGGTGTAGCAATGCTTGCAACTATTCTTAAAACAAATATTGCAACTAAAGTTAGTATTTCAATTATGGATGCATTTGTTGCTATGCGTAAATATATATCAGCAAATTTAATAGAACAAAAATATATAAATAATCAAGTTATGAAAAATACTGAGGATATAAAATTACTACAAGAATCATTTAATAAATTTGAAGAGAAACGAAAAATAAATGAGATATACTTTGATGGTCAAATATATGACGCATATTCCAAAATAATAGATATAATGAGTATGCAAAAAGTGAATTAATTATAATAGATGGATATGCAGGTAAAGTTTTATTAGGTATAATAAAAAATATAAATTCTAAGGTAACTCTAATAACAAAAACAAAAGGACTGTTAACTAAATTAGATATAGAAAAATATAATAAACAATATAATAATTTAAATGTAATTTATAGTGATAAATTTCATGATAGATATTTTATAATAGATAAGACAATTTTCTATCATTGTAGAGCATCTATAAACAAAATAGGAAATAAAGTATTTAGTATAAATATACTTGAGGATGAAATGGTAAAAGAATCATTAATGGAAAAAGTAAACAATCTATAAGCAAATGATATAGATATAAAAAACACTTAATATTTAAGGAAGTTAAATACAAGGTATCTATGAATTAATTATTTAATAAATGAAATGAAAATAATATTATGAGATTAAGTTGTTAGATTGTTATAGATATGCTTAGTGAAAAAAGTGATCAATGTGTGGTATACTGTGTCACCTATAATTGGTAGAATAATAGTATTTGCATTAATTAAATTAGGAGTGAGGGTGATAAGAAATGAAAAAAGCGTGGAATGACTTAAAATCATTTATAACTGTGGTAGTAATGTTCTTATTTGCATATTGTATAATAAGACAAATACCAATAGATGAAACATTAAAAAGTATACTAGCAACTGTAGTAGGCTTCTTTTTAGGAACAAGATCGGTAAAAAATGGAGATGATAAATAAAATGATGAAGGTAAACATAAAAAATAGTAGTTTGATATGAGCTATGTTTAGGAGATATTCAATAAAGTCAAGAGTCCAAGAAAGCAAATTTGTTTAGATTTCTTGACTTTTATTATGGAATTATAATATTTGTTAATGATAAAAACAAATGCATAAAATATTTTTTGTATGTTCTAAAAATTGAAATAATACTAATTTTTTTATTATACTAGGGATTTTATTATTATATAGACAAAAAAAGTGTCAAAATTATATTGACAAATTAATAAAACTAATCTATAATTAAATACGTAAACTTTTTTAAAAGTGTTGATTGAGAGAAGTAGTAATAAGTACTGATTAAAGCGAGTTAGGTATGGTGGAAGCTAACAATTAAGTATATTATGAATAACACTCAGGAACTATTAACTTGAACACGAGTAAAGTTAATCGGTTGTAACCCGTTAAAAATTACACGATTTGATTGAATCGGTAAAGTGGTCATTATGACAATTTGGGTGGCACCGCGGAAAAGTAATTCGTCCCAAGAAAAAGAGACGGATACTATTAAAAAATGCTCAATTAGCTCAGTCGGTAGAGCGCACGGCTGTTAACCGTTAGGTCGTAGGTTCGAGTCCTACATTGAGCGCCATTTTAATGCCTGATTAGCTCAGTCGGTAGAGCGCACGGCTGTTAACCGTTAGGTCGTAGGTTCGAGTCCTACATCAGGCGCCATTTTGATAGTAACAAGTCTTAGTACTTGTTTTTTTGTTTATAGGGAGGATAGTTTATGGTAACTAAAGAAAAATTAAAAGACTATGCAGCAAAGCTTATGTTTGATATGGATGATGAAGGATATGACAGAACACTTGAAGAATTTGAAACTGTTGAAAAACATATGGCATTAATAGGTGAAATTGAAAATATAGAAAATATAGAGCCTATGACATTTCCATATGTAATATATCATGCAGATTTAAGAGAGGATGTCGCTTGCGATTGCCTTACAAATGATGAGGTTTTAGCAAACGCAAAAGAAACAAAAGCAAATCAAGTAAAGGTACCAAAGGTGGTGGGAGAATGAAAACAATAGTAGATTTAAGAAGTGATTTAGATAACAAAGTAGTAACAAGTGAGCAATTATTTGAAAAAGCAAATAAGCTTGCTCATAAATACCAGGATGAATTTAATCCATTTGTAACTATAATAGATGAAAAAATAGAAGAAGAAAGTGATTCTATACTTAGTGGTATACCTTATGCGATAAAGGATAACTTTTCAACTAAGGGAATACTTTCAACCGCTTCTTCTAATATATTAAAGGATTATGTTCCAGTTTATGATGCAACTGCATACAAAAAGTTAAAAGAGGCAGGATGTGTACTTGTGGGTAAAACTGTACTTGATGAACTTGCAATGGGTGGAACAGGAACTACAGGACATACTGGAATAGTGAGAAATCCATGGAACAAAAATCACCAAATAGGGGGATCTTCTGCGGGAAGTGCGGCAGCAGTCGCATTAGGTATAGTACCATTTTCCCTTGGTTCAGATACAGGAGATTCAATTCGTAAACCAGCTGCATTCGGCGGAGTGGTAGGATTTAAACCAACATATGGTAGAATTTCTAGATATGGTTTATTCGCATTCGCATCAAGTCTAGATCATGTAGGATGCTTTACTAGATGTGTAAGGGATGCTGCAATTGTTACAGATATCTTAAAAGGAAAAGATGAACGTGATATGACTTCACTCCCAGATGAGGAAGTAAAATATGCAGATATGATAGATAATGATATTAAAGGTAAAAAATTATTTTATATAAAAGAATTAACAGATTTAGATTTATATAAAGATGCTGGTGAAGAGACTCTTGATGTCCTAAGAAAATTTAAAGGAACTATAGAAAAATGTAAAAATATTGGCTTTGAAGTAGAGGAAATATCTTTTGATGAAAAGTTACTTAAAGCAATATATCCTGCTTATATGACTATAAGTTGTGCAGAGGCAACAAGTAATAACTCTAACCTTACTGGAATACCTTTTGGACCTAGAGGAGAGGGAAATAATATAAATGAGATAATGTTTGATGCTAGAACTAAAGGATTCAGTGAACTCATAAAAAGAAGATTTATATTAGGTAGTTATATTCTTCAAAGAGAAAATCAAGAAAGGTTATTCAAAAATGCGGGTAGACTTAGAAGAATAATTGTTGATAAAATGAATGAATTATATAAAAAATATGACGCTATGATACTTCCGGCAAGTGGTGGTATCGCGCCTACATTTGATGGTGAAATAGATAGAATGTCACCAAGATATTTAATGCTAGAAAATCATATGGCTATAGGTAATTTTGGGGGATTTCCTAGTATAACAATTCCAAATGGATTTGTAAGTGATATGCCAATTGGAATTAACATTACAGGTAGATGCTTTGAAGATGGTTTGACACTTAATATAGCAAATAAAATAGAAGAGGTTCTAGGCTTTAGAGGAATAGTAAAGGAGGAATATGATGTATAAAGTGGTTATTGGACTTGAAGTACACTGTGAGGTAAAAACAAATTCAAAAAACTTTTCAAGTTCTAGAAATACATATTCAGAATATCCAAATGAAAATATAGATACAGTAGATATTGGACTTCCTGGAATTCTTCCAGTAGCAAATAAAGATGCTTTTAGAAAGTCATTAATGATGTCACTCGCACTTCATTGTAAAACTCCTGATATCGTTATGTTTGATAGAAAAAATTACTATTATCCAGACCTACCTAAAGGGTATCAAATTACACAAGAAACAAAACCAGTAGGTAGAGATGGCTATGTTATGATTAATGTAGATGGTATTGATAAGAAAATTTTAATAAATAATATTCACTTAGAAGAGGATACAGCTTCTCTTGACCATTTTGGAACTTATTCATTAATTGATTACAATAGATCAGGGGTACCACTTCTTGAAACAGTAACAGAGCCTTGTCTTTCGTCTGCAGAAGAGGCGGTAACATTCCTAGAGACATTAAAAGGAATTTTCCTTTATACAGGTGTATCGGAGGCAAGAACAGATAGGGGACAAATGAGATGTGACGTTAACGTTTCACTTATGGAAGATACTGCAACTGAATTTGGTACTAAGGTAGAAATGAAAAATATTAATAGTTTTAACAACGTAAAACTTGCAATTGAGTATGAAATAAAAAGACAAACTGAAATACTTAAAAGTGGTGGTAAGGTAGTTCAGGAGACAAGACGTTTTGATGATGAAGATTTAAAAACATATTCAATGCGTTCTAAAGTAGATGCAGTTGATTATAAATATTATATAGAGCCAAATATACCACCTATAAAAATTAGCGATAGTTTGATAGAAGAAATAAAATCAGAAATTCCAATGCTTCAATATGAGAGAGTACAAAAATATATGGGAGAATATGGATTATCTAGATATGATTCAGATATAATAGTAAAGGATAAAAAAGTATCTGACTATTTTGAGGAAACAATTAAATTAGGTGTGGATCCAAAATCAAGTGCAAACTGGTTAACTAGTATAATTTTAGGACATTTAAATAAATATGAAATAGGCATTGATGATTTATATTTAACGCCAAAAATGTTATGTGAATTAATTAAAATGGTTGATGCAGGTAAAATTTCTTCTAAGCAGAGTAAACAAGTATTCTTTAAATGTATAGAGGAAGAAAAAGAACCTAGTGTTATAGTAAGTGAACTTGGAATGACTCAGATAACAGATGATAAAACAATACGTGATATAGTTGTTAAGGTATTAGATGAACATCCTGATTTAATTGAAGATCATAGAAAAGGTAAAAATACCTTTGACTATTTTGTAGGTCAAGTAATGAAACAAACGCGTGGTCAAGCAAATCCTACTTTAACTAAAGACATAATTTTAGAGGAAATGGAGAAGAGATGATTAAATGAATAATAAATATCGTAATGTATATTGTGGTGACGTTAATGAATCTTATATTGATAAAGAAGTTAAAATAGCAGGTTGGATTGCTAATATTCGTGACCATGGTGGAGTAATATTTTTAGATATAAGAGATGAAAAGGGTGTAGTACAAATAGTAAGTAATGATAATACAATATTTGATGGACTTACTAAAGAATCAAGTGTAACAGTAAATGGTATTGTTAGAAAAAGAAATGAAGATGACTATAATGATCACATAAGTACTGGAACTATTGAGATACTAGTTAGTAGTATTGAAGTGTTAGGCAAGGCTCCAAGCGTACTTCCATTTGAGGTTATAACTAGTACTAATGTTTCAGAAGATATAAGACTTAAATATCGTTATTTGGATCTTAGAAATGATAAGGTTAGAAATAATATAAATTTAAGAGCAAATGTATTAAAATATTTAAGAAATAAAATGGATTCTATGAACTTTACTGAAGTTCAAACTCCAATTATAACTGCGTCTTCTCCAGAAGGAGCAAGGGACTTTATAATCCCATCAAGAAAATTTCATGGTAAATTCTATGCTTTACCTCAAGCACCTCAAGTATTTAAAGAAATACTTATGGTAAGTGGATTTGATAAATATTATCAAATTGCTCCTTGTTTTAGAGATGAAGATTGTAGAAGTGATAGAACCCTAGAATTTTATCAATTGGATTTTGAGATGTCTTTTGTTGAAGAAGAAGATGTATATAATGTAGGGGAAGAAATTTTTTATGATACATTTAAAAATTTTTCAAATAAAGAAATATCACCTAGACCATTTAGAAGAATTCCTTTTAAAGAGGCTATGTTAAAGTATGGAACAGATAAACCAGATTTAAGAAATCCACTTGAAATAATTGATATAAGTGATGTATTTGTAGATTCTGAGTTTAAACCATTTAGAGGTGTATGTGTTAGAGGTATTAAAGTAGATAATATTGGTGATAAATCAAATAGTTGGTTTAATGAATTAGTTGATTATGCTAGTAGTATTGGAATGCCTGGAATAGGGTATATAACATATATGGAAGATGGTAGCTTTAAAGGACCTATTGATAAATTTTTAACGGATGAAGATAGAAATTCTTTAATAGAAAAAGCAGATTTAAAAGTTAATAGTGTACTATTCTTTATAGCAGATAAAAAAGAAAAAGTAGCGGCAAAAAATGCAGGTATGATTAGAACAGAATTAGGAAGAAAGCTTGACTTAATTGATGAAAATAAATTTGAATTCTGTATAATCAATGATTTCCCTATGTTTGAATATAACGATGAAGAAGATAAATATGAATTCTGTCATAATCCATTTAGTATGCCACATGGAGGAATAAAAGGATTAGAAAATGATAATATTGATGATATTCTTGCTTATCAATTTGACTTTGTTTGTAATGGAAATGAAATGGCATCAGGAGCAGTCAGAAATCATGATATTGAGTCTTTAAAGAAGGCATTTAGTATTGTTGGATATTCTGAAGATGTTCTTGAAACTAGATTTTCATCATTATATAATGCATTTAAATATGGAGTTCCACCTCATGCTGGAATGGCTCCAGGTATTGATAGAATAATAATGTTACTTCAAAATGAACCAAATTTAAGAGAGGTTCAAGCATTCCCAATGAGTGTATCAGGTAATGATGCTATGATGGGATGTCCTAGTGAATTATCTGAACAACAATTAAGAGAGGTTCACATTAAAATAAGATAAAATAAAAATTGATAATCAAATTTATCAATTTTTTTATTAAGTATTTATTTGAATTTTTTTATTAAAGATTTATAAATTTCACTTTGGTTATTATCCTCACGTATAATTCTACTTTTAATATCCATTAAAACTCTACTATTTATCCTATTAATTGTATCTGGTTCTATAGGGGTTACTGTGATATTATTATCTTTTGCATCAATTTTATGAATAAGTGTTCCTTTTTTATATTTATTTTCCATACATTATTTATTCCTTAATATATTTAATATTATCTTTTCTTTTTTAAAGATACTTTAGGTTTATTATTATCTGATGATTGTTGCAATCTAGAAGATAATATTGCTAGTTTTTCTTCTCTTGACATTTTAATATACTTTAAAATATCTGGATCCTCTAAATTATTGTTTGTTAAATCTTTTATAAGATTAATATCTTCATCAGGTAATAATGGTAAAAGTTCTTTCACTTTTTTTAGTAATTCTAATTGTTCATTACTAGAATTTTCAGATGTTTGAATAGGTGAGTTAGTATCATTTTGAATCGTAAAATTATTTTCTTCATTTATATGATTACTATATGACTCAGCTTGCTGTGATGAAATATTATTTGGATTATTAATGGATTGAACTAAATCACTTTGTGTATTGATAATTTCACTATCATCAAAAAGATTCATATTGTATAACTTAAAAATTTTAGTTCCAAAATCTATTGTAGGCATTCCATTATAGTGTTTAGCATTTTTCGATTTATATGATGCAATTTCCATATAATCGACTGGTTTATCTTCAATACAATAGCATTCACATAATTGAAAATTTTTTCTATTTATTAATTCTGGAAAGAAATCACTGCTTATATTATAACCAATACTTTTCCCAAAAAAGTTACATATTATATGGTTACTATAAAAACATTTAAAATTTAGGTCTTTAGTAGTTAATAGGGGAAAAATAAATCCAGTTAGTATCTCTTTAGCATAAGCATTTCCATTTTTATCATATACTTTTTCATATAATATAGCTGTTTTTTGTTTATTAATAGAATTATTATATTTTATATTAACCAATATATCAAAAATATCATTTTCATTGCAAGGAATATTATTTGCTGCAGATAATATCCATTTAGATAATTGGTTTTCCTCAATTGTAGTTAATTTCTTTCTACAATTAGTAATTTTTATATTTATTCCATTTTTTATTGTTTTTTTAATATTTATCCTAATTTGATTTAGAGTAATATTATCATGTAAAATAAATTTTCCACTATAAATTTGTTTTTCTTGCATAAAACCACCCCAAGTGTTTAATATAATAACATATTTTTCTTTTGTTTTCAATAAATACAAAAAATAAATTGATAATTACCAATTTATCTTTTTCTAAGTTTTACTTTAGGTTTATCATTATTTGATGCTTGTTGTGATCTAGATGATAAAATTTTCATTTTTTCTTCATTCGGCATTTTAATGTATTCAAAAAATTTAGGATCATTTAAATCGTTATTTATTAAGTCCATTATAAGGTTTCCATCATTCTTTGGTAGTAAACTAATAATTCTTTTTCTATCCTCAATTGTGTCAGTCCCTATATTATTAGATGGATTAATTTGATGTGATGCAGTAATGTTTTGAGTGTTAGAATTATTATTTATACTTGCACAATTATTAGATGGATTAACTTGTTGTACTGGAATAACATTTTGAGTATTAGAATTATTATTTAAGCCTGCACAACTATTAGACGAATTAATATTTTGTGAAGGAATAATATTCATAATAGAATTTGTAGATTGATTAACTTGTACTGATGAAGGATTAGTATTTGATGTTTTAATAGAATTATTTTGTATTAACTTACTATCATCAAAAACATTCTTTTTAAATAATTTTTCTAATTTATCACTTCTAGTTTTAGAATTGTTTTTAATCCATTTATCAAGTGCATTATAGTCAATAATTTTATCCTCAATACAATAACATTTACATAAATCAAAGTTTTTCCTTTTTATAATACTATGAATAAAGAATCCCTTTGCCTTTATCTTACCACGTGTGTTTTCACAAGTAGTATATTTTAAATCACAGTATAAATCATTAGATTCAAATAATGGGAAAATAAACCCTGTATGTAACTCTTTAGCATAAGCATTTCCATCTTTATCATATATTTTTTCATATACAATAGTTATCTCCGATTTGCTATATGGTTTTGTAGACATAAGTACATTTACTAATATATTATTTGTATTGGTATTTACTTCGCTATTACTACTAAAAAGTTCATTAATTAATATACTAGTTTCTTTATTAGTTAATGTATAACGTGCATTTAAAAATTTTATTTTCATATCATATTTTTGAAAATGACGTTTAGAACTGAATTTAATTTTTTTTAATTTAACATTTTCACTTAATACAAGATTTCCTTCATAATATGTTGCCATAAAAATTTCCCCTTTCGAATAAATTTAATGTGTATTTTAGCATACTGCTAGCATTTTGTCAAATTTTACATTGTATAAAAAACTGAATAAAATCATTTATTAGTTTTTTTCTTTTTAAGTGATACTTTAGGTTTATCTTTTTTCTCAGATTCATTTTCAAAATTTAAAATTTCTAACCTTTCTTTTTTAGACATTAAAATATATTTAAAAATATTTGGATTATTTAAATTATTTTTAGTCATATCTTTTAGCTGCGCTATGTCTTCTTCGGTTAATGAATTAATAATGTTTTTAAATTTTTCTAACCATTCTAATTGAGTATTAATAGGGATTAGCGATGATTCATCACTATTATTTGGATTTATAGAAGTAGTTATTGATTGTGAATTTTCAATATCTATATTATTTGATAAAGAAAGAGGAGAATTTGTTACTAAATTAACTGATGGGGTAGTGATGACAGGTGTTGAATTACTATTTGAATTTGAAACAGTTGTGGAAGTATTTATAGGCTTATTGCTATTTTTATCGAAAATGCTTTCATCAAATACATTCATATTGGATAAAAACAATAGTTTATTTTTAAATCTTTCATTCTTGGACCAATGTTCCAGTATTTTGTTAGATTTACATATTTCATTAATATTAGCAACTCCCTCTTCAACTAAATAACAGTCGCAAAGTCCAACATTATCTCTTAGTTTTGTAACAAAATCAAGATATCCATCTAGGTATTCAGTATTGTCATATTGATCTTTCTTAAATGAATAATTGCCATTACCCTTAAAATCACTTTTATTAAATAAAGGAAAAATATAACCAGTTAATCTTTCTTTACCATATATATTTCCATCTTTATCTATAATTTTTTCAAATATTATATTCATTTCCTTTCTTTTTAACTTTATATTATGGATTTCAAGTTTGTCAAATATGTCCCACATAGTTTTTTCCTCTATTTTTCTTTTTTTATCCATATCAATTAAACTTTTTAGTAAAATTGTATTTTCTTCAGTAGTAAGCTCATAATTTGAATTACTACATATCTTTACATTATTTTTGTTTTCTTCTGTAAAATATGATGAATAAAATTTTAATTTTTTAAATTTTATATTTTTCTTTATTACAATCCAACCTTTATAATATATGGTCATAAAAATTTTCTCCTTTCAAATTATTTCTTTTTAAGTGATACTTTAGGTTTATCATTTAATACTTGAGAATTGTCTTTATCTGATTTTTGTTGTGCTCTATAAGACAAAACTTCTAGCATTTCTTCTCTTGACATATCAATATATTCAAAAATCTGGGGATCATTTAAATTATTATATGTTAAATCCCTTAATAGTGATTTTTCCTCATTAGATAGTGAATTTAATTTATTTTTTATTTTTTCTAATTTTTCAATAAAATCATTATTACAAGGGTTAGTAGGAAATGAGATATTTTCTTCTCTTGATAGAGCATCATTTTCAGTAGAATACGTATTAGATGAATTACTTGGATTTGATGGGATACTATTTTGATTATTAGGTACTTGTATTGAAATATTTTGTGTAATAACACTATCATCAAATACATTCATATTGTATAATTTTTTTATTCTTTCTTTAAATTCAAATTTTGGAGAAAAATTATCAGTGTTTTTATTTCTATATTCCCCAATTTCATTATAGTCGGCAACTCCATTTTCAACACAATAGCATTTACATAAACTAAAATTGCTTCTATCATTATTTATTTTATAGTTAGTATATCCTCTTAATTTTACAAAGTCAAGAAAATTATTAAATGAATAGGTAGTATGAACCCATATATCATCTATACTGAATAAAGGAAAAATAAATTTTGTTAGAATTTCTTCACCATAAACATTTCCATTTTTATCAGTGATTTTTTCGTATATTATATTAAGTTCTTTCTTTCTATATAATTTTGTAGACATTAGTATTTTAAAAAATATGTCTTTAATATTCCTTGTCATTTTGCTCTCGTCTTCAATTAAATAATTTAATATATCATCATTTTCTTCTTCAGTTAATTCATATTCTGCATTTAAAATATCTATTTCTATATCTTCTTTTTCTTCATAATAACCAGAATTAAATTTTATTTTTTTAAATTTTAAATTTTTATTTAATACAAGCCTACCTTTATAATATGGTGTCATAATACTTCCTCCCTTTTTGTTGATGTATATAATAGCAAAAATTCATTTTAATGTCAAACTAACTAAAAAAAGGATAGTGTAAAATAGATTTGGGATTATATACAAAAAGGAAGACCTTTGTTAAAA
>CAJTZY010000018.1 GCA_910584085.1 uncultured Bacilli bacterium | reverse complement strand
TGGTTTTTACTTCCTACGCTCCGCGTTGGAAGTTTTCTAAAGAGTTAATAAAAAAGAACATCTCACATCGATATTCTTTATTTCAAAAATATAAGGCAATAAACAAATGAGTTTTGCACCCAAGTAGTAAAAGTATTTAAGTAAATACTTGATGAGCTAAGTATAACACAAAAATTATATTTTGGCAATATCTTCAGCGTATTCAATACCTTCTCTTAATAGAGAATATTCAAACAATTTTGTATTTTCATTTTTTGTTTTATTAAACCAAGTTGGTTCTCTTTTTATAACACCTTTTATTTGATCTATGGTATTACTTTCTTGGAATATCTTTGATAAAATATAATTTATATCATTTACTGAAAATTTATCAATAGATGTATTCTTGTCAACTATATAGATAGCTAACATCATTTTCCCTTTAAAATCTTTTATATCTCTTAATTTTTTATATTGATATAAATTTAAACTTTCTCTTGTTATAGCCATTACCTCATCTTTTATATTAGAACTTTGTTTTACCGAAGCTTTTTTTTGCTTTTTTACTTGTTCTTTTGGCTCATATTCTTCTATGTAATCTTCACCATCATTTGTTATTGAATAATTAATTACACCACTTGTTTCCTTATCTAATGTTTTTATAAAACCTTTTTGAGTAAGATTTGATAAATTTTGTGATAAATTTGTTGGCAACTTTGTTTTTGATTTATCATAATAGTCTTTTAATACATTCTGGTTAATAATCGAAATTCCTTCATATTTATCAACATAGTACATAATTCCTAAAGTTAAATCAATACTATTTCCAAACTTTTTGAATTTTATAAATTGATTAATGGATGTAAAATTATTTGTTAATGTTTTAACTTCATCAGTATATGGTATCTTGCTGATATTATCATCATTTTTTTGCTCAATAGTAGTATAATTATTAGCATTAATTAGATGTGGAATTAATTCCATTACTATTTTTCTTTCCCTTTCAATAACATCAGCATCTCCACTAGCTTCAAATTCAAAATTGCCTAATTTTATCTTTACTTTATTTTCCATTTTAAACCTCCTATTTTTTTAAACCAGCTTTATAATATAATTCCTCAAAACAAGCTCGAATGGAATTATATCTTTTATCAATATCAGTTTTTCGAGTGTTATAGGTTATTTTATGAGCTGCAAAGTTTCCTAAATCTCTTATATCATCTAGAGTTTCTTTAGTATTTCTTGATAAATTTAAAACTTTATTACCTTTTGCATTTGTACATATAGCTTCTAACATAAAATAACTGTCTTTATCATTTTTAATTTCTTCATCAATTCCTAAATTTTGATAACTTTCAATAAGTAATATTTCAAATATTCTTCTTATTAATACAGCACATGCATCAAAGCAATTATTATAATAACAATTATCAACTTGCTCAAATAAACTATCCAGATACCCTCTAGCCCCTATAAATAAACTTAGATCAAACAAACAATTATTAGTTACAATACTCGATTCAGAATTTATTAATTCATTTATAATTGGTGTTAATTCACTAATACCATTTGAAGTAATTGTATAAATGTTATCTTTTATTTTTCTAAATCTTTTGGAATCTCTTAGTTTTGTTTTTATTCGAGAATGATTTGATATTGTAATATTTAATTGTTTAAGCAATTCAAAAATATCATTCAATGAAAATTCAACTCTTTTTTCATAATGCTGTAGAAAGAATGCAGTGAACGATACTTTTTCAAACTCATTTTTTTCTATAAGATTTAATATTCCTACATATTTTTCAAAGGTCATTTATTATCACCTCTCAAACATCTTTTGTTACTATTGTATCATTTATTTTTGCTTACTGCAATATAAATGACCTAATAATTAACCCTCGCATTATTTTTTCTAATTTCTAATTCCCATTTATATTCTTCTAATTCTTTTAAATAATCTCTTTTAAAATAATTTTCATACAACCATCTAATTCCTTCTTCTTTAACACATATAACATCATCATCTTCAAAAGTTATTGAATAGGGAAATACTTTTTTCATCCTATGAAGTGCTACATGAATAGCACTTATATTTTTACCAAACAAGTAAGGCAAAAATCTTAATGAAAAAGATTGATATTTTTTTATTTTATGATCTATTCCTAATTCATTTTCTAAATCAAAAATATTCTTTTTATAAAATCTTATCTCAGAAGTTAAATAATGTTCTTCTTTGTTAAAATAAACTTCTTTTAACCAATCAACACATTCTTGTTTTACATACATTTTTGTTTTCTTATCTTTATCTCTTTTTATCCATAAATAATAATCATATTCATGTCTTCGTTTTATATTTCTCATGACCCTACCAAATTGTTTTGTTGTTAATGAAAACATCTCTTGAACTTCTTTTCTTTCTATCCACTTATCATTCACAAAAAATTCTCCTTTCACAAATTAGGGAACGACTTACGTAATATATAAAATCAATATATCAAGCATGGTGTATACACACCCATCTACTTGTTAGGGAATACCCCTAAACCCCCCTAATATAGTCTCCGACAGTTTACTTTTTTTCTTCATATTTTTTACTAATTTTATTAGATTTTTCAATCATTTCTTTTACTTCTTTTTCGTAGTTCTTATTATTAATTAATACTTCTGATAATAAAGAATAAGGTACGTCATTTGCATTTTCTTTAAAATACTCTAATAATTGTGGCACGACTATTTCAAAGAAATAATTAATAAAACTCATCTCCTTTCTAAATTTAGATAGCAAAAAAAGAGCAATTTCTTGCTCAAATTATTATGATATTTGAATTTTTAATTATTTGACTTTATTATATTCAATTAATGTTTCTTTTAACCAATCGTATACTCTTTTGGTAGAAGGTATGCTTACACGCTCATTGATTGAATGGCAATTATCTATAGAAGGAGCAATTGTGCATATATCTAAATCATCAATATTGTTTGATAAAATTCCACCCTCCATACAAGCATGAACTTTCTTAACAATGGTTTCTTTTCCATATAATTCTTTATAAGTTTCTGCTAATAAAGTTCTTATCATTGAGTCTTCTTTAAAAGGAAAGAATGGTTTCTTAGCATCAACAATCATTTCAAACTCAAATTGACTAGCAAGTGATTCTATTTCTTCTAATAACGTTTCTTCCTTTTCTAAATCAGAACTTCTAATACTATATTTTATTTCTAGAATATCATTTAAAATAGATATTTTACCAATATTTGCTGACAATAAGGGAAATCCATCATCTTGATAAGTTTCTAATAATCCATCTTTTATTTTAGATATAAATTCAACTATATCTTTACTTTCTTTGATAAATCTTGAAGAATCTATTTTTTCTAAATTTAAGATTATACCAGAATCCTCATCACTTAAATCTAATTCAATATAATTAAGTTTTTTCTGCAATAATTCTAAATTTTCATCAGAAGAAAATACAACATAACCCTCACTTGGTATTACATTATCACGTTTTCCAAATTGGATATCCACTATTTCTTTATAATCTAATTCTTTCAAAAATCTTATAGCTAATTTTATTGCATTACACCTGTTTTTATCAATATCATCTCCAGAGTGTCCACCTTTTAATCCATTAATTGATAGTTTATAAGTATTACATTTTTCGTTTTCATAGATAAACTTTCTATTTAATGTTAGAGAACACATACCTGCACTTGAGGACTCAATATCTGCTTCTTTTATTCCATCTAAACTAATTAAAGTTTTGCCAGTTAATAAAGAATAATCAAAGTTACTTGCTCCTAACATAGTTGTTTCTTCTTGTGTAGTAATCATTACTTCAATATTAGGCATATTTTCATTTTCTTGCAAAATTGCAAGAATAATTGCAATCCCAATTCCATCATCTGCTCCTAAAGAAGTATTTTTGGACTTATAGTAATCTCCATCAATATAAAAGGGGATACCTTCGTTATCAAAATCATAATCATCTGTTGATACACAAACCATATCTGAATGTGCTTGTAAAATAATAGTTTTATCAGAATTATTATTTTTCTTTAAAAATACTGTATTATATTTTCCTAAGTTATATTCAATATTGTTTTCTTTGGCATAATTAATCAAATAATTAGCTATTTTATCTTCTTTTCCAGATTCTCTTGGAATCTTCATAATTTCTTCAAAATATTCTAAAGTATTTTTCATTAATCTACCTCCTTTGCTAAATTTTCTAAAATTTCTACATTGTTTAACTTTAATAAATATTTACTTGGTAATGAAATTTTTGACTTTTGTAATCCACTTCCACAGATAATTCTATCTTCTTCCATTACTTTAGGATCAATAATAATCTTCCATTCTTGAGGTAAGACAATAGGATTTATACTACCATATTCCATTTCAGTTTTTTCTAAAACATATTCTAATGGAGCAACAGATACCATTCGCGAATTTGTATATTTTCTAACTGTAGATGACATATTATACTTATATCCAGTTGGTACAAGAAGGGCAACATAATTTTTATTTTCACCTCTCTTGCATTCACATACTAAACAATTTGCACCGGTTTTTGTATCAATATTGTAATGCTCACATAATTTAATACCATCTATATATTCTGGATCTATTTCAGCGACTAAAATATTCTTTTGCTCTTCTTTAGAAAATATGCTTTTTATACAATTATAAGTAGTTTCAGCAATTAAATCTTTATTTTCTTCTATTTGTTCAAAATTTAAATTATTATCCATAAGTTCTCCTTTCATTAATCAGTTTTACATCTAATATAATTTTACCATATTTTAGACATTTATTGACAGTAATGTTAAACTTTCCTTATCAAATCTTGATTCTTTTTTGTTAGGAATTATTTGGAATAGACTATTCTTTTGACCTAATTCTTCTAAATTAATAGAATCAATATTTAAATTGTTTTGTATAATTTTATAAAATTCACTTAATGATTTAATATAATTATCCATATCATCTTTTGAATTATAATTAGAAAGTACTAAACTTTTATCATTAGAATTAACTACTAAATCAAAACAATTTTTCCTAAATAAATAGCCAATATTATTGATTTCTTTTTTATTAATATTAATCTTCTTAATAGATACATTTTTCTTTTTATCAACTTTAATACTAATATTATCAATATATTTAAATACTAATTCTTGTTTTTGTTCTTTAGATAATTTATCCCATAAATGATTTTTTCTAACATAATATGATTTATTATTTGTTCTAATTGTTTTAAATTATAAATTAATCTCATTTCATTTTTATGATCCTCTGTACTTTCTTTTATGGTTAAATCTTTAATTTTTTCTTCAGTTATTTTCCTTTGATTCTTAATAAAATCTAATTCATCTTTTAATTCTATTTCTTCAACAATTCCATCTACAAAAGCATTCTTAATTCTCTTTTCTTTTGTATTTAATTCATCAATTATTTTATTATATTTCTTTAATTCTTTTTCAGTATCTTGATACAAATAAGGTTTATAAGTATTATCAATTAATAAAAAGAAATCTAGCATGTCATCTAAAAAATTTATCATTTGTTTTTCAATTTTCTTTTCACTAACTCTTGTTTTACAATTAGCACATTGATAATAACAATGTTTTTCACCTGTATGACTTTTACTAGAACAACCTCCCATGATAGTACCGCATTTAGGACATTTAATACTTTGCATAAAAATATAAGTTTGCTTTCTTTTATAGTTTTTAAGATTCTTTTGTTTTTGTATTTGAGCAATATTAAATACTTCTTCTTCAATAATTGCTGGAGCAACTCCAATAAATTTTTGTGATTCTTCATCACTAACAGTTTTTCTATGAACATAATTACCAATATAAATTTCATTGGATAATATTCTATCAACTAGAGTAGGAATCCATTTTCTATTTAATGCTTTTTCTTCATTTAATAATTTAGTAATAGCATTAGCTGCAATACCTTTTATATATAAATCAAAAATTCTTCTAATAACTTCACTTTCAATATCATTAATTACTAATTTTTTATCAACTTTATCATATCCAATAGGTGATCGTCCTACAAAATGACCTTTTTTCACAGCACCTACCATACCAAATTTGGTTCTCTCACTTGTTCTTTCGATTTCTAGTTGAGCAAGAATAGTAAGCATTCTAATAAAAAACTTACCATTAGCAGTCGAAGTATTAATATCTTCACACATACTTTCTAAACTACAATTATTTTCTTCTAAAAATGTACATATCTCTTCTAAATCTTTGATAGAACGAGTAAGTCTATCTAGCTTATAAACAATTATTTTGTTTATCTTTCCATCTTTAATATCTTGAATCATTTCTTGAAAAGCAGGTCGTTTCATATTTTTAGCACTTATTCCTGCATCCTCATACACCTTATACACTTCATAATTCTTGTAATCACATAGTTTCAACATTCTTTCTTTTTGTTCATCTAAACTATGCCCATTCCTAAATTGATCTTCTGTTGAAACTCTAGGGTAAAGTCCTACTACAAATTTTTTGTCATCCATATTTTTTCTCTCCTTTTCTATAATTTTTAACGACAAAAAAACAAGGAAGAATTTCCCTTGTATTAAGAACTTCAAAATAATTCAAATATACGATTATCTAGAATTTTCGTATATTACCATAATACCACATTTTTTTAGGACATGCAACGGACATGATTTGAAAATTATACCTAAAAATAGCTGTTTAACCCCTATAAATAAAGGAAAAAATGAATTTAAAATTTTTTTAATTTTCTTTTAATAAGTATTCCACTATACTAGCTAATTCCGTTATCGTAATAGTATCTGATAAATCTTCATTATATAGATTTGAATCATCATCATAACAAAGTAAAACTATACCCTGAGTATTATTACTAATGATAATTTTATGTGGTTCATTTAATCCTAAATTAGAGTGATTAAAGACAATATTCTTTCCTGCAATATATTCTATGTTTAGTTTGGTAATATTTTTAATTCTTAATATCTTATTTTTTATATACAAAGGAAATTCTAAAATCTCTATGGACACATTCATTTTATATACTCACCACCTTTGTAAAAGAAAAAAGTCCATAATATCAAGTATTACGAACTTTTACTAGATTCTCGCACAAAGGTGTGCGTAAAACTCAATATGGGGCGAGTATAGGGATTCGAACCCTAGCATAATGGAACCACAATCCACCGTGTTAACCCCTTCACCATACTCGCCACTTGATGTAAGTAAAACTTACGAAAACTATTTTAGCAAATTCTCCTCATTTTGTCTATACTTTTTGTTATTTTTTTCTAATTAGACATAAACCTATACACTAATATAATAAATTCATAATATATTGTGAGGAGGAAATCATGAATAACTACCCTAATTATAATTATACAAATATGTATAATAAATCAAATATGCCTAGCAATAAAATGTATGATAATATGAATAATGATATATATGCGAAAGCATATGAACAAAACATACCCGCAGTTGAGAAAAATCAAAATTTATATGACCCATACAATGCCTTTATTAGAGGAAATTTATTTAAAAATTTATATGACCCATATAAATTAAAAGTACCATATGATATTAAACCTATGAATGAGCAAGCAGAACTTTTAACTTACATAGATGCCCTAGGATTTTCTATGGTCGATTTAAATCTTTATTTAGATATTTATCCAAATGATAGAAATGCGATTAATTTATTTAATCAATACAGAAAAGAAAAAGAAAGTTTAATGAACGAATATGAAGATAAATATGGTCCTATTACTTTAAATAGTGACAGTTTAAATTCATATCCATGGGCTTGGGATGATATGCCATGGCCTTGGGATAATTAGGAGGATAATATGTGGAAATATGAAAAAAAATTAGAATATCCTATAAATATCAAAAATAAAGATTTGAAAATGGCCAAAGCCCTACTTGAGCAATATGGAGGTCCCAATGGCGAGTTTGCAGCTTCTTTAAGATATTTAAATCAAAGATACACTATGCCCGATGAAAAAGGCTATGCCCTATTAAACGATATAGGAACAGAAGAGCTTGCCCATGTTGAAATGATAGCAACAATGGTTGTTCAGCTTATGAAAGGTGCAAGTGTGGAGGAGCTAATGGCCAGTGGTCTAACTGCTCAATATGTAGGTCATGACCATGCAATATTCCCAACAGACGCTAACGGAGTACCATTCACTTCTGCTTATTTCGCAACTACAGGAGACTGGAATGCTGACTTAACAGAAGATATGGCTGCTGAACAAAAAGCAAGAGCAGTTTATGAACACTTGATGGATATGACAAATGATCCTGATTTACTTGCTCCATTATCATTTTTAAGACAAAGAGAAGTTGTTCACTTTGAAAGATTTAAAGAACTTAGAGATTATTATCTAAAAAAATTCAATCAAAAAAATGTATAATTTTTAAAATTTACTAAAAAAATAAATACTTAAAATACAACTAAGTATTTATTTTTTTTAGCTTTAATGATATAATCAAACAAAGGAGGAGCGAAAGTTTATGTTTGGAAATGATTGGAATACTGTTACTACAACTACTACAAATTCAGTTAATGGGTTTCTAGTATGGACTATAATTTCAATAGTAGTAGCAATAGCAGGAGGTATAACAGTTTACTTTGTATTTTTAAAAAACAATAATAAGTTAAGTGGATTCTTAGCTAAATTACATGATTTTTTAAATTTCAAAATGTTAGTAATTGAAGATATTTTAAAAATTTCTTACTTAATTCTAGCAATATTTATAACTTTATACTCATTTGGATTCATAGGTTCAAATATTGGTGTTTTCTTTTCTACACTAATAGCAGGAAATCTTATTCTTAGAATCACATATGAATTATCAATATTAATTATTAAAATTTGTAAGAATACAACTGAGATTAATAGTAAACTAAAAAAATAGATATCAATAACGATATCTTTTTTATTTATTTTCTAACAAATGTATATTGTCTAAAAGTATTCCCGTTCCTTCAACTACACAAGTAAGTGGAGTTTCTGCAACAAATACTGGTACCTTTAATTCATGGGAAAGTAGTTCATCAAATCCATGTATTAAGGCCCCTCCCCCAGTTATAATAACACCTTTATCAATAATATCAGCTGCAAGTTCTGGTGGGGTTTGTTCTAATACATTTTTAGCAGAGTGCACTATTGTATATACACTTTCTCTTAGTGCTTCTTCTACCTCTTCACTAGACACTGTAATTGTATGTGGAAGGCCAGTAACTAAATCTCTACCCTTAACATCCATTTTTTCATTTTTACCTTCTGGATAAACAGAACCTATTTCAAGTTTTATATCCTCCGCAGTTCTATCACCAATAAGTAATTTATATTTATCTTTTATATATTTAATAATATCGGTATCAAAAGTATTGCCAGCTATTTTAATTGATTCACTA
Source organism: uncultured Bacilli bacterium (assembly GCA_910584085.1). Classification (GTDB taxonomy): domain Bacteria; phylum Bacillota_I; class Bacilli_A; order RF39; family UBA660; genus UMGS1613. Next base: position 18,946 of record CAJTZY010000018.1, on the reverse strand, counting down.
GTGACTATATCTCCAAGTGATAATATAGCAATATCAGTAGTCCCACCACCAATATCTATTACCATATTTCCACTAGGTTTAGATATATCGAGTCCAGCACCTATAGCAGCAACTTTAGGTTCTTCTTCTAAATATACCTTTCTAGCCCCTGTTCTTTCTGCTGCCTCCTTTATAGCATTCTTTTCAACTTGAGTTATATTTGATGGACAACAAATTAATATACGTGGTCTAGATAAAAAACTTTTCCCATTTACCTTTCTAATAAAACTATTTAGCATCATTTCTGTTATTTCAAAATCAGCAATAACCCCATCCTTCATGGGTCTTATAGCAAGAACCTTTCCTGGTGTTCTTCCTAACATTTCTCTTGCTTGTTTACCTACTGCAAGCAATTTTTTAGTATCAGAATCAATAGCTACAATACTTGGTTCATTAAGTACAATTCCTTGGCCTTTGATATATATTAATACATTAGCTGTTCCTAAATCTATTCCTATATCTTTTGCAAACATAATATCATCCTCCACTATAATTATTATACCATAAATTACTTTATTTACTTACCTTAAATCAATTTTTTATACTTTTTTTTAGTAGATTCTCCACCCCTTATGTGCCTTATATCAATATGATACTTTAAAATACTATCTATTTCCTTAGAAAGATTAAAATCTATATCAACTAATCTCTCATGTAAATCTTTATGTACAGTACTCTTTGAAACATTAAATATTTGTGCGATTTCTCTTATAGTTTTTTTTGTATCTAACATATAATTTGCTTCATCTATTACTCTTTTTACTATCAATGAATTCATGTAACACCCCTCTAATTAATTATATATATTAAAAGTTAGTTTATACATAAAAAGGGCTAAGCCCTATATTTCATTAACTGATTTATCATAATAGACCTCAGGATTAACACATATTCCATTTATTATTAATTCAAAGTATAGATGATTATTTAATTCAGTTGATATATTAGATGTAGAACTTCTTGCAATTACTTGACCACCAACTACACTATCCCCAGATTTTACCACTATATCAGTTACGCTTTGATAAACACTTGTTATTCCATTTTTATGATCAATTGTTATTACATTACCAAGTGTAGTATCCTCTTTAACATCAGTTACAATTCCATCCAAAATTGAGACTACATCAAATGCCTCTCCCTTTGAGTAAGCTGAGCCACTACTTTGCATATATGTTCCCTCATAAAAAATTAATGATTTTTCTTGCGATTCTGCTTCTGCTTTATAATCGTAATAACTTTTTACAAGTGTTATGTTAGAATCATTATATGGTCTTAAAATGGTATTACCTGTTGTAACTACAGGTACCTTTTCCTCATAATCAAGTATTCCCTTTGAGACATATTCATACTCTGGCTCACTTGCCTTTTTAGTAGCAAATCCAAGAACTGCTATACCTCCTACTAGTAGTGTAAACGAAGTAGCATACAATCCATAAACAACTGACTTTTTTAACTGTCTTTTCATTTTATTCACCTCATTTTAAGTGTGAACAAAATTTATAAATTTATACTATTTTTTATATTTTAATTTAATATTAATTAATAAAAGCAAAAAAAATATATATTTTTAATTCGATTAAATATATATTTACATAATTATTATTTGACAAACTAATAATTTTTAAAAATAATTGAAATTTGCTTGATTGACCTATACAAATAGTATATAATTAAATTGAGATATAATTTGATTAGTTGGTGTTTTACTCTTACTACACATTTAGATGTTAGGGAAGAGGTGATTTCTATGATTCTTAAAATTATAGAAAGGATTAATTCATTTGGAATTAGTAGTTATATTTGCAACTATAGTATTATACACTATCTTAATCCTTAGAAATAAGGATTAACTTAAACGAAAACATCAATCATCGTGTGATTGGTGTTTTCAAAAAACAAAAATTCAAGAGAAAACATCTAACCTGGAAAATCAAATGTATCTCACTTTTATTATATGAGAATTTTCTCACTACATACATAATAACATATCATATACTATTTGTCAAATTAACTTAACAAATTCTATTCAATATTAAAATTTTTTATTTCAATACCTGTATAATAATGTTTTAGTATTTCTTGATAATTATAACCTTCCTTAGCCATTCCATGTGCGCCATACTGACTCATTCCAACACCATGTCCAAATCCCTTATTTTTTATTACCACTTTAGTTCCTTCTTGTATTATTTCAAAAAATGTAGATCTTAGCCCTAACTTAGAACATACATAATTTCCTGTTAGTTCTTTATTATTTATCTTTATTTTTTTTACTCTTCCTGTACTTGTCTTACTTGTAATCTGAATGTTTATTGTATCGCTATAACTAAGCCCCAATTTACTATAAAAATCTTTTAAAGTAAATGTAGTACTAGTTGTAAATACTGGAGATATCTTATCCCATGGACTTTCTACGCTTCTTAAATAAGCTACTTTATTCGTAAATACATCTTCACTATTTTCAGTCATACCAGGTGAGGTCGAAAAGAATAGTGCTTCTGCCACTTTGCCTTCATATGAAATATATTCTCCTTTAGTTGTTAAGACAGCCATTTTTATTTTATTAATGTTATCTGTATAAGATTCCTGCCAAACAGACATTAAATGTTCTTTATCCAAATATACTTGATTCATTACTGTATCTACTACATCATAATCTTTTTTTATATTTCTCTCCATTTGTATCATAACATAAGACCTTGCTGCAACAGCTTGAGCCTTTAATGCCTCAAGTTCAAATTCAACAGGCATTTCTCCAGCAAGTACCCCAACAACATATTCTTCTATTGGAACCTCATTTATCTCATTTGTATCTTCCCTATATACCCTAACCACACTATTTTGTGAAAAATTAAATGTTATCTCATCATTTCTAATAAATATAGTTACTATTATAAAAGGAATTAATACTATTAAACATGAAAAAAGTAGTATTTTTTTTATCAAGATATCATCTCCCGAATAAAACATACTACTATATTATTTTACAATTAAGAAAGAAATCATACATAAAATTTGTTACTAGATATGATATGCACATAGCAAGTATTAAATATATAGCTCTTGCTTGATAAACTCTATTTTGTTTAAATATTTTGTTTAAATCAAGCCCTTCCATTGCCCATATAGTAAATATAAGAGTAATTATATATAAAACGGTTTTAATCATTTTCGTATTCCTCTATTTGATCTATTCTCTTTTTATATACTGGATCAATCATATTTTCATGGGAATTAAGAAATGCCTCTATTATTTTTTTATTTTCTTCTATAGGTGCTTCCCCTGATATAGCTATAATATTTATGAAATCTCTTTCTTTTCCATGTATTGCTTCTTCTACATTATTTATCTTACCACATCTAACACCCTTCACCTTATTACAGACAATTGATATTCCAATCGCACTACCACATATAGCTATTCCATAATCAACTTCATGACTAGCAACCTTTTCGCCTAAAATAAAGCCATACTTAGTATAATCTACTCTATCAGTTGAATCAGTACCATAATTTATTACAGTATACCCCATATCTAACAAATATTTTGTCAAATTTTGTTTTGCTTCATATCCTCTATGATCATTTGCTATTCCTATTTTCATTTTTTCTCCTTTTTTTAATATCAATTAAATTTTTTAGATTACCATTAAAATAATTTATAGCTATATAAATACCAAAACTAATTAATCCAAACGCTAGAAGAGTTGGTATTTGTACTAGTCTTCCACCGAGCGTTGTTGGTATAACAAATTTGAGTAATATTATAGTTACTTCGAATATTAGCCAAGATATTACATAACTAGGTAATCTTTTTGATGTATCTTTAAAACTAAAACCATATTTCTTGCTTAATACTACTAAAGCAATTATAGCAGACGTTCCATAACCAATTAAAGATGCATATATTGCTCCATGACTTGCTTCATATCCTAAATTATGAACTAAAATCATCATTGGCACATCTAAAACTGTATTAATTATAAGTCCTATAAAAACTGTTATAATTACTAACTTATATTTATTAATACCTTGAAGTGTATTAACTACTATTGAATACAAGCCACCAAAAAGTGCAGAAAAGACAAATACTTTATAAACCTCAGGTCCATAGTAACTTGCACCATAAAATAATTTCCAAACAGGTTCTGCTAGAAATGATAAGAAAAGAGTTGAAGGAACTAAAACAAATAATACACATTGAAGCGCTTTATTAAATTTATTATCGACATCTTTTTTATCACCTTTAGTAAAACTACTTACTATGTTAGGTATTAAACTAGTTGTGAGCCCCGTTATAACTGCAAGTATTATATTATTTAACTTAATTCCCCAAGTGGTAAATACACTAACTACTGATTCAACAGTAGCTGAAGGCATTTTAAGTATATCGCCCATAGTCCTTGAAACAAGTATCATATCTATTGTTACATATAAGTTATATATTAAACTTATAATTATAAAAGGAATTGAATATTTTAATATTTTCTTTATTATTTCTTTTTTATCAATTGATCCTTCTTTTGACTCTGTTTTAACAAGTAATTTAGATTTTTTAATTTTTATTCTAAGATAAATATAAGCAATTAAGCCTCCAAAAAATGCTCCACTAACTGCTATACCCACTGCTGTTTTCATATTTGTTTTAAAAACTTTAAGGGCTAAATACGTACCTGCTAATATAACAGCTACTCTAACTATTTGTTCTATTATCTGACTTATACTAGTAGGTCCTATATATTTATGTCCTTGCAAAAAACCCTTTGTGACGCTTAAAAATGGAATTACCAAAATTGCAAATGATACCATTCTTATTACAAATGCAATATCAGAATATGTATTTCCACCTGTCTTAGAACCTATTATTAATTTTCCAATTTGAGGTGCGAGTGTAAATAAAAGTACAAATATAATTATAGAAATAATTAAAATTATGTTTTTAGATACATTATATGTTTGTCTTACTGCTTCATTATTTCCAAGAGCTTTATATTCACTAGTTAATTTACTTATAGCAAACGGAAATCCTGCACTTGAAATTGATAAAAACAATTGATAAATATTATATGCATATCCATATAAAGCCCCACCTTGCTCGCCAATAAGTGCATTAAATGGAATTACATAAAGTAAACCAATTACTTTAACAATAATAATACCTACAGTTGCTATTATAGCTCCTTCTATAAATGAATTTTTTTTCATTTTTTTCATGTGCCACCTCTTATCTTAATTTATTATACTATTTTTTGAATTTTTTAACAAGCAATATATACTATGTTGTAAAAATAGACTCTTTAAGGTATAATAATTAAAGAAAGAAAGTGATAATATGTATACTTTTACTAGTAAACTCGAAAAAACTGAATACGACAAGTTCATAGAAAATTACCCTATGGCAAGTTTTATGCAAGAATATAACTGGGCAAATATTAAGGACAATTGGGGTCACATTCATTGTGGTCTTTATAAAGATAAAAAATTAGTAGGTGTATGTTTGGTATTAATAAAAAGAATGTTTAAAAATATTAAATTATTTTATATTCCTAGAGGATATTTAATTGATTTTACTAACTTTGAGGATTTAAAAGAAATGACTATGAATATAAAAAAATTAGCAAAACAAAATAAAGCTTACGTTGTAAAAATAGATCCTAATTTTTGTATAAGCGATAATAGTTTTAAAAATGTTGAAGTCGAACACAATTATTCAAAAGACTATGAAATTAAAAATAAAAATCTTATTAAACTTGGATATAAAAATTTAGGTATTAATAAAGAGATGACTAAGAGCTTCCAACCACAATATAATATATTTGCTCCTATATGTGACTCAAATTCTAAAATTTTAACTAGCAATGAGGTTTTAAAAACATATGGAAGAATTAAATCGTATATAGGCAATTACCATGAAAAAAGAGGTATTAGTTTTGAAATAACTGATGATATAAATAAACTTGATGACTTTGTTAAACTACTAAAGGAAACAGAGAAAAAACAAAATATAAATTTAAGAAACAAAGAATATTTTTTAAAGATAATGAAAAATTTTAAGAATCGTGCTTATTTAGTTTTTGGAAAAATTGACTTAAATAAATACTTAGAATTTTTAAATCTCTCTGAAACTAATGGTGAAGAAATTACCAAAGTTAAAGAATTAATAGATAAAAATGGAAAATTTATGATTATTTCAACCGCACTTATTTTACTTCCTAAAAATAAAAAAGGTATTAGAACTAGTGAGTATTTATATGCAGGAAATAGTTTAGAATTAACTAATTTACATGCCTCTGTTGGATTAGTATTTGAAATTATTAAATTTTCCATTGAGAATAATTGCGAATATTGTAATTTAGGTGGTGTGGATGGAAATCTAAAAGATCATTTAACTACATTTAAACAAAGATTTAATGGTAGAATTATGGAATTTGCAGGAGAATACGATTTACCTATTTCAGGTATATATTATCCAGTAAAATTACTATATCCAATACTAATAAAAACATATAAACTAATTAAAAGAAAATCAAATAACAAAAAAACTGATTAAATCAGTTTTTATTATACTATTTTTTATCTTTCTTTATTTTTATAAGTGGTAAATTATATGTATTAGCAAGCTTAATAGCTTTATCATATAATTCTTTATTTCCATCATCTATAATATATACTGCATCAAATTTTGTTTGATATCCATTTAATGCTATTCTATTACAAATTCTGAAATTTATAAATTCTTGCTCAATTTGTACTGGAGTTTTTAAATTAGATAAATCATCATAATCTACAGTCATTATATCTTCATTCTCAGTTACATATAATATATTATCATTATAACTACATATAAATCCTATTTGATAATCAGCATAATTATCCACCTTATTTATTTCACTTTTAGTAATTAATATTGTTTGATGTTTCTCATCTATAAATTCTCTATTTGAACAAAGAAAATAATAATCATCACTAGGATTATATGAATAAACATTAGTTATTGTATTTTTCCATATATCCTTAACTATTAAACTTAAAGCTTGCCCCACCTGCTTTAAATCATATTTGCCAGAATTTAATTTGCTATAAATATACTCTATTACTTTTTTACTTTCTTTATCTAATATATCCATATAATTAGAACTAATATAATCCAAAGATTTTCTTAAATTTTTTATTCCAAACTTTTCATAAACAAATTTTTGTTCTTTTCTAGTTTTATCTATTTCCTCAATAAATAAAGCCTCATATTTATCAATTGATGCATCTATTTTAGACTCATCATATAATATTTCATATGTATCCTTCGCACTATTATAATTACTATCATCATAGGCAATTAACTTATTAAAAAATCCTTTAAAACTGTTAAAATTTTCTATATATTTACTATTAGTGGGTATTAAATCATCTAAATAGTTTATTTTACTTCTAAACTTACCTATTTGTAAATTTATCTTCTCGTTTATTTCCTTTAAATCATCATCTTTTTCAAGTAAATAAATACCACTATCATCTACTTTAAGTATTTCTAATATATCATTAATATATTTATTTCTAATAATTTGTGTTTCTAAAATACTATAAGCATCTCCAACCACAACTGGATCTAATAATAATAATTTATTATACTTACTTATCAAATTCTTTCTAGAATTTTCATCTAAATCAAAATCATTAAAATATTCTAAACTAAATTTTGATTGTCTTTCATCATTTTTAGAAACTAGTTCTTTTAATGTAGATCTAACAATTTTATCTAATCTATTTAAATTTCTATAAATTTTATTAAGTATAGACTTAGTATTTTGCGCTTTTTCCTCTGTTTGAACTAACAATCTTTTTGAGTCAATAACATTATACAAAGTCAAAGTATCTCTTATTATATTATCGAAATCATAAGTTATATCTCGTAATTTAGATATCTTAATATTATGGTATCTCTTATGATTTTCTGTTCTAAGCTTATTTAATTTACTTCTTTTCTCATACTCATCTTTTAATCTTTGATCACCCATAAGTTCATAAAGAGATGCCATATCTGAATCTAAATCCATATTTTCAAAATATTCATTGAAAAGGTCATCACTATTATACAATGTTTCTGATTTATCCATTTTTTCCATAATACACCTCTTTATTCTTTTTTACCCTATAGACATTTTAACATACTTTTTTAAAATTTACAATAAGAGTATTATAATCGGTTAAAACTTTTAGAAAAAATTGATTATAAAAATAGCTATTTCAAATTGTTCATCTACTATTCTAGTTTTCATAATTGCCTTACAACCTATTATATTGCATATTTAAATTATATCAGAAATTAAAAATTAAATTTTATACAATAAAAGAAGATAATTATTCACTATCTTCTTCTAGCTTTTCTAAAAGTTCTGATTTAGTCATCTTACTAGTTCCTTTAATTCCTTTGTCTTTAGCTAAATCTCTTAACTCTTCAACAGTTAAGTCACTTAAAGTTGCTTCTTTATAATTACTTAAATCTACTTCACCGTCTTCATCTGGCATACATCCATGTTTAACTAAATAATCAATTTGTTCTTTAGTTATTGTCTCATATTCAAGTAAAGTATTAGCGATTAAATCAAGTAAATCTCTATTTTCTTTAATTATTTTTTTAGTTCTATCATAACATTCATTTATAATTTTTCTTTGCTCTTGATCTATTTCAAATGCTACCTGACTTGAAAAATTACGACTCTTATTATAATCTCTACCTAAGAATACACTTGATTCTTGATGTTCAAATTGAATTGGGCCTAAATCACTCATACCGTATTCAGTAACCATAGAACGAGCTATTTTAGTAGCTTTTTCAAAATCGTTATGTGCGCCTGTTGTTACTTCGTTAAATACTATTTCCTCAGCAACACGTCCTCCAAGTAATCCACTTATTGTTTCTATTAATTCTTTTTTAGTAGATAAGAAAGTTTCTTCCCTTGGTAACATTAAATTATATCCACCTGCTTGCCCACGAGGAATTATAGTTATTTTTTGAACTTCATTTGCTCCTTCTAACTTAATACCAACTACAGCATGGCCAGCTTCATGATAAGCAACTAATCTCTTCTCTTTTTCTGTATATTTCTTAGTAACCTTAGCAGGCCCCATTAATACACGGTCATGAGCCTCATCAATTTCTGACATAGTTATAGCTTTTTTATTTCTTCTTACTGTTAGAAGTGCTGCCTCATTAAGTAAATTCTCTAAATCTGCTCCACTAAATCCTACAGTACGTTTAGCAATATTTTCAAGTTTTACATTTTTAGCAAATGTTTTTCCAATTGCATGTACTTTTAATATTTCTTCTCTTCCCTTTACATCAGGTAAATTAACAGTAATTTGTCTATCAAATCTTCCTGGTCTTAAAAGAGCTGGATCTAGTACATCAGGTCTATTAGTTGCAGCAATTACAATTATTCCTTCATTAGCTCCAAAACCATCCATCTCAGTAAGTAACTGATTTAAAGTTTGTTCTCTTTCATCATGTCCTCCACCAAGACCTGTACCTCTTTGACGCCCTACTGCATCAATTTCGTCAATAAATATTAGACAAGGTGCGCTTTGCTTTGCCTGTTTAAACATATCTCTTACACGACTTGCACCAACACCTACAAAAAGTTCAACAAAGTCAGAACCACTTATAAAATAAAATGGAACATTTGCTTCCCCTGCAACTGCCTTAGCAAGTAACGTTTTACCTGTTCCCGGAGGGCCAACTAGTAAAACACCCTTAGGTATTCTAGCACCCATCTTTTTAAACTTACTAGGTTCTTTTAAGAAGTCAATAAGTTCTTGAACCTCTTCCTTTTCTTCAGTTAAACCAGCTACTTTATCAAATTTAACCTTATCTTTATCATTTGTAAGCCTAGCCCTACTTCTACCAAAGTCCATAGACTTATTAGCACTACCCATTTGTTTAGATATAAAGAAATATCCAACACCTAGTAATAATACTATTGGAAGTATATTTACTAAAAATACTAAAATCCAACTAGATTCTGGATCTTTAGAAATTTTAATTTCTATATCATCTGTAGTATATTCGCCTATTTGTTTTAATGTTTCTTCACTTAAAGTTGCAGATGATGAAAATGATTCATTTTCCTTATAATCTTTAAGTTTTCCTTTTAGTGAGTAAATACCCTGACTCTTATTTGGCGTTATACTAAGTTCTGTTACTTTATTATCCTGTAACTCACTTAAAAATTCACTATATGTTAAATTATTAACTTTAGTATTTAACATATTAACGAATATAAATATTCCTATTATAACTGCAAATAAAAATATATATGAAAATAAACTTCTTTTAATAACTTTTTTGTCCATAATATTCCTCCTTTAATTGTACTTTAATATTATATCATACTTTTTGTCTTTTTTCATGTCAAAATGAGATTTTTTAATACCAGGTATCCATATTATTTCTCCAGTATCATCTGTAACTATAGGATATGTTTCTCTTAATTCACTTGGTATCTTAGAGTCAGTAAATATATTATTTACTTTTTTTGTACCTAACATATTCTTTACACATATTTTATCTCCAGGTTTTCTTGTTCTAACATGAAAAGGCAATTTTATATCGCTACTACTTAAATGTATTACAAAATTTGAAGTTAAAGTTGTATCATTATCAATTTCTATTACCTTCCCATCTGGCAAGGTAACTTTATCATAAAAAATATATTCATATGATACTATATCTTTATTTTCAATAATCCTAAATTTATTATATTCAACTTTACCTTTTCTATTATATGGTAGGTCTACTACTGAATTAGTCTTATTCATTATATCTAATATAATATTTATATGTCTATAATTTATGTCTATTATGTTATCAGAATAAATATTTTTTAAATATTCTTCAAGTATATATATTTTTAATATATTATCTAATTCATTAAATTTATTTATATCTATTTCTTGATTTATAACAATGTCTCGGTAAAGTATATGTGATATTTTTTTCAAGTAATCATCTGCTAGTAATAATTTTTCATTTAGTTCTAAAAATTTGTAATGAACATTACTATTTTCCTTTTTTAATTCTGGTAAAATATACTTTCTATATCTATTTCTTGTATACTTATCATTATCATTTGACATATCCTTCGCATACCAAATATTTTTTTTATTTAAATATTCCTCTATTTTATTTTTAGTTAGATAAACTAGTGGTCTTGCAATTATATAACCTCTATCATTTGATAATGTTTCAAATCCGGCATATCCTTTTATACTGGAACCTCTAACTATCCTCATTAAAATTGTTTCAATTAAATCATCACCGTGATGGGCTGTAAATAAAATGTCAGATTTATATTTATCTATTATTTTATCAAAAAATTCATATCTTATTTTTCTTGCAGATTCCTCACTAAATTTATTGTTAGGATATTCCTCAATTTTCATCATTTCAAATATAACATTATGACTCTCACAAAATTGCTTTAATTTTAATGCTTCATCATCACTTTCTCTTCTTAAATTATGATGAACATGAGCAACCACTATATTAATATTAGAGGTTTCTCTTAAACTAAGCAAAATATCTAATAGCAGCATAGAATCAGGCCCACCGCTTATAGCAGCAACTATACATTTATTATCTATATTTAATTTTTTAATAAATTCATATACTTGTTCCATAAATCACAACTTTCTATATATAATTTGAAATAGTGCAACTTCATCTTATTTTATTATAAAATCTACTTTATATCAAGTAAAAACAGCATTTTTCACTAAAATTTCTAATAATATTATTATTACTAAAAAATTTAAAGAATCGTTTTATTCTTTAAATTATAATATTCTTATTTGTGATATGACTCATGATTATTTATTTTAAAAGCTCTATATATTTGTTCAAGTAACATAACCCTAAATAATTTATGTGGAAAAGTTAATTTAGAAAAAGATAATTTATAATTACTTCTATTTTTAATATCTAAATCTAAGCCATAAGATCCACCAATAATAAATGTTATATTAGAATTAGTATTATAAATAGTATCTATTTTTTTACTTAGTTCTTCACTACTTATAATATTACCTTCTATTTCTAAAGTTATAACATAGTCCTTAGAACCAATATGTTTTTCAATTAGTTCCCTCTCTTTTTTTAATGTTATACCCATATTATCACTATCTATATCATTAACTTCTACTATTTCAATCTTAGTATATTTGGATAACCTTTTTTTATATTCCTCTATTGCTTCATTAAAATATTTCTCTTTTATTTTACCAACACATATTATTTTTATCATTTTATAATCTTCCTAATTAAAAGTTTTATTTTTTTCAAAAATTTATATATATTAAATAAAATTAAATATAAATAATAATTAAACTTATCAGAAATTAAATCAAATTCTCCGATTAGTTCAACTACTTCACAGTTAAACCCTCTTTTAAAATCAAATAATCCATAATGTTTAGCTTCTTTCCTAAAATCACCATCTATACCATAAAAATTTAACTTTTTATATTCTTTTTCTTTGGCATACTTAATCATTTCATATTGCATTAAATATTGAGCTCCATAACCCATAAATTCTTTATATGAACCACCAAACAAGTACACAATTTGCTCTCCATACATTAAATATAAGCCAGCTGATATTATAGGTTTATTCCCATATTCATTAATCTCAGAATCTATTTTATTTATTCTATTTTCTAAAGAAGAAATTTGACTATTAAATTCATTTACCTGATTTTTCTTTTTAGGATTATTAATTATAACATCTATTCTAGATCTTAACTTATCTTTTTCAAACTTTAACTCTTCCTTTAAATTTTTTAAATCTATTTCAGCAAATAATAATTTAATCATACTATCCTTATTCATATATTCGTACATTTTCTGATAATATTCTAAAGGTCTATCTTGAAATGATCTTCTATCAGAGGTATGTTTCATTATTTTTTTAAACTCTTTTAATTCATCATATTTAGCTTCACGAATAGATATAGAATTTTTTTGACTTTTATTTATCATCCATCTAGTTGTAGAATTCATGTTTTTAATCAATTCATCTAGACTTTTTCCTTCTAATTCTAAAACAGAAAGCCATCTTGGTTCCAAATCCTTCTTTTCATCAAAAGTTTTATAAAATCCATAATGCCTATATCCTAAGCTTTTTAAATTTTTTACTAAATCTTTATTATCTTTTCCTTCAATAATATCTCCATCAGAATTTCTATCTACATATTTTATATAAGGATTTATCTTAAGAAAAATTACTTTATTTTCCTTAAGATATGATTTAAGTTCTAATGAAAATTCTTTTAATAATCCTAAATTTGTATAATCAATTATAAAGCCTCTAGGAGAATAATACATTTTTTTATTAATAAATGGTAACTTTTTAGAAAGCAAAATTGCTGCTGCATTTATATTTTTACCTTTTTTAAGAGCAACAATTTCCTTTCCCCATCCTGTACTTTGTTTAAAATTAGCCCATTCTACACTTTGAAAAAATAATGTATCTTTTTGCACTTTTATAAATGAATTATATTCTTCTTCAGTTATTTTAACTAATTTGCTCATTAAATTCCTCCTAGACCTCAAAAAATTCCGTTGCTTGATTTTGCCTACCAAAAGCTATAACTGGACTTTTTATATTCTTTTTATTTAATGTTTCCTTTAATGTCTCTAAAGCAAGTTCCTCCGTATTATTTTGTTCACTTAAATGTGCCAAAACGATACACTTTGTCTTATTACCTATTAATTTAGATAAATAATATGCAGAATCTTTATTCGACAAATGTCCTTTATCACTAAGTATTCTTATTTTAGTATGATGAGGATATTTTGGATTATTCATAAGTTTCTCTATATCATGATTACTTTCAAAGACATATAAACTTTTATTAGATATTTCACCCATAAGTTTTTCATTTATATAACCGGTATCTGTTATATAAACAACAGATGAGCCATTTTCCTCTATAATATAGCCTTTTATATCTGTAACATCATGTGAGAGTCTCACAGATTTTATTTTAATATCACTGTTTACATCAATACATTCTTCATTACTAACATTTTCTATATTTAAATTTGCTTCTTTTAATATTTTATCTGATATGTATACTAGTGGTTTATACTTCTTCGTGAAAACTTTAAGTCCTGCTACATGATCTATATGAGCGTGTGTCACTAAAATTATGTCTATCTCGCTTGGATCAACACCTATATTTTTTAAAGTTTTCTCAATATATAAAGCACTCGTACCTATGTCTATTAATATCTTATGATTTTTTGTTTCAACATAGGTCGAGTTTCCTTTACTTCCACTAGATAATACGCATATTTTCATCGATAATAATTAAGCGGGTTAGTAATGCATGAATATGATGCGCAAGTTCTAATTTCAAAATGTAAATGTGGTCCTGTTGCCCAACCTGTTGAGCCTACTTTACCAATTTGTTGACCACGCTCAACTGTACTTCCAACTTTAAGACCTTCTGCAAATGCTGACAAATGACCATATAATGTATAATATCCATTATTATGATTAATAAGTATATATTTACCATAACTATAATATTGTCCATTTGCATATTTTAATTCTTTTATTTCTTGTATTACACCATTATTTGCAGCATATACTGGTGAGCCATATCCCGTTCCAGCTATATCTAGACCAGAATGGAAATCTCCCTCTCCAAATATTGCTAAACGATAACCAAAGTATGATGATATTGTATAACCTCTATTTGTTGGCCATTCCCAAGATGCTGTACTACCAATAGTTGGCACATATTTTGTTCCTATATTTATTATTTTTGGAATAGAATTTTCTATAGTTTCCTTACTTTCTGGATCAACGTATTTAATCTCTCCATTTATACTTCTTACATTTTGTGTTACTCTTTCTATTCCATTTTTTCCCTCTTGACTTACTCTAATATTTCCTTGTGTAAGATTAGAATCATATTGCTCTATAGTTGAATAATTAGTTTCCTTATCTACTACTTCATGAGTTTCAACTACTATCTGAATTTTAGGGTCTACTTTAGAAATAACAACATCAGTTCCTGTTACAAGCAAATTATTTCTATTTGTATATTGCTTATTAAATATCAAGAATTCTTGAACACTTATTTTATTTTCCATTGTAAGTGATTCAATAGAATCTCCATTTTTAACTTTAACAATTTTTTGTGTATAATTTTCTCCATATAATAAATATTCAGATAATTCTGTTGAATCCGTATAAATTTTTTCCTCTACCGATATATTAGTTACTTTATAAGTTATTTCCTCATTAACATAAATATTTTCGATTATTGAACCAGTTGCCACTATTTCACTTTGATTATTTTGTTTATAACGTAAATATTCATCTTCATCAACAAAAATTGTTATTAACTTTTCTATTGCATCAGAAAATATTTGTCTATCAATAGTATATACAGTTATATCATCTATTCCCTCTGTTTTACTTTTTATAGTAAACTTATATCCAGCTATTGTACATGACTTTTTTTCAATTATTCTTTTATATATTTCTCTTACAGAAACTACATCATTTTTATATGTATATGTTTTCCTTATTTCTATACCATTAGGTGTATACACTTCATTTACCTTAGTATATATATCATTTTGCTTAACATACTCTCTAATGTCATTAATCTGAGATGATGAATAATTATAAAGTTCATGATCTAAATATAAGTCCAAATTATCCGCATCTATATCAGTCATATTATACTTTTCTTTATTTAATAGTAAATATTTTATTTGTTCATCATAAGAATAATTTGAAATACTTGCCATCGCACTAAATTTTTTATATGTATCTATTGCAGTAAGTTCCAATGAATACTTTCTTACATTTTCTCTAATAGAATCCGCTTGATTATTTATATATTCTTCAAGTTCACTTTTAGATTCAATCATACCTATAGATTCACCATCCAAATAAACATTATAATAAGTATGTGGTTGACCCACTGTTTGATGGCTAAATCCAAGCAAAAATACAGCTACAAAAAGCAAAAGTGTTAAAAAATATACTCCAAATTTTTTCAAATTAAATCACCTAATTTTCTTCTTTTACATTAGCTACATTATCAAATTTACTAGTAGCTCTGTGAAACATCAAAGGAATCTCTGCAAGTGGACCATTACGATGTTTTCTTATTATAAATTCAACTAAACTATCCTGCTTTTCTTTTTCTTCATCAGAACAATGAAGGAATGCAACTATATCTGCATCCTGCTCTATCGCACCAGATTCTCTTAAGTCACTAAGCATAGGTTTTTTATCTTCCCTTTTTTCAATACTACGAGAAAGCTGTGAAAGTGCAATTACTGGAACATTTAGTTCCATTGCCATTGTTTTAAGTGTTCTTGATATATCTGCTACCTCCTGTTGCCTACTAGCTCCATTTTTACTTGTCCCTTGAATAAGTGTTATATAATCTATTACTACTATATCAAGCCCACTAGGACTTGCAGCAAGTTTTCTACATTTACTTCTAATCTCACCTACAGTATTTGAGGCATTATCATCTATAAATATTTTTGTATTTGAAAGTTTACTTATGGCCTCATTAAGTTTACGCCAATCTGAATCTTCAAGTTTTCCTGTCTTTAACTTATTACCATCAATACCACCCACATTAGAAAGCATACGAGTAGCAAGTTGTTCCGCACCCATTTCCATATTAAATAAAGCAACCGTTTTTTTACAATTTATTGCAATATTATTTACTATATTAAGTGCGACTGCAGTTTTACCTACACCTGGACGGGCTGCAATTATTATAAGTTCACATGGGTGAAATCCGGAAGTTATTTTATCAAGATCATAAAAGCCAGATGCTATACCTGTAATAGAACCTTTATTTTTAGAAAGTTGTTCTAAATTTTGTTGGGTACTATAAAGTACTTCTTGTATAGGTCTAAATTCTGTACTTCTTAAACTTTTTGATACTGCAAAAATTTTCTTTTCAGCTTCATCTATTACTTCACTTATATTATTACTTGTTTTATAACTATCATTAATGATAGCAGTAGCTTCATCTATAAGTCTCCTTAAAATAGCCTTTTCTTCTACTATTTTTATATATTCATCAATATTTGCAGCAGATGGGACACTCTCAATTATCTCAGTTAAATATTCAATATTTCCAATACTCTTAAGCCAATCTCTATTATTAAGTTCCTCAGATACAGTAGTAAGATCAACAACACTACCTTTTATATCCAAACTTTTCATACATTCAAAAATTTTAGAGTGCTTATCTAAATAAAATTCACTTCCATTTAATAATTCTAATGATTTTTGAAGTGCATTTTTATTTAAAAACATCGCACCTAGTACTGATTGTTCTGCATCTATATTATGTGGTACCTCTTTATTCATACTTCACCTACTTTGTTAATTCAATTTTTATATTTGCTATTACCTTCTTATGAAGTTCTATCTCGACATTGTGAAATCCAAGAGTTGAAATAGCATCATTACTTTTTATCTGTTTTTTATCAATATTATATCCTCTATTTTTAAGTTCCTCTACTATTTGTTTAGGGCTTACACTACCAAAAACTTTATCTTGCACGCCAGTTTTAACTTTAAAACTTATTTTTAAGTTTTCTAATTCAGTTTTTATTTTTTCACAATTCTTTATATTAAGTTGTTCATTCTTTTCTTTTTCTTTATTTTCGCGATCAAGTCTATCAACACTGTTTGTTGTGGCTAATACCGCATCACCTTTATTTATCAAAAATGTCCCATATCCATCTTTAACATTTAATATATCTCCACTTTTGCCTTGCTTTTTAACATCTTTTATTAAAATTATTTTCATACTGTACCTCCTAAAAGTCTATTAATATTATACTATAAAAACTATAAAAATGATAGGAAAAAATTAAATTAAAAAGATTCTAATCTACTTTTAAATTCTTATAATGTATTTTTATAAATTAATAAAATATATAAAAAACTGATAAAAATTTATCAGTCTCATTCAGAGATCAAACCTATTATTAATATAAATTGAGGTAAGAATATTAATTAAGTTTAGTTTAATCCCTGATATAAGTATCTTTGATACCTATATCAGAGACTAAACCTTCTCTGAGTTTATTTTTAACTTGATTGTTGAATAGTTACTACCTGACCGTTATATTTTAAATTACTTAGAGTTAGATTCCCACCTGAATTTGATAAAGAAATATATCCAGCTTGTGTTGTTGTATATGAGCCATTTTTTTTATTTGATACGCCAGATGGACCACCACCAGAACAAATAAGGGTGGACGTTCCATCATCACCGTAAAAACTTACTCCTGCTGAATAAGTTGCACTACAATCAAATGTATATCCGGATTTATATAAATTTATCGTTAAAGATCCGCCAGTTAATACAATTGTATTGCCATTGATTGAAGAACCTTGACTCATTGTTCCAATGTAATATACAACTAAAGGATTAAATACTGTAATCGTTTTAGATACTGTTCCTGTATTTCCTGCTCCTGTTGTTACTGTACAATTTATTGTATGTGAACCAAGAGCTAAAGTACTAGTGTTTGTTACTGTTGTACTTCCTATTTTACATACTGCAGTTCTTCCTGATGTATTATTATTTGTATATGAACTTGGCAAAGCATAACTTGTACCTTTTTCTACTGCAGATGGTACATTATTTAGGTTTATCGTTGGAGTTGTTGTATCTACTTTTGCTGTATAACTTCCAACTCCTGAATTTACTCCACTTCCTCCAAATGCTTGATATCTTACATAATATGTTCCTGTATTATTTAATGTAAATGCTGTTCCACTATTTACTGTTGTATTTGGTGTACATGTATTTGCTGTATCTACGCAGTATTTTAATGTTGATCCAC
>CAJTZY010000017.1 GCA_910584085.1 uncultured Bacilli bacterium | reverse complement strand
AAAAAAGAGTCTTTAGATATTTTTACTAAAAATCCCAAAAACTCTTTACACTAACTTTACATAAAGTAAAGTTAATTATTTAAACTAATCATTTTATCTACGATACTTTTAATATTATCACTTGAAAATGGTTTATTTAACATATCTATTATATCATATGTAAATGCACGATCTATAGTTTCCTTAGTATCATCACCAGATATAATTGATATAGGAATTCTTTTAAATAAATTATTATTTTTAAAATAATTAAGTACCATAAACCCATCATATTCTGGCATATTTAAATCAAGTAACATACAAACTATATTGTATTCTTTTTTAGTTATATAATCTATAGCCTCCTTACCATTAGATGCTTTAAGAACTATATAATCATTTTGAAGTGCTTTTTCCACAATATTTTTAATTATCATAGAATCATCAGCTACTATTACCGCTTTATCCATATTATCTCCTTTCTAAGTAATTACTTACAATATTAATTATTCTATTCGCTTCATTCATAAGTTCCGCGTAATTTTCTTTTATATATTCTATATTATTTGCTTTACCTTCCATTTCATGATTAAGTGATAATTCAGCTAACTTTTTAAATCCTAAATACTTACTATCACTTTTCATAGCATGGGCAAGTATTGCATAATTATTAGAGTCACTTTCTTCCATATATTTTTTCATATTAGGCAATCTTGTTTTTGACTCTTCTAGAAAATCATTTAATGTTTCATTGTACATATCAATATCCCCTAGAAGTTCTATAGATGAATCAACATCTATACCATTTTCTTTTAAATAGTTTATATCCATATTTTGAACCACATTGCTTTCTTCCTTAATAACTTTATCAGCACTATTTTCAGATTTAGTTTTACTAGTATTTAAATATTTTGATAAAATACGAGCTAGCTCATTAGTCTCAATTGGCTTTGCTAAATAATCATTAAAGCCAACTTCTAAGTATTTATTTGCCTTTCCTTGAATCGCATCTGCTGTAAGTGCGATTGTTGGTATATTAAAGTTAGATAATTCTTTTAACTTTTTTAAAGTTTCAACTCCACCCATTTTAGGCATCATGATATCCATTAAAATTATATCAAAAGTTTCTTTATTACTTATTTTTTCAATACATTCAAATCCATTATTAATACATGTAATATCTAATTTATATTCTTTAAGTATTTTAGTGGCTACTTTAAGATTTAATGAGTTATCATCTACTACTAATACTTTTTTACCTGTTAAATCTAGTTTAATATTAGAATTTATATTTTCTGATTTATATAAACTGTTTCTTATTTCTTGCTTAAGGTAGATAGTAAATGTTGACCCTTCTCCATAAACACTAGAGACTACTATTTTACCACCCATCATTTCTATTAATCTTTTAGTAATAGCAAGTCCAAGACCCGTACCTTCTACTGTTGTATTTTTATCTTCATCAAGTCTTTGAAATTTAGTAAATAGTTTATCAATTTGTTCTGTCTTTATTCCCCTACCAGTATCACTTACAGATATAACTAAACTACATTCATTTTTATTATTTACGCAATTAACTTTAAAGTTAATTTCACCTTGTTCAGTATATTTTGCAGCGTTAGTTAATATATTTGTTATAACCTGTTTTACTTTACCACTATCCCCATAAAGAGTATCTGGTATATCTGGTGCGAAATATGTTTTAAGTTCAATTGGTTTTTCACCTATTCTAGGCATAATTAATTTAGTCAAATTTTCAAGTATTGGTTTTAAATTATACTCAGTATTAACTATCTCCATTTTGTCTGCTTCTATTTTACTTATATCAAGAATTCCATTTACTATTTCAAGTAAATTTTGGGAAGCCATTACTATATCTTTAGCATCCTCTTTTGCTTCATCTAAAGTTTCTGCGCTATCAATACACTGACTAAATCCTACTATAGCATTAAGTGGTGTCCTTATCTCATGTGACATACTACTTAAAAAGTCAGTTTTAGCATGGTTTGCTTTTTCGGCTTGATTTTTAGCAAGTTCAAGTTCGTTGATTAATTTAACATCTGGGTTTTCGATTGTGAAATACATTAAAATTGTCACAAAGGTTTCCATAGAGGTTATAATTAAAATGGATGGATTAATTAATTGTGTTAAGGTTGCCAAGGAGCCTATAAAAATATATATGAATATAGGAAAATATTTTTTTTCTTTAATATTTTTTATATTCTTAATTAAGCATATAATCATTATTAATACATATATAGATGAAATAATATACATTAAATTAGCACCTATACCATATGTGTAAAATTTATTACCTTCTACAGAAAAGTTAAGAGGAATAATTAATAATAATATTGAAATAGGAATATAAATACTATATATTATTTTAATAATCCTTTTTGCCATATTATTCTTCAATGATATAATAATTGTATATATTGTAAATAATGATATCCAAGTTAATAAATATATCAGATATATTTTATTAATTATATTAAACAAAATGTTATGTGTACCTAAAAAGGCCATTGAAACGCTTATAAAATCCAATATTATTCCAATTACATTTACAATTATAATAATTGTAAACACCTTATTTTCGGTAGTTTTTATTTTTTCCTTAGAAAAATATACTGCTGAAACTAACATTATATAAATAAAGCTACATATTAAAAAATATAAATTACTCATAATATACCTCTCAAATCTATAATCCTACATTACCTATTATAACAAAATAACAAAAATAAAACTATATTTTTTATAGTTTTATTTTATTTTTTTATTTTTATCTTATTATTCTCTTCCTCATTTTCCATTTTTAGATTACCGATAATTTGTTTTAACTCGTTAGTTTTTTCAATAACATTATCACTAGGTAAAATTTTAATTTGCTTTCCAAATCTAACGTATACTTTCCTATTATCACAGAAATTTATTGCTATAGGGATAATTTTCCTTCCTGTTTCTTGTGCGATTGCAACTGCTCCTGGATGGAAATCAAGTAGAAATGATTCACCCCTATTTGTTCTACCTTCTGGAAATATAAATATATTACCACCATGAACTGCAATCTTTTTTAATTCTAAGGAAGCATTATGTCTATCCTTAATATCATCTCTATTAACAGAAATTGCGCCCGTTTTAAGATAAAAATATCCCCTTTTCAATTTTAACATCTTAGTTGCTGTTAAAAAATGTATAGGTCTAGAGTCTCCTATTGCGCAAATAATAGGAAATTGATCATAATAATTATTATGATTAGCTACAAATATTACACCATTTTCCTTTGGCACAAACTCTTTATTAAACACAATTGGTTTATAAATCCAATTAATCAAAGGTTTAAAAATTTTAAAAGTTCTTATATAATTTTTTTCTGTTTTCTTATATGTATCACTATCATATGGCAAATTTTGATAATATTCTTTTAATCTTTCAAAATAATTTGTTTTTTCGTCTGAATTTAACTTTTCAAGCTCCAATGGTCCTTGTTTTGTAAACTCTATATTATTTTTTATTTTATTTATTTCAGTGTATATTTCATCAAAACCATTTACTCTAATTAAATTTTCTACATGACAATCTTGA
Source organism: uncultured Bacilli bacterium (assembly GCA_910584085.1). Taxonomy (GTDB): domain Bacteria; phylum Bacillota_I; class Bacilli_A; order RF39; family UBA660; genus UMGS1613. The sequence goes on along the minus strand of CAJTZY010000017.1, from coordinate 26,383 downwards.
TTATATTTTGCATCAAAACATAATACCTTAACTGCCGTACTTAATAACTCAATATTTTCCCTCTTATCGTCTATCATAATATCTATGCTATACTTTTTGCATGCTTCAAGCTTATCTGTTTCACTACCATCTTCTTTACAAAATGTAATACTATCATAAGGTATATTTTCTTTTTTTAGCCAATTAATTAGCATTTTTCTAAAAAGCAGCCCCCTTATTCCCTTTTCAGTAGAATGTGCTCTACCAGTAATTATATGTATATGGTCACCCTCATCTTTTAATTTATTAATCACTGCTGCAGCATTTCTTCTCGGTGGAAATGAAATACAATATTTCCAAATATATTTGAGCCAAAATTTTTCTCTCTCTTTTTTTGAACAAGAAAATATTTGTTCAATATCTATTTGAGTGTCATCTATTTCATCAACCGGAATATTTTTAAAATATTTTTTACCATATATTAATTGATAATTCTCTAAATCAGTAAATACACCATCAATATCTATGCCTATATTCATTATTTACCACCTACCTTAATTTATAAATTTTTTCATGAATATCACGAGTATTCTCGTCCTCTAATTTTTTATAATCAACTTTACCTATATCATTTCCTAAATTTGTAATAGGTAATGTATTTCTAAATTCTATCTGATATGGTTGATGATATTTATCTAAATTTTCTAAACAATTAAGTTTTATTTTATTTATTATATCTTCATTTAATTCATATCCCTGTTTTAATACAATGTATACTTTTGGAACCATTCCTTTGTATTCATGTTGAATAGGTATTACGGCACACATTTCTATTTCATTTATAGATGAAATTACTGTTTCAATACTGCTTGGATATACATTTACTCCGCTAGAGATAAACATTCTTGTTATTCTTTGACTATAATATAAAACACCATCATTGTCTATATATCCCATATCACCTGTATGTAACCATAATTTACCATCAGAATGCTTTCGTAAAACTAAAGATGTTTCTTCTTCATTATTATAATAGCCAAGCATTACAGTTGGCCCTGAAATACATAATTCCCCATTTTGATTATATGTTAGTTCTTTATCTGTTCCAGGTTCAACTATTTTAAACTCAGTTTTAACCATTGGTATTCCTATACTTCCTAATTTATTACATTCTCCAAAGGCAAAAGTAGCCCCAGCAACTGCCTCCGACAATCCATATCCCTTATTTAATTCTGAATTAGAACCATGATTTTTTAAAAATTCGTTTACTGCTAATTCAAAATCTTGTTTCATAGAATCTCCACCAGTTACTACATATTTTATAAAAGACAAGTCCATTTTATTAATTTTATCATTATTAATCATTGCTTTCCATAGTGTTGGTACACCTATTATGTGATTTGGCTTGTATTTTTTTAATAATTTATCAAATTTACTTGACTCAAATTTTGGAATCAAAACGGATGTAACCCCAAAACTCAATGGCAAATGAATAGAACTACATAATCCAAATCCATGAAATACTGGCATAATGGTAAGCATTTTATCGCCTTTACAAAAATTGTCCGCTGTTGCAAAAAACTGTGTAATCATTGAATTGAAATTATCATTAGATAACATTACTCCTTTGGATGTACCTGTAGTTCCACCTGTATGAATAATAACTGCCAACTCATTTTCTTTATACTCATTTTTTACAATTTTTTCATTTTTACCATTTTTTATGAAATCAGCCCATTTTATGTATTTATTATCTATTTGTTCTTTATAAAATGGTTCATTTTTTAATGTTTGATTATAATAAGCTAACCCCATAATAAATGGCATTGAATCTTTTGGTGAAGCTACTATTACCTTTTCCAATAAAGTTTCGTCAATTATTTCATTAACCTTACTATAATTTGAATCTAATAAAATCATATATTTTGAATTTACTTCGTTCAAATAATTTTTAATCTCATTCTTACTTTTTAATGGGTGAATCATATTTGATACTGCACCTATTTTATTTAAGGAATAAAATGCTATAATTGCTTCCGGTGTATTAGGCATACATATAGTAACTATATCCCCTTTATTTACCCCAAGTGTGACAAAAGCCCTACAACAATCATCTATCATTTTAAATAATTCTGAAAAAGTAATCTTTCTATCAAAATAATTAATTGCTATATTATTTAAATTTGTTATATTATTTTCAAATAAATTTTCATATATGGTTTTTTGTGGCAATTTTATTGATAACTGTGAATTAGTATAATATTTCATATATGGTTTAGCAATTGATGGCATATTATTAATACTACTATTTTCCATTTTTATCGTACTTTTTAGATTATTTTTTATTTTATTTAAAACATTTTTCAACTCATAAAAACTATCTATTCTTATTATATTTTTATTAACACTAAAACTATTGTATCTTGTATTAAAACAAACAACATTAGTAACTGTGCTTATTTCATTTATATCATCAACCTTATTTAATACAACAACATCTATGTTATTTTTTACTACTTGGTCAATTTTATTTTCTGAACAATATAATATCTCATCATATTCAATTTTATTGTATTTTAACCATTCCTCAACAATTATATTTATTAATTTATTGATTTTTGCACTCTCATTTATAAATTTTCTAGAATTCATAAGAAAGATTTTATGTTTTTCTTCTTTTAATTTTTTTAAATTTTCCATAACCCCTACTCTGGTAGGTGTAAATATATAATATTTTAACAGATTACTATGCCAAAACTTTTTTTCCTCCATGTCTGTACATCCAAACATCTCTTTAATAGTAAAAGCATTTTTATTTATTGCTTGTCTTTTAAAATATTTTTCACCACTTGTTAATTGGAAAGATGTAATATCAGTTAATACTCCGTCTATATCAAATGCAATTTTCATAGTTTCCCCCATTCATTAAATTAGTGACTATACTATCATTACTTTCACTATTTGTCAATAACTAATTAACAAATATTTTCATAACTAAATTTTAACACATTTTTATAGTTGTTTTCAATAAAAATAAGATAAAAAAGATAAACATATAGTTAAATTTGTTTATCTACAATTAAATATTTAAAATTTAATTAAAATTTATAATACTACTATATAATAATAATTCAATATATAATGTCTGAAATAGTCACTTTTATGTATGAAATCTATAAAATTCAAATATTATAATATAATTTTATAGTTTTAAGCAATAATAAGCAACATTCCTAATAAAAATATTTAATTTATTTCTTTATCAATTCTTTTATTTTACTTTTAGCATAACTGGTTTTAGCTTTATCTAACCAATCTTCCCTTGATAAAAGTGCATTTTTATCAGTTATAACTTTAATTCTATCATTATTTCGAAGTACATATCCCATATCATTTACAGGTTTATCATTTACTATAGCACCTATTAATGTATTACCGACATCACTGCCTAATTTGTAAGCTAAATCTATTATTGTTGCCCCTACTGGTAATTCAACCATACCACCATTTAATGCATATACATATATTGAATCTGAGAATATTTCACTCCTAACATGTGAGACAAAGTCCCTATTATCTTCAAATATACTATCAATATTTGCTAAAGACTTATAAAATTCAAAATTTTGATTTAACTCTTTTTGCATTATATCCTTTACATTATCACTTTTTTTATCCCAATAAGCGGCAATTCCAAAAGATGCAATTTTATCCATATCAAATGTTCTTATTTGTGTTTGTATTAATTTGTCTAGAGGCCCAAATACAGTTGTATGAATGGATCTATATAAATTAATTTTTGGATTATATATATAATCTTTAAATTTATTATTTAATGGATTATATTTTGAATGGATAAGTCCTAATGTTATATAACAATTCTTTATTTCATCTACCATTATCTTAAGTGATACTAAATCATGCATTTCATTAATTTCATTTATATTACTAATATCCCTATGTAAACTTTTATAAACTCCATAAATATTTTTTATTCTAACTTTTATTTCATGTGGAATAGTTTCACTATCTAACATACCATTAATACAATTTAACATTTCTTTTATACATGAATTTCTATTAAATACAGCAGAACCAACACTTTCACCTATTTTTCTATATTCAGTTGGTCTTAAATACATAAAAGATAAATCTTCAAGTTCCATTTTAATTCTATAAGCACCTATATAGTAAGCTAACGGTACAAAAATATCCATAGTATCAAGAGAGATTTTCTTTTGCTTAAATTCTGATTTAAATTCAAGAGTTCTCATATTATGTAATCTATCTGCAAGTTTTATTATAATTATTCTTATATCATTTTTTACACTAGTTATAATTTTTCTAGTATTAGCCATTTCTTGTTCTGTTTTAGAGGAAAAGTTCATTTTCCCCATTTTAGTTACTCCATCAACAAGATTTGCAATATCACTATTAAAAATATTAATAAGTTCTTCTTTTGTTGATTCAGTATCTTCTAGTGTATCATGTAAAAGTCCTGCACATATCGTATCAACATCTGCGTGCATTTCAGACAAAATGTATGCAACATTAAGTGGATGAATAATATATGCTTCGCCACTATTTCTTCTTTGATTTCTATGCATGAAATTTGCATATTCATACGCTTTACTTACAATAGTTAAATCACCATTATTGTATTTTTTTACGTTATCTAATAATGTATTTACTGTAATATTAATCATGATCCACCTCCCAATTTTTAGAAAAAAACGACAAACAAATAGTCATTAAGACACATGTTTATCGTTTATTTAAACAAATGCAACAAGTTAAAAAGTTAGAAACAGTTAAACATATTCTATTCTCTTCTAATTTAAATATATTTTTATATTTTCTATCATTTTTAATCATTATTACCCCTCTTGTTCTTTATTATAATATTTTTTTTATAAATGTCAATACTTTTAAATATTATTTTATATAAAATGAAAAGATAGAAATGTTTTCTATCTTAATTTTTCCTTTTCTCCCATTTCATTTGAAATTTCATAATCTATAATATAATCATCATAGATAAATTTTTTTAGTAATCTTGCAGTTTTGAAGAAATTATGTGCTGCAACTAAATTATGTTCCATTGTTGGTATATAGTTGTTATCTTTATCTCCAAGTGGCCCAATAGGATTTCCACCCATATATGATAGTTCAATAAGTAAAACAGCTGGATAATTCATTCTTATATTTTCATCTACATCTTTTAAACTAGGTGTTTGCACTGTTTTATAACCTGGCTTTTCACTTCCATTTAAAGTTACATATTTTGTATCTTCGTTATATTTTCTAGTTAATATCCTATTTATAACTTGTGATTTATATTTAGCTTCCATATAACTTTCTGGTAAATCAAAATCTACTAATTTTTCATCGTCATCACTTAGTTTAGAATATATTAATCCCCCTGTTCCATGATATGATAACATTCCGCAATATTTTTCTTCTTTATATAACTTATCTATTAAATTTTTTAAGAATTTATTTTCTATTATATCTTGTTTTGGAACAATACCGAGTGGTCCTGGTATATCCTTAAGTATATTATTATATCTATTAGTTGAATATTCATTTTCATTTTCTTCTTTAAGTGCGTAACTTAATAGACTTCTATTTGTTTCAACTCCTAAACCTGTTCCCCTATGAACAATAATACTTCCCTTTGGAACTTTTGGATTAGAATATATTTCTTTAATACTTTCACGTAATTTAGGAAATTCTTCTGGTATACATTCTGGGGTTACATGGTTAAACATTGCCTGGTGTAATTTCTCGGATTTATCATCTGGATTATTTTTAGCATTTATATCATCCTGTCTATATGCCATAAAATATTCTTTTGCAATTTTTTCCATTTCAGATTCTGTCATGTCTCTTCCAATTAATGTTCTAATAGCAGAAGTTGATACTATATATCCCTCTGGATTATGTAATGGTATAAAGTGAAATGTATATCCATTTTTGCTATCCAAATCAATATCACTATAAATATCTTGCCTTTTTGAAATACTTTCCATTAATCTTAAAACAAAATCAACGGATATTATTTCTGAACCATGAGTTCCACCAACTACTATTATATGATTATCACCATTACCTAATGTATAATATGGTATTTCAATTCCATCTAATGTAGTTTTAGCTGATTCATGTTTTTTAAAATTACCCTCTTTTGTAATTCTATTTATTTCATCTATTACTTGATAATAATCTAAGATTCTCATATTTTTTTCCATAATATATCTCCCCCTAATTGCTATTTATAGTATCAAAAGCACAACAATTTGTCAAATTAATTACGGATTTAATCTATTAGGTCCTCTAAATAGGAACATCGATTCTTTTACACTAGGTATATCTAAAAGTAACATTGTAAGTCTATCAACCCCTATTGCAAATCCACCATGCGGAGGACAACCATATTTAAAGAATTCTAAGTAGAATCTTACATCTTCATCCAGTCCTTTTTCTTTAGCATTTTTAACTATCTCTTCATATCTATGTTCTCTTTGGGCACCCGTTGTTATCTCTATTCCTCCCCAAATCAAATCATATCCTTGAAGTATTCCGTTTTCGTCTCTCATGTGATAAAAGGCTCTTTTTTCTGCTGGAAAATCTGTCACGAATAAGAACTCTGAATTAAATTTATCAATAGAAAGTTTTTTACATAGTCTCTCAGCCTCTGTAGTTAAATCGTTTTTCTCACAGTCATCTACTTTATAATTGTATCTAGTCTCTAACTCTTCGTATATTTCACTTAATTTCATTTTTGGAAATGGTAAGGTTGGAACTGTTATTTCTATTCCAAATATTTCTTTTATTTTTTCTCCCATTTCGCTTTTTAAATTTCTTAGTCCATATTCAAGCATTTCTGCTTCTAAATTCATTACATCATCTACACTATCAATATAACTAAATTCTACATCAAATGAGGTAAACTCTGTTGCATGTTTACTTGTATTTGAGTTTTCTGCTCTAAAGCATGGAGCAACTTCAAATATTCTTTCAAATCCACTAGACATAGCCATTTGTTTATAAAATTGTGGACTTTGAGCAAGGTAAGCCTTTCTATCAAAATATTTTACTTCAAATACTTCACTACCACTTTCACTAGCTGCTCCTATTAATTTTGGTGTATGAATTTCTGTAAATTTATTATTATACAAATATTCTCTCATATACTTTACTAGCGTGCTTTGAACTTGAAATAAAAGTAAATTTTTATCATTTCTTAAATCAATAAAACGATAGTCAAGTCTGGTATCCAAATTTACGCTATTTGGATCTTTATAGTTAAATGGTAACTCCATATCACTGGTACTTGTTATTTTAATTTCTTCTGGCACAAGTTCCATACCATTTAATTTTACTTTAGGATTTTCTATAACTTTTCCTTTTACTTTTATTGTAGATTCTAATGGTAAATTAGATATAAGTTCTACTAAATTTTTATTTTTTTCTTCTGACTTTTCTATTGTTATTTGTACTTTACCTGTTATATCTTTAAGTATTACAAATTGTACCCATTGTAAATCTCTAATATTTTCTACAAATCCACTCACTTCTACTTCTTTATCATAATAATTTTTAAGTTCATTTAAATATATTTTTTTCATTTTTACCTCCATATAATATAAAAATTCTATAAATACACGGACGAACTTGTAGTCGTGGTACCACCGTGCTTTATAGAATTATCTACCTTTAAAACTTTTAACGAAGTTACCCGATTATTTAACGTTTGATGTCTTCTATATTAGTAATTATTAGTTCACACCACCACTAACTCTCTTTAAATTATTTTATATATACTCTTTCAAACAAATACAATTACATTATAGCATTATTAATTATTATTTTCAATTATTTTTACCTTACATGTCTTTGACTATCATCTAATCCACAATATTCATATTGATCATCGTCACCATAAAAAATGGGAATATTTATATCTTCTTGATTGTATGTCATTATATTAAAAAGCATATCGATTTGTTCCTCAGTAGCCCTATGTCCAAATACGTTAGGATTAGGAAGTTTAATAATTGGTTTGTAGGAAATTGGATCATGACTATAATATACAAATCCTAAACAATTTATTAATACTTCTGCTGGACCTCTTAATTCAACAAGTTTGAAAATTGTGGAATATGTTAAATCAAGTTTTAAGCTATTTATATCAATATTTTCTTTTAAAAAGTTTTCTGCCCAAATATTGTGACTATCTTTAAAACTTTTTTCTCTTCTTAAAACAACTTTATAATAATTACCATCTTTATCGATAAATCCATCATAATCTTTTACTACAACTGCATCATCATATTTATTAAAGTCTAACATTTACTCACCCATATTTTCATCTAAAAAGTCTATTAACTCATCATGACTTATTTTATATTCTTCCTTTGCTCCATTATTTTTTATTGTTAAAATACCACTATCTTTTTCTTGTTCCCCAATTATAATTATAAATTTAGAATTAAATTTATCTGCATTTTTAAAATTATTTTTTAAATTTCTATTATTATAATCTATTTCTGTAATAAACCCATTTAATCTTAAATCGCCGCATATATGCATAGCATAATCCTTTTCATTTTCACTCATAGGTATTACATAGCAATCTATACCATCTATTAAAGGCATTTCTACATTTTCATATTCAAGTGCAGTCATAAGTCTTTCCATACCCATAGCAAATCCTACTCCACTAGTTTTAGGCCCATCTAATGTTTCAACCAAATTGTCATATCTTCCACCACCACATAAAACATTTTGGCTGCCAAAACCTTCTACACTAGCTTCTACTTCAAATACAGTATGTGTATAATAATCTAATCCTCTAACTAAATTAGTATTAATTTCATAGTCAATATTCATAGAATCTAAATATTTTTTTACATTTTCAAAATGTTCTTTACTTGTTTCATTTAAATAGTCAATTGTTCTTGGGGCATTTTTCATAACATCCAAATTATGATCTACTTTACAATCTAAAATTCTTAATGGATTTTTATTATATCTTTCCTGGCAATCTTCACATAGATCATTTATATATGGTTTAAAATATTCTATTAAAGCATTTCTATAATTATTTCTTGATTCATTATCTCCAAGTGTATTTATATTTACTTTTATCCCTTTAAGTCCAAGTAATTTGTATAAATTAACTGGTATACTTATTATCTCTGCATCCATTAATGCATCACTACTACCAAATGCTTCAACTCCAAATTGGTAAAATTCTCTATATCTACCTGATTGTGGTCTTTCATATCTAAACATAGGTCCATAATACCATGCTTTTACTGGAATATTATGATTTCCATACATTTTATTTTCTATATAACTTCTAACTATTCCAGCAGTACCTTCAGGTCGTAGTGTGAGATCCCTATCTCCTCTATCCTTAAAATCATAAGTTTCTTTTGTTACTATATCTGTTGTATCTCCCACTCCTCTGTGAAATAAACTACTAGATTCAAATATGGGTGTCCTAAAGTACTCATAGTTATACTTTTCCATAAGTCCTTCTATTAATTCTTCTACATAAAGAAGTCTTTTTCCATAATCCCCATATATATCATATGTACCTTTGGCTTTTTGTATCATTTTATCACGTCTTTCTTTTTTTATAGTATATAACTAATTTTTATTTTAATCAATTTTACTTGGTTACCTTTTTCAAGTTCTTTGTAATATCTTTTTTATAATATTTGTATGTTGTAACAACTATTATAGCAAGTGGGAATGAAATAAATACTCCAAGTATTCCAAACAATATTCCTCCTGCAAAAAGTGCGATTATAGTTACTAACGGATGTATTGAATTTGTTTTTCCATAAACAGTCGGATTAATTACGTAACTATCAACTGAACTAAGTAATACAAATGCAATTATAGTTCTTATAAGTAATGATGGTGAGACTACAAATGCAGTAATAGAAGCAATTATATTAACACAAATACCACCGAAGTAAGGAATTAGATTTGATACTGCTGCTAAGAATCCTAAAAGTATTGCATTTGGATGACCAATAATTGTATAAACTAATGTATACTCTACAAGAGTTATTAAAATTACTTGAACAAGACCACTTAAATATTTTCTCATCTCATTATCTAATGTTTTAACGTAATTATAAGTTTTATCTGATCTTTTACTAAAGAAGAATTTTATTTCCTCTCTTATGTCTTCCATATCTATTAAAAAGTAAATGAATGCTGCAAATATTATAAATATTTTAGATATAAGTGCCATAGATGTATCTATAAGATTTATAGCACCATCTGATACATAAGTACCAAAATTAGCAAGTATTGTTTTAAATGTATCTGACAAGCTTGTTTCAAGGCCAGCAAAGTTGAAATCAAAATTTTTATCCTGAAGTGATTCTACGAATGCGATTATATTGTTAAATAAACTTGACAACTGTCCAAACATTACCGTAGAAATTAAATATACAACGAGTGTTGCAAGTGCGAGAATTAAAACTATTATTATTGTAACACCAAGCCATTTTGGTACCTTCTTTTCCCTCATTTTTTGTAAAAATGGATAAAGTGCATATGCGAATGCAAATGCGAATAGAAATGGAAGAGCTATCTCGACTATTTTGCCTAGTATTCCTGTCCATAAATTGCCTGTTCTATATAGTAAAAATACTATTAATGTTATTAAAGCTAAATTTATTAACTTAAAATCTAATTTATTTTTTAACATATTATCCCCTACTTTCTAAAATAATTGTTATTGGTCCATCATTAATTATATTTAATTTCATATCGGCACCAAATATACCTTTTTGAACAACCAAATACTTACTTAATTTATCATTAAATTCATCATATAATTTTATTGCATCCCCGCTTTTCATAGCTTTAATATAACTTGGTCTATTTCCTCTAGTAGTATCTGCATATAAAGTAAACTGTGAAATACTAAGTATACTACCGTTTATATCAAGTATTGATTTATTCATAATACTATTTTCATCATCAAATATTCTTAAATTTATAATTTTATTTACAAGATAATCTATATCTTTACTGGTATCACCATCTGTAAATCCAACAAGTAATACAAGACCCTTATCAATTTTACCTACTACTATATTATCTACACTTACGCTAGAATTTAAACTTCTTTGAACTATTACTTTCATAATATCACCAATTATTTTTACTTTATAAGTCTTTCAACACTTTTTATATTCTCTATCATTTCTAAATCTCTCATGAATTTTAATAATTTTTCTTTATTTGGAGTAAGTACCATAATATCAAACATAAAATCTTCACTAGTATTAATTGTGTTTATACTTTGAACAGTTATATCAGAAGATGATGTTTTAGATATTATATCAATAAGTACATTTTTATTATCTCTTGCACATACTAATATATTTGTAGAATATTTTTTATCAATATTATCATTCCATTTAACATCTATTAATCTTTCCTCTATATCACTTATGTTTGGACATGTACTTCTATGTACACTTATACCATTACCTTTTGTAATATATCCAACTATTCTATCTCCTTTAATAGGTTTACAACAAGACGCTATATTTACTTTTATTTGATCTATTCCCTCCACTATTATATCATTTTTAATATTTGCAACAACATTGTTATTAGAATTTACTTTACTAAGTATTAATTCTTCTTTTGTAAGTTCTGTATTATTTAATATATTTATTATTGAGAGAGGACTATACTTATTATTTCCTATACCAACATATAATTCTGTTAAATCGCCGATATTTAATTCATCTAATATTTTATCTATATTTTCATCTTTAAAGAAATCTACATTAGATATTTTATTTCTTCGTAATTCTTTACTTAATAATTCTTCTCCGCGTTTTAAATTTTCTTCTTTATCTATTCTATTAAAATAAGCTTTTATTTTATTTTTAGCCTGTGCAGTATAAGCTATATTTATCCATTCTCTTGAGGGAAATGAATTTTTATTTGTATTTATTTTAACTATATCATTATCTTGAAGTTTATAATCGAGTGAAACGATATTTCCATTAACAATAGCGCCTACTAATGAGTCACCTACTTTACTATGAACCTTATATGCAAAATCTATTGGTGTTGAACCTAGTGGTAATTCAATCACATCCCCTTTTGGAGTAAACACATAAATAATATTTTTAAGCATATCCTCCTTTACACTATTTACAAATATTTCATCGCTTTCTTCTTCATTTGATAATTCTATGATTGATCTAAAAAATTGTAATTTTTCTTCCATAGCTGATTGTAATACTGCTTTACCTTTTTCTTTATAAGCCCAATGTGAAGCAATACCATGTTCCGCTAAATTATCCATATCATAAGTTCTTATTTGAATTTCGTAAAGTTGACCATTTTCTCCAAATACAGTTGTATGAAGTGATTGATAACCATTTTCTTTAGGCATTGCAATATAATCTTTAAATCTTTTTGGAATTGGTCTATATTTAGAATGAATTATTCCAAGAGTTTGATAACAATCCTGTTCAGTATCTACAAATATTCTAAGTGCATTTAAATCATAAATATCACTAAATCTTCTTCCTGTATCAAGTTTTTTATATATGCTATAGATACTTTTTGCTCTACCCTTTATTTTATGTTTAATACCATGACTATTAAGTAATGTTATTAATGAATCTTTCATAAGTTCTACATTAGAGTTTCTTTCTAATTTAGATTGATTTAATTTTTCAACTATAGAAAAATATACATCTGGTTTAGAATACCTTAAACATAAATCCTCTAATTCACTTTTTATTTTATTCATACCAAGTCTATGAGCAATTGGAACTAATATTTCAAGTGTTTCAGTAGCGTTCTCTTTTTGTTTTTTTTCATTTAATACCCAAAGTGTTCTCATATTGTGTAATCTATCTGCAAGTTTTATTATTATAACTCTAACATCTTCAGCAAGTCCTACTAATATTTTTCTATGATTCGCAAGCATAGCTTCATTATTATCTACACCAAAATTAAGTTTATTTATTTTAGTTATACCATCTACTAAATTAGCTATTTCAGGTCCAAATTCTTTTTCTAATTCTTCTTTTGTAATACCACATTCTTCCATGGTATCATGAAGTATAGATGCACATATTGTTTGATAATCCGCATTTATCTCTGATAAAATGTATGCGACATTAAGTGGATGAACTATATAATCTTCTCCTGTTTGCCTTTTTTGCCCAAAATGCTTTTCTGATGCGAAAAGATAAGACCTCTGAATCATTTCCCTATCTTCTTCATTTGTAATATAAGTTGTTACTTTGTCAAATAATTCATCAAAAGTTATATTTGGTTTGTCTTTTCTCATATATATCACCATAAATATTATATCATGTTTTTAGTGGTTTAGAAGAATAAAAATAGTAATTATAAATAAAAATAGTTATATGATTATATTTCATATAAACTATTAAATATTTATTTTTTGCTTAACACTTTATTTGTTTCCTTTTCACTATTTAAAAATAATGAAATAGTCTTATTTGTTTTACGCTTTAATGATGAAATTAAATCTTCGATATTAATAAGTGGTATAATTTTATTCATTAAATACTTAAAATGATTTAGTGAATCTAAGCCCATTTCATGTTTAAGGATAGATTCTTCTATAGTACCCTCACATTTCATACAATAATCTTCTCCCGACATATTGTTTTTAAATTCTAATTGTCTTATTATTAAAGGAGTAGCTACATTATATTTTTCCTTTTTAAACATAATTGATAAAGATTTTGATTGATTATCAATATCACAATCTTTATTACAATAACTTATATCATAAGTATACGAATTACTCATTTTATTATCTTCAACAATTACAGTTTCCTCAATATTATAATTATCTGTCTCACTTTTGTAATTCAAAAATAATCTTTCTTTAGTTACTTCAAAATTTATATAACCATATTCTTCACTCCAAATAGTAATACTTCTATTAAGTTCTCCCATATCTAAGCGAATATTTGCATACTCAGTTTCACTAACTTTAATTTCAAATTCATAATAATCATGATTACTAGAATATAAATTATTTTGGGATTCAATTTTTCTTGTCCTTGAAAGTTTTATTAAATCAGAATCGATATTTGTAATATAACCATATACTGCAGGTAAATTCTTTTTTATATTTTTATTATGGATTTTTTTCTTTTGTATATATCCAATATTATTTTTATTTTCATCTAAAATAACACATCTATTTGAATTATCTGGTCCAACTAATTCATAATTTAATAATTCAATAAATTTAATTTCACTATTCATTTCATTTATATCTTCTTGATTTGATGCCATTCTATCACTCACCTTGCATAATATTGTACACTAAATAATATTTTATTTCAATAAATAAAATGGTAAAAATTTCTTACCATTTTTACAAAATTAATTCTTTAAAAATTTTTTTAAAACTCTACTAAGTTCTTTCTTATCTATTGGCTTTGAAATATAATCGCTAAACCCACTAGATAAATATTTTTCTTTTTGTCCATCCATAGCATCTGCAGTAAGTACAATTACTGGAGTATCAAAATTTTCTATTTTTTTTAACTTATTTAATGTTGTTATTCCATCCATACCTGGCATCATTTGATCTAACATAATTAAATCAAAATTATTTTGTTCAAGTATCGTTTCTATACACTCTTGTCCACTTTCAAGCAATGTAACATCAACTTCAAATGGTTCGAGTAATCTACTAGTAACTTTCAAATTTAATTTATTATCATCTGCTATTAGTATTCTTTTCCCTTTTAAACTAAATTCCTCCGCTACTTTGTTATTATTCATCATTTCTCTTACTTTATTATCTTCAACTATTTTTTGTATAAAAGAAATTGTAACTTTTGTATACTCATCAACCTTACTTTCTATTTCTAAAGTTCCATCTAATAATTCCATTAAATTTTTAACAGAACCAATTCCAGTACTATTATCATTAGATTCCATAATAGTATTTAATTTTTCTTCATCAATTCCACTACCAGTATCAATTACTTCAACAATTAATTTAACATTATTTCCTTGTTTTTCTCCCCTAACATTTATATTAATTTCACCCTCAGAAGTATATTTTATGGAATTATTAACAATTTTATTTATTGCATTTGTAATTCTTTTATAATCCCCAAACAAAATTACTGGCAGATTGCTATCAAGATTTAAATTAATTTTTATATTCTTACTACCTATATATTCTTTAGCATTCATCTCGATTTTATTAAATGTTTTTAAAATACTATATTCTTTCTCTTCTTTTTTTATAATTTTCTTTTCTATTTTTGTTGGGTTAAGTAACCCATCTATAATATCTAACATTTCCATTGATGAACCTTTAATATTTTCTATATCACTTCTAATATTATCACTAATATCTCTATTCAATACTGATTCACTAAGTCCCATAATATTTGTAAGTGGAGTTCTAATATCATGTGATATTGTGGATATTAATTCTGTTTTTGACTTATCTGCTATTTTTAGTTCATTTAAAGCATTTTGTAACATTACATTTTGTTCTCTTATACTTTCTGCATTTTCTGTTACATTTTTTGTAAGTATTGAAACCTGTGATTTTTGTTTGCTTGATAAAAAGAATATTGTACTTTCAAGCCATATATTATTTTTTACTTCACTACCTAATCTATATCTAACTATAATAGGATCTAATTCATATTTAGAAAAGTGATCTTTTAAATTTTCTATTGAAAAATTAGAATATACTAGTTCTCTATCGCTTTCGTTAATAAAGTTTAAAATGTTTTTTAATCCTTCTGTATATGTTCCTCTTTTTTCTTCCCCAAAATACAAATTATCTGATTTAAAATATTTTAAATCAAAAGTATTTGATACTATATTTACATTAAGTTCCATATCATAGGATGAAGATGTTATTTGATTTAATTGACTTTCACGAGCTTTAATATCTGTTGCTTGCGAGATTAAAAGATGTTGTCTATCGTGTTCCTTAGTAGCATCTGTTACTTGTATAACACAATACTCTTCGTTTTTTTCTTTAAAAGTAAATATTTTTATTCTAAGCCACATCTGATGATTATACTTTGGATTATCATAAGCAAACATTTGACTTACATAATCACCACTTTTATTCCAGTTATTTATTTCTGACTTTATAATTGGTACATTAAATAATTTAGATACTACATCTTCTTTAGACTTATTATTTGATTTTATACCTAATATTTCTTCAGTATTTTCAGATAAATATAAAACCTTTTTATTTTTTGAATTTATTAATATATAAACTGTATCTGAATTTTCTACTAATGAATTAAATAGCTTATCTCTAGATTTTATATTTTTACCTTTTTCCTTACCTTTCATTATACTTAATATATATAATCCTATAATTATTATAAGTACTAAAATTAGATTATGTATAATTGTATTATTTTCAAATATATTTGTATATGCTGAAAAATATAGATATATTAAAATTAAGGCTATTAAAGTTATAAGTGTTATACATTTTTTATTCATAATTATGTTCCTCCTAATTATAAATATATTATATCATATTTTAAATACATTGTAATTAGTTTTCAAAAAAATAGGTTAAAAACCTATTTTGATTATTGATGATCTTCTACATTAGCATAATACTTTTTGCCTAGTTCTACTAATCTTTTAGTCATCTCTCCGCCAACGCTACCATTTAATCTTGATGATGTATCTGCGCCTAAGTTTACACCAAGTTCACGCGCTACTTCATATTTTAAATTTTGAATAGCTTCCTTTGAACCTTTAACAACTAACTTATTATTCATGCATCTCACCTCATTATTATTATTTCCTATTTATTAAGTATTAATATGAAAGTTTTTTCCAATTGTTATAACTCTTTACTTTACTTAATTAGCAATATCTTCTATAAATAAAATGAGTATTTGTGCAGAAAATAATATTAGATGATAGGTTTACAAAAAAGATAGCATTATTTAACGCTATCAGTTTTCTTATTTTGAATAAGTGTTTCCACCTAAATGTTGTTCACCCATTTGAACTAATCTTTTAGTGATTTCTCCTCCAACTGAACCATTAGCTCTTGAAGTAGCATCAGGACCCATAGTAACTCCTAATTCACTAGCGATTTCATATTTCATCTTATCGATTGCTTGTTTAGCTCCAGGTACAACGAATTTACTAGTTGCTTTGTTATTCATAATTTCACCTCCTGTACATTTATAATTTGTGTACAAAGTGAAATTTTATACAAAATTTATTTAGAAATTTTTTCCATTATAATAAATCATTATAATTATCATTTTTTAAATTAGTAATTGTCTCTATATTATTTACACATTCTTCTATTAATTCTTCATAATTAAAACTCATTTCATATAAAAGACATTTATTTATATCTGGATTTATTACAGGATGAGTTGGTAAAAATATAGTACAACAATCTTCATATGGAAGTATACTTGTTTCATATGTATTTATTTTTTTTGATATTTCTATTATTTCAAGTTTATCCATACATGCAACAGGTCTAATTACTGGAAAACTGGTTACACTATTAATAACGCCAATACTTGTTAATGTTTGACTAGCAACTTGACCTATTGATTCTCCATTAATTATAACTTTACAGTTATGTTTTAAGGCTACTTTTTCTGCAATTCTATACATCATTCTTCTCATAATAGTTATTACATAACTATTTGGAACATTTTTATAAATTGCTTCTTGAAGCTTAGTAAATGGAACTACATTAACTTTTATATTTCCTGAATATTCATTAATAATGCTAGCAAGTTTTATAACCTTGTTTTTTGCCTCAATACTTGTATGTGGAGGTGATTCAAAGTATAAACATTCTAAATCTACACCTCTTTTAAGTGATAAATATCCAGCAACTGGGGAATCTATTCCTCCACTTAGCATAAGCATTCCCTTACCTTGGATTCCTACTGGATATCCACCAATTCCTTTTATAACACTTGTATATATAAAAGTCCCTTCAGGTCTTATTTCTATAGTTACAAGTATATCAGGATTATGTACATCTACTTTAGAATTAGTATTTTTTAAAACATATCCACCTATTATATTATTAAATTCCATACTATGTATTTCAAATGATTTATCTGCTCTTTTAGTATTTATTTTAAATGTTTTAAATGTTTCTTTCTTTAATAATTCTAATACTTTAGCTTTTATATCATCAATATTAGTATTTACTCGACTTACTTTAACAATACCATGTATTCCAAATACTTTTTGTAATTTTTCAATTACAATTTTTGAATCATTACATTCAATATACATTCTAACTCTATCAAATTTAATATTAAACTGAATATCTTTTAATATGTTTTTTATATTATTTGCAAGTAGTTTAATAAATGTATTTCTATTTGCCTTTTTAGTTGTTAATTCTCCATATTTTATTAAAACTAAATCATTCATATTATCACCACAAACTTAATTATATATTAAATCTTTTAAAAAGTAAATTATTATTGTTATAAAACAAATTAAACACTATTTTACCAATTATATGTTATATAAACATATATAAAAGCAGAATATTCCTATTCCGCTTATATTTAAATTATAAAAATTTTTTACTAATTAACTCTTTTTTCATCAAATGTAGATAAAATAACTTTTGTTATTCCCTTATTCACCATCTTCATTTATTTTGTCAACATCAATGTTTAAAATTATACAGTTCTACTCGATTCAAAAACTCATTAAATGAAATTTTTGGAATATCAAAATATTGATATTCACTATATAAGTCATATTTTTCTTGTTCTGTTAATAATCTATTATATTTTAAATAATATTCATGAATTGATTTAGACCATTTTAAAATTAAATTAGCATCATCCCTATAAAAATTATTTAAATAGGTATAATATACATATATATATGAGTGTTCAATATGTATAGCAATATCTTTTTCATTTAAATTTTTCTCTTCGGCCTGACTCGCAGCCCATACCATATTATATATAAACCATTCTGTGCTATAAAATGAATAATTTAATGAATCATTTTGGGTAATAGAATTTTTATTATTTCTATATAAATATGCATAACTATTAGAATATACAATATTTGGATTAGAAAGTAGTACAACCTTATTAAATCCGTTATCTTCACTACTTTTTGAAGAGTTAAATCTTATATTATGCTTTTTCAAAAATTCTCTCTTATACATTTTACCATGTAAATTACCTTGGTGATTTGACCATTCATAATAACCATCTAAAGTTTCATCAATCATAATTCCAACTGCCATATCATAATTATCAGATATAATTGATTTATATAAATTTTCTACTGAATAGCAATCAACAAATAAATCATCAGCATCTATAAAAATTATATATTTTCCATCTGAATTATCTATTGCAAATTGTCTAGATAAACCTGGACCATTGTTTTTTTTCATTTTTAATAACTTAATATTTAGCTTATCTTTAAATAGTTTTACCTCTTTATCATAACCTACAATAGAACAATCATCTACTATATATACATTAAATTTATCTTTTATATTTTGAAGTGCAATACTAGACAATGTTTTTATAATTGTATCGTGTGCATTATATGCTGGAATTATTACATCAATCATACTTCCTCCGTATTATCTATCATATAAAAAAAGTCATTAATTGTTAAAATAGGATTTAACAGAAATTTTCTATTATCGAAATTTATTGTAGTATTATATTGAGATTCTATTATATCCAATTTATCATCATCTGATAATGGATTAGAATCTGATATTCTTTTGGTTACTTTACATTTTGGTATTAAATCACTTATTGAATCTTGAAATTGCAAATAATAGTGATACATAGAAATTAATGCAGAAAATGCTAATTTGCCAATTTTTTCTTTATGATATTTATTTTTTTCTGCATGAAGTAATGCATAATTAATATTATAAATATAACCTGATAATCCTTTCAAATTATATTCTCTATCATTTTTTCTTGTTATTGAACTGGTATTATTTCTCCATATATAGGTCTTTTTATCTATATATTTTATTTTAGCATTTCCCAAAAATATCATTTGGTTAAATCCATTGTCTTCATTTGCCCTACTATTATTAAATCTAATTTTTTCTTTTTCTAAATATTCTCTTCTATATATTTTTCCATGAAGCCAAATTGTATCATTACTGCGAGTAATAAATTCATCTTCTGACTCTTCATCAAAATTACTTATAACTACATCACAATTTTCATTTTCTATTTCAGAATATAGATTTAAAATTGATAAAGGATCTGAAAATACATCATCACTATCAATAAATACTATATATTTACTGTTTGAACTATCTATTCCATATTGTCTTGCCACACCTGGGCCACTATTTTTTTCTAACCTTAACTCTTTAATCTTTATAAAGTTGGAAAAGTAATCTACAATTTCTTTATAACCATGTGTTGATGCATCATCTACTATATACACATTAACTTTATCAGCAATATCTTGATAAACAATTGAAAATAATGTCTGTTCAATTGTTTTATGTGAATTATATGCTGGAATTATTACATCTATCATATTACACCTCAAATATTAAATATCATTATTATTAAATACTTCTACATATTTAACTAAAACTGGTCTACCTAAATTAACAACATAACAGAAGTTATCAGGTATATCTTCTCTAAACGCCCTATCATTCTTTGTTATTTTTATCGTCATTTGATCAGTTAAACCATTTCCGATAAATATTCCCTTTGTATTATTTATAACTGTCTTATACCATGATTCAAATTCATATTTCTTAAATTTATCCACATTATCTATAATAACAAAATTAATTAAATCTAAGTCTTTTCCCTTTTCAAATAATAAGGATAATTTATTTTTATTATTATTATTTAATTTATTTTTAAATGAATCAAATCCTATAATAAAACATAATTTAGGCTTAAGCGGTGGTATCTTTGATTTATCAAATCCGTTTTGGGTTAAAATGGCATTATTATATGATACAAAATTTTCTAAGCGTGTAAAAATTTCATCAAAATTTTGTTCATAATATAAGAATTTACCTTTTTCTATATTAGTTTTATTACAATTTATAACAATTGTATCAAAGTAATTAATCGTAGTTATTTGTGCGAGTAATGGATTTAAGAAATGTTCAATATTACTTATATCATATGATAATATCATATTTGTATAGTTATTTTTAAAGTCATATTTTACTATATTTAAATTATCTCTTTCTATACCTATTACTACGCTTCCATCCTGTGTTAAATTATTATTAATATTATCTCGTGTTACAATTTTAGGTAAAACTGGAATATTTATGGCCTTAATATTATTTCTATCAATAATACTTGGTTTTATACTTTCAATAAATTCAAATATTTTATCCCTACTAGAAACACTAGCGGTTTGAAATTCATACACATCATCAAATTTAACAATTCCTCTACCAAATATTTTAGATGGATAATTTTTATTAATATTTCCTAGTATATTAGAGTAATCCATTTCGTTATTTTGTTGTAAAACATAAATCATTTTAAAATTTTGTTTAAGCTTAAATCTTACACTATTTGGATCTATTGCTGTTATTACAAAATTTATACCAAAATTTACACCTTCACGGGTAAGCTGCGATAAAGTCTCTTCAAACATTGGATACATTTCAGAATAGGAATCGTAATTATTTATTATTACTATTACTCTAGGTACTTTTTCTTCACTATTTTTACAAAATACATTATAATCTCCGTTATAGTTTGCAAACATTTCTTTTCTTTCATCAATCATAAAAAATAACATTTTAAATAAATTTTTTATTTTTTCTGAATCATCCATAGAAATTATATCACCTATATGCGGTATTCCATTAAATACTTTTAGTGATTGTGTTCCAAAATCTAATATGTAATATATTACTTCAAGCGGAGTATATGAAGTAGCTGATGAATATAGTAAAGTGGTTATAAAGTTTTCTTTACCACTACCTGCTGCACCATATAATATCATATTCCCTTCAGTATTAAAAGGTACTGTTAAAAGGGCTTGTGATTGATGTGAAGGAATATCATATTCTCCTACTGGTATATTTACACAGTATTCTTCCTTTATAAAATTATATTTTTGTTTTAATTCATCAATATTTATATAATCTGGTATTTTATTTAACCAAAGATTTTTATTATATATATTTTCCTCTTTAGCAAGTGTACTTAAATGCGAAATTATATTTTTTATTTCTTCTCCATAATTTATTTCTGAATCAAGGATTAATGTTGTATCGGCCTTTTTAATACCAAAACCAATATCGTTTACAAATTCAACATTAGTATCAATTTTCTTTTTTATTTTTTCAACAGGTATATATCTACATCCTGCCCATGCCGCTTGTCCTAGTAGGAATACTTCGTCATATCCTACTTGTAAGTAAAATCTACCTGCGTTTTTTAGGTAAGCCGCATCAGGACATTTTATAACTTCAGTACTGTCGGACTTTTCTTGAACTCTTAAGCACACTCTAAATTTAGAATTACTCCATATTTGGTTATCTACTATTCCTGATGGCTTTTGAGTTGCCAAAATTAAGTGAATTCCAAGACTTCTACCAATTCTAGATATACTAATTAATTGTTGTAAGAATTCTGGTTGTTGTAATTTAAGTTCTGCAAACTCATCACATATAATAAATAAATGCGAAATTGGTTCTTCTATTATGCCATCTTTATATAATTGTTGATACTTATATATATCAACAACACTATCACCTAATTTTTCGCGGACAGCGCTGAATATTTTTTGTCTTCTTTTAAGTTCGCTATCTATAGAAGCAAGTGATCTTTTTATTTCATTTTCATCTAAGTTTGTGATAGTACCTATTAAATGTGGTAACTTTAATCCAGTCATCTTATTCTCAAATATACCTGCAAGTCCCCCACCTTTATAATCTATCAGTATAAATTGTACATCTCTTGGGTCATAATTAATCGCTAGGGATAAAATATAAGTTGCAATAAATTCACTTTTACCACTACCAGTCATACCCGCTATTAATCCATGAGGTCCGTGATACTTCTCATGTAAATCTAAATATATTTTTTCTCCACCTTTTCCAAGACCAATTAAGGCCTGCAAAGAAAGTGTTGTATTAGAATTTTTCCATCTGTTTAAAACGTTTAATTGCTCTATTTTTCCAGCATCGTATAACTCTAAGAATCCTATTTTAGATACTAAGTCACCTTCAACGCTATTAAATTCAAGTGGAATATTTGCAAGTAACTTGCTATATTTATACATATCAATTTGTGTATTAAAATCTATATTAAATTTTTGTACTTTTGCATTTAAATTATTTTGAAATATCTCTGAATTTTTGCTATTTACATTTATAAATGTACTACATTCTGCTGGAACATTGAATACTCTTTCTTCCATAGTAAGTAATCCAAAACCTAAATTATCATCAAGATTTATTATTTTTTTAATAAAATCAAAATTTCTAATTGTTTTATAACTATCAGATATTATTAAGTAGAAAGGTGCTTTTGAACTCTTTTTTGTGTTATTTTTATTATTTATTCTTTTTGTAAGTTCACCATCTAAATAGTAGCATATTTCACGTATATCATCTTTATTTACCCCATAAAAACGTATGCTTCTCTCATTATTCCATGAATGTGGTAAAACTTTAATATATTCCCATCTTTTCTCTTTATCTCTTATTTCATTAGTTAATAATACTATTTTTAAATCATCATAGCTGTGGAATGTCATTAACTGAAATATAATTCTATCAATAAATAATTTATTTAATTCATAATTTCCAATTGAAGCAGTAAGTTTTTTATCAAAGAAATTATATACTATAGGTACTTCGTTTAATGTAGGAAGTTGATATCTCATTTTAGCTATTTTCTCTAATAATTCATCCTTTTCAAGAGAAAAATGTATTTCAGGAACATTTATATTTATTTGCATAGGAATATCACCTATTCCTAAATTTATGTCTAAGAAATCATCATCTTCTACCTTACGATTCCAAAAATTTATTTCCCTAGCTTCTATACATTTTTTACAGTCTTCTAAAGATGGAAAATTAGAAATTAATATTCTCTTTTGTATATTGGCGTTTTCAGTTATAGTATCCATAATACTTTTTATATATTCATTATACTTTTGTACTCTATTTTTTTCTATTTTCCTATTTTTATGTTTTGAATATCTTCTAATTATAAATGGCCATATAAGTGTTGCCATAAGCGACAATATACATACAGCAAATGTAGGCCAAGATGAAAGCAAACTTTGTCCATTTCTAACTAAATTTGATACTGTCATATATGCATAAATTAGTGATATGGCTGAACTTGTTATCATAGGTCCTACAGTTAAAATTGCTGGCATATCCGATGGTTTAGCCTTTTGAGGTGGAGCATCTACACTAATGTTTAATGATTCAGCTATTTCCCTAAATCTAGGTCTTTTATGGAAATAGTCACTGTCACTATAAATAACAGCATCTTCATCAGTAACATTACTTATTTGCCTTGAAATAGGTACATCTTCAACTTTAGTAAGTTTCATAAAATTAGTTTTAACTTCATTATTTGGGTTATTTATAAAAAGAATTTTTTTATCATTTTCAATTATTGGTATTATTCTTACACCACATATAAAAATCATATCCCCAGAATTCAAAACTTTACTATTAATTACTCTATCATTATTTACATAAACTCCTGTTTGACTATTATTATCATAAATAACAAATTGATTATTTACAAATATTAATTTTGCATGAACATCTATAATAGCGCTATTTGAAATTGCTATATCGCACTTTGCATTTCTACCTATCAGAAGATCATTACTATTCATATTGTAATTTTCATATGTTTCATCATAAACTGGAGAACAATATAAGATATATGATTGTTTATTCTTTTTATTATAAAGTTGGTAAAATTTATAATATTCTAAATATTTAAATTGAACCTCTAATTTATTTTCTACAATAACCACTTCATTGTTACTGTTTAATTTCCAATTACCATTTTCGGCTTCTATGCTAATTAAAGAATTTTCTTCACCATTTTCTATAGGATCCATTACCCAGTAAACTCCATAAAATTTACTGGGTAAAGTGATACTCCTAATTTTTTTGGGCTTTATTAACGATACTAACATGAGTCACCTCTTTATTCTTTATATTTTATTATCTTCGTGTATTACTTCCCGTTGGTCTATAATAACTTGATGCATTGCTTGCTTGGGTTGTATAACTTCCAATTGTTGGTCTTGATGTATTACTTGACATTGTACTTGTAGATGAACTTCCTGATGTTCTTGATACTGTACCACCTGTAGTACTTGGTCTATAACTTGAACTATTACTCATAGTTGTTGGTGTGTATCCTGTTGGTCTTGATGCATTACTTGACGTTGTACTTGTAGGTGTACTTCCCATTGGTCTAGATACTGTATTACTTGTAGCAATTGGTCTATAACCTGAACTATTACTCATAGTTGTTGGTGTATATCCTGTTGGTCTTGATGTATTACTTGACGTTGTACTTGTAGGTGCACTTCCCATTGGTCTAGATACTGTATTACTTGCAGTACTTGGTCTATAACTTGAACTATTACTCATAGTTGTTGGTGTATATCCTGCTGATCTTGGTGCATTACTTGTCACACCTGATGCATAACCTGTACTTACTGTATTAGAATAACTTGTTAATCCTGTTATATTCATTCCTCCACCTGTATATATAGATGAATTACTGAAGCTTCCTGTCAAATTTGCTGTATTAATAGAACTTGATACTCCTGTTGTTGGAATCACAGTTGAAGTTATGCTATCAATCATACTATTTAAATTACTACTATTAAAATTATTTCGTGAACTTCCAGAACCCAATGTACTTGATGTAGACATACCACTAACATTACTTGATGTATGAGTAGTTGCTGAGGAACTTACATTACTTATTACTGATGCCTTTGGTATATTTGAACCCATCATGCTATTTATGTTACTAGAAGTATAACCACTAGTTGTAGAACTTGTATTACTTGATGCTGGTTTTGATGAAGTATTTGAACCTATTATGCTATTCATATTACTAGAGGTATAACCGCTAGTTGTATTACTACTTGTAGATAATGTTGGTGTATTTGGTCTTGTAATACTACTTACATTTGAATTTGAAATTATTCCACCAGTATTACTTCCGCTTATACCTGGATTACTTGGTATTCCCATTCCACCAATGTTACTTGATGTATGTACAACCATACTTCCAGTATTACTTCCGCTTATACCTGGATTACTTGGCATTCCCATTCCACCAATGTTACT
>CAJTZY010000016.1 GCA_910584085.1 uncultured Bacilli bacterium | reverse complement strand
ACCATGTTTCACGTGAAACATAGAATAAAATGATAAAACAAGTATATTTATAAATAAATAAATTAATAGTTAGGTAAATGTTTAATTAAACTTCATATTTACTTTGAATATGTTAATCATGTTTCACGTGAAACATGGAGTAAGATTAATAAAATGAATATATTTATAAGTAGGTATATTACTAATAAAATAGATATTAAATTAAAACTTGCATATACTTAAAACATGATATTAACAAAAAATTGTGTATAACATAATACTAACAAAAATATGTGCATAACTATTCAAAATTATATATGTTTCACGTGAAATATTGGAGGTATAAAAATGAATGAATATTATATGTCAGTTGCACTCAATGAGGCAAAAAAAGCATTAAAGCATAATGAGGTTCCAGTAGGGGCTGTAATTGTAAAAAATAATAGAATAATATCTAAGGCATATAATAAAAAAGAAAATAAAAATAATGTTATTAATCATGCAGAAATATTAGCTATATCAAAGGCATGCAAAAAACTCCATAATTGGCGATTAGATGATTGTGTAATATATGTAACAATGGAACCATGTATGATGTGTTGTGGAGCAATAGAACAATCTAGAATAAAAAAAATAGTGTATGGAGTAAAAAATGAAAATTATGGTTATACAAGTAATTTAAAAAATATTAAGATTATTTCCCAAATAAGTGCAGAAAAGTGTAAAAAAATGGTACAATTATTTTTTAAAAAAAGAAGGTAAGTGTCTTTTTTTTTTGAGGTTTAAAGTGTATAATATTATTATGATTTGAGGTGAAATATGTATCAAGCTTTATATAGAAAATATAGACCAAAGACATTTGATGATGTAGTTGGTCAAAAAGTAATAATTAAAACATTAACTAATAGTATATTGAATAATAAAATAACGCATGCTTATCTTTTTACTGGTCCTAGAGGAACAGGGAAAACAAGTATTGCTAAAATATTAGCTAAGATAGTTAATTGTGAAGCATTGGATAATATAACACCTTGTAATAAATGTGTAAGTTGTACACAAATAAATCAAAAACAAAATACTGATATAATTGAAATAGATGCTGCTTCAAATAATGGTGTAGATGAGATACGTGAACTTCGTGATAAAGTAAGCTTAGTACCATCATTTGGTAAATATAAAGTTTATATAATAGATGAGGTACATATGTTAACAACGGCAGCATTTAATGCTCTTTTAAAAACATTAGAAGAACCTCCAAAACATATTATATTTATACTTGCTACGACAGAACCACATAAAATACCATCAACTATATTATCTAGATGTCAAAGGTATGATTTTAAAAAAATCAATATAAATGAAATAAGTAAGAGATTAAATTATATATGCAAAGAAGAAAATATTTCTATAGAATCTGAAGCATTAGAATTAATAGCAAAATTATCGGATGGTGGGATGAGAGATTCACTAAGTTTACTTGATCAGTTAACATCTTATACAACCAAGCAAATAACAGTAAGTGATGTACATGATGTATATGGCACGATAACTAATGTAGAAATAAATAATTTATTAACAAAATTATTTAATAATGAATTGAATAATGTATTTGATTTAATAGAACAATATGATGAGGATGGAAAAAATTTAACTAAAATTTTAGAAACTATAATTGACTATTTAAAGAATACTTTAATATATTATAATAGTTCTGACTATTTTAAAAGTGAAGAAGAAAAACAAATGTATGCTAAGACATGTAATTTAATAAATGAGGAACAAATATATAAGTCAATTGATATCTTACTTGATTCAATAAAGACAAGTAAAAATAATAATAACATAAGATTAATATTTGAATTAGCAATAATAAAAATAATAGAATTAATAAAGGATAAAAAAGTTATTGTGGAAAAAATAGAGGAACCTAAAATTTTAGAAGAAAAGAAAAAAATTAAGGTAGAAAAAACAGTAGAGAAAAAAGAAATAAATGAAGGTATTAAAAATAAAATAAATGATTTGAAACAATTAAGAATTATCAATACGTTATCAAAATTTGATAAAAAAGAATTAATTACATTTAAAGAAGAATTAGAAAATATTAAAGAACTTTTAATGGATCCGGATTATAGTCCAATAGTTTCATTGGTTTTAGATGGGGAATTAAAGGCTAAGGGTGATAAAAATTTAATATTTGTGTATAAAACAAAAAATTTGGAAGAATATTTTAATTTATCATTGATAGATATAGAAAAAGTTATGATGAAAGTATTTAATGAACAGTACAAACCTATAGCCGTTTTTGAAGAAGAATGGGAACCAATAAAAGTTGAATTTAATAAAAATATGAAATTAAAGACAAATATGTATCAATATGCAGAAGAGTCTATTTCTTTAGAAGATATATATGAATTAAAAAATAGTGATACAAATAATACTTCAAAGGTCAATGAAATAGAAGAAATCTTTGAAGATATGATTGTATATAATTAGAAAGAGGGAAAAGTCATGAATATGCAAGCAATGCTTAAGCAAGCACAAAAATTACAAAAAGAAATGATGGAGACACAGGAAAAAATTAATTCTATGGAATTTGTAGGAAAATCTTCTCTTGTAATAGCAACTGTAAATGGTAAGAAAGAATTAATGGATTTAAAAATAAATGCAGATGAATTAGATAAGGATGATATAGAATTACTACAAGATATGATAGTGGTAGCTATAAATGATGCATTTAAACAAGTAGATAAAGAAACTGAATCTAAGATGGGTGCATATACTAAAGGAATGCCAGGATTGTTTTAATGAAATATCCAAGTACAATTTTAAATTTGATAGAATGTTTTAAAAAATTACCTGGAATTGGTGAGAAAACTGCAGAACGCCTCGCACTATCAATTTTAGATATTGATTCAGAAATAATAGATTTATTTTCAAATTCACTTAGGGATTCAAAAAACAAAATAAGACGTTGTGAGAAATGCAATAATTTAAGTGAATCAGAACTTTGTGAAATTTGTAAAGATAATAGTAGAAATAAAAGTATTTTATGTGTAGTAGAAGAACCCAAAAATGTTATTTTATTTGAAAAGTTAAATATTTTTGATGGATACTATCATGTATTAGATGGATTAATCTCACCAATAGATGGTATAAATCCAGAGGATATAAATCTTTCTAGTTTAATAGAGAGAGTAAAAAAAGATGAAATAAAAGAAATAATATTAGCTCTTAAACCAAGTGTAGAAGGAGAAACAACATCACTTTATATATCTAAATTATTAGAAGCAACAGATGTTAAAATCTCTAAAATAGCTCATGGTATACCAATAGGAGCAGAAATAGATTATGTAGATTCATTAACATTAGAAATGGCTTTAGAAAATAGAATGGATATATCAACTAATAAAAATTCATAAATAATTATTTAAAACATAATATGAAATGGGTGGACAATATGTTAAAACTTATGTTTAAAATAATTAAACGAATTATAATTAGTTCTTTTTTACTATATGGATATAATTTATTGGTACAACCTATAGGATTAATAATACCAATAAATGTATTTACAGTAGGAGCACTTTCATTACTTGGTGTTCCTGCATTATTAAGCCTTATATTTATAATGGTTTTAATTTATTAAAGGAGGTAAGTAGTATGTTAGATGATTTTAGTTTGGAACAAGAAATAGTTTATAAAACATTGATTAATTCAGTAAAAAATAATAGGTATTCACATGCTTATTTAATAGAAACTAATGGCTATCCAAAAGCACTTAATTTAGCAATATCATTTGCAAAATATTTACTATGCCCTAATAATTATAGTAATGCATTAAATTGTATTAATTGTCACCAATGTGAAAATATAGATAAAAATGAATTTATTGAACTTAAAATAATAGATCCAGAAGGACAGTGGATAAAAAAATCACAATTAGAAGAATTACAATTAGGCTTTTCTAAAAAATCAGTTTTGGGAAATAAAAAAGTTTATATAATAAATAAAGCTGAAAAGTTAAATGTTGCCTCATCAAATTCATTATTAAAATTTTTAGAAGAACCAGAGGATGGTATAATTGCAATATTACTTACAGAAAATATATATCAACTTTTAAGTACAATAGTATCTAGATGTCAGGTTTTATCTCTTAAAAATAAATTAGATTTAGGCAATTTATCTACATTTGAAAAAATTTCACATTATATAAATAATAATAAAGAGGATATTCAAAATTATATATCTGATGAAAATAACAAAACAAAATTAGATAAAGTAATAGAATTTATAAAATATTATGAAGATAATAAAGCAAATACTTTAATATATATAAATAAATTATGGAATGATAACTTTAAGGAAAAGGATGATATATATAGTGCTTTTACTATTATGTTGTTGTTTTATAAAGAAATTTTAAATATTAAATTAAGCAGAAGTATAGAAATATTTACTGATTATGTAAATGATTTAAAAATAATAGATGAAAAAAATAATTTAGACAAAATAACTAGTAAAATAAATGTTATAATGGATTTAAGAGAAAAAATTAAATTTAATATAAATAGTAATTTACTAATGGACAAGTTAATAATAGAATTAGAAAGATGTGAGAATTCATGATAGAAATAGTAGGTATAATGCTCAATAAAAACAGTAAAATTTATTATTTTTCTCCAAATGGATTAAAATTGAAAAAAGGCCAAAATGTTATAGTAAAGACAGAAAGAGGATTGCAATTTGGTACAGTTGAGTTAGAAAATACAAATATAGAATCATCAAAAATAAAAACTGTTCTTAACGAGGTAGTACATATTGCCTCTAAGAATGACAAGGAAAAAAATGAAAAAAATATCGAATCATCAAGATATGCATTAAAAAAATGTAAAGAATTAGTTGAAAAATATAATTTAAATATGATGGTATTATCTGCTAATTATACATTTGATAGAAGTCAATTGTTATTTACTTTTTTAGCGGACAATCGCGTTGATTTTAGAAAACTTGCGAAAGATTTGGCAAATATTTATAAAACTAGGATAGAACTTAGACAAGTTGGTGTCAGGGATAAAGCAAAAGAAGTTGGAGGATATGGTTCCTGTGGTAGAGAACTTTGCTGTTCTAAATTTTTATGCGATTTTGATTCAGTATCTATAAATATGGCAAAAAATCAAAATATTGCACTTAATCCAACTAAAATAAATGGTGTATGTGGAAGACTTTTATGTTGTCTAAAATATGAAGATGAATGTTATAAAGAATTATCTAAAAATCTTCCTAAAGTAGGTAAAATGATAGTTACTGAGTCTGGAGAAGGAAAAGTAATTAGTGTTGACCCATTAAAACAAACATATAGGGTTAATGTTAAAGAAAAAGGAATTGTGGAAGTTGATTTAAATGAAAGTAACTAATTATTTACTTGGATATAAAGATTTAAAAATAGTGCAAGATAATGAAATGTTTAACTTTTCATTAGATTCAGTATTACTTCCAAACTTTGTAACTATTAATAAAAAAATAACTAATATATTAGATATAGGTTGTGGGAATGCACCTATACCTCTTATTTTATCTACAAAAACGAATGCAAAAATAACTGGTGTAGAAATACAAAAGAAAGTTTTTGACCTTGCGCAGGAATCAGTAAAAATAAATAATAAAGGGAATCAAATTATAATAATAAATGATGATATCAATAATTATTATAAAAAAATAGAAACAGATTCTTTTGATATAATCACTTGTAATCCACCATTTTTTAAATATTTGGAAACTTCTAATATAAATAAGAATGATTATAAAACAATAGCAAGACATGAAGTAAAATTAAATTTATCTGAGCTTTTTACTATTGCAAAAAAATTACTTAAAAATAATGGATTTATTGCTATTGTTCATAGACCAGAAAGATTTGTTGAGGTAGTAGAAGAAATGAAAAGAAATAATATTGAACCAAAAAAAGTTCAATTCATATATCCAAAAGAAAATATGGAAGCAAATATAATGCTCATTGAAGGTAGTAAAAATGGTAATCCAGGATTAAAAATTCTACCTCCAATATATACTCACTTAAATAATGGAGAATATACAGATACAGTAAAAAAATATTTTGAATAGGGGTGATAATATGTCTCAAAAAAGTTATGATAATACTCCAACTTTATATCTTATTCCAACTCCAATAGGAAATATGGAAGATATAACAGTTCGTGCACTTAATACATTAAAGATGGTAGATATAGTATTTTGTGAAGATACTAGAGTAACTGGACAACTTTTAAAATATTATGATATAAATAAAAAACTTATTTCTAGTCATAAATATAATGAATCAAATAACAAACAGAAATTACTTGAATATTTAGATAATGGAAATAATGTTGGACTTGTTAGTGATAGAGGGACCCCTATAATAAGTGATCCGGGGTATGAACTTGCACATTTTGCAATAGAAGAGGGTTATAATGTAGTAAGCTTACCAGGTGCGACAGCTTTAATTCCCGCTCTTACCTCATCTGGAATAACTCCTATGCCTTTTTATTATCACGGTTTTTTAAATAGTAAAGATAGTGCTAGAGTTAAAGAGTTAGAATATTTGAAAAATATAGACGCAACTTTAATTATATATGAAGCGCCACATAGAATAAATAAAACATTAAAGGATTTGGGAAATATTTTGGGAAATAATCGAAAAATGTCTATTTCTCGGGAAATAACTAAAAAATATGAAGAAATATATAGAGGAACAATAGAAGAATTAATTAATCAAAATAATGAATATAAAGGTGAACTTGTACTTGTTGTTGAAGGAAATAAGTCTATGGTTGAATATAAAAATTTAACTATTGAAGAACATGTAAATCTTTATATGAGTGACGGGAAAAGTTCTATGGACGCTATAAAGATAGTTGCAAAAGAACGTGGTATGAAGAAAAGTGAAGTTTACGATATATACCACAGTATAGAAAAATAGTGTGGGAAATATTTTGGGAAATAATTTTAAACCCATATAAATTAATAGAAAAGAAGTGATAAATTGAAATTAATAGTAGGCTTGGGAAATCCCGGTAGAGAATATAACAATACTAGACATAATGTAGGTTTTATGTGTATAGATAAATTATTAGAATATTTTAGTTTAAATTTAAATTCAAATAAATTTAGCGGTTTATATACTGAATTCAATTATAACGGTGAAAAGGTTATATTATTAAAACCTCAAAAATATATGAATTTATCTGGAGAAGTTATAAGAGATTTTGTTAAATTTTATAAGATAGATATTAGTGATATTCTTGTAATATGTGATGATTTAGATACTAATATTGGAACATTTAGATTGCGTTTCAAGGGATCAAGTGGTGGACATAATGGGCTTAAGAATATAGAACTTCATTTATCTACTAAAGAATATAAAAGAATCAAAATAGGAATATCTAACAATAAAGCAATAGATACTAAAGATTATGTATTAGGTAAATTTAATAGTGAAGAGATTAATTTAATTAATAAAATTATAGATAAAATGCCAAATATAATTGAAGATTATCTTAAATTACCATTTGATAATGTAATGAATAAATATAACTAGGGAGAAATATTATGTTAAGTGCTATAATAGAAAATACAATAACAAAAGAAGATGAATATATATATTTGAAAAAAGATAATAATAATCTAATTTATTATGGGTTTAGTATACAAAATAGTAATGTGAAACCAATATCTAAAAATATAATAAGCAAAATATATAATTTATTAAGAGTTCATGAAAATTGTATTTATATAGAAGAATATTTAGATTATAAAGTTTATTTAGATAGAGAAAATAATATAAAACATTATTTAAAAAATGGTGTAGAAGATTTTTTGATGCTATATAAAAATAATGGTGAGGATTTAAATTTATATAATAATTCAAATAGTGAAAACAATAATAGCGATGGTAAAAAATTTAAGATAGATAATTCTGTTGTAAAATTATCTAAAAAATTTGTGTCTATTTTACCAGCTATATTAATTGGATTATCTGTTGGAACATTTATTAGTACGCCTATTTACAAAAAAATCATAGATAATTTAAAATCAAGTAATGAATCAATTACTATTTCAAATACAGAATCTACTATTTCAAGCGATGTATCAACTGTTGAATCTACATCAAATGAAACTGAAGAATTAGATATAGATAAACCAAATATAGTTTATTCTACCCCTGAGGAACAAAGTATTAAATTAGAACCTATAGATATGAATGCAGCAATAGAACTTATTAATTCCTCATCTTTACCACAATCAATGAAGGAAATAGCAACCAATGAAACATTATTAAAAGACGTATTTGAATATTATAAAGGCACAAATATGGAATATGTTATAAGAGATAGATTAAATAATTTAAATATTGAAATTTATAGTAAAGATTATTATAAAACAGGAAAGACATCTGAGAATACTATTGGATATTACAGTCAATTAACACCAAATGTGATACATATAAGGGAAGACGTTGATTGTGAATCTGTTTTTAAACATGAATATGTTCATTTGTTACAATCAGGCAATCATAAATATATGTATTTAGTTGAATCAACAGCGGAGATTGTAACTCATGAATATTTTAATACAGATGGTGCTGGCTATCCAAAACCTGTAAGTAATACAAGATTACTTATGGATGTAATAGGGCCAAAAATGGTATGGGAAACAGTATTTGGTGGAGATGATACTAATTTAGTAAATATTATAAAAAATAATTTAAATGAAAGTGAAGCAGAAGAACTAATATCATATTTAAAACAATCACCTAAAAAAATAGATGAAGAAAATAAGCATGAAAGAATAACAGAATTAATATCAAATCTTTATAAAAATATAAATTTAAAGAATATAAAAGAAGACATGAATATATACGATTTAGATGGTAATCATATAGATAAAATATATTTCAATGAAGATAAAATGCAAGAATATATTCAAAATATTAATTTTTCTAGAGCACAAGAACTTGGACTCGTAACACTTACTTATGATGAGTTATACTTAAAAGAAATATCAAAGGAAGAGTATGATAAGTTAAATGTAAAACTACAAAATAATCCTGAATATCAAAAATTAATGGATGACTTGTCGGCAAGTGGAATGATAGATATTGAATATCAATTAAGAAGATTAAATCGGGTAAAAAATATTGAGGCTCTTTATATTTCAACTAATCAAAATGTATCAGCTCATTGGAGTCCATTTTCTAATTTTGTAATATTAAAAAAGAAAATGGAAGATAATGAAGAATATGAAAAAGAATCAATGTTTAAAATAGAAGATGCTTTAGAGAAAGGACTTATAACTGCCAGATATTATGAAATAGTAAATGGAAAAAATCTTACAGAATCAGAAAAAGCTACCTATGAATGGTATAGTAATAAATTATCATCTTGCCAATCAAATAAAGAAAATGTATTTTTATGTCCAGATGAATACGGGACTATAAAAAATATAGAATATATGGTTCCAACAATAAAAGAAATGTTCCCAGACCAAACAATTAGAAGTAATGATAATAATATGATTAGATAAAACATTAATGATACTAAATGTATCATTTTGGTGCTAGGAAGGAGATACTTATGAATTTTTTAAATAATATTATTAATAACTTAGATGGAGATTCAATATATGGACTTACTCCAGAACTTAAGGGATTATTTATATACAAAAAATACGAAAAAGAAAATAAAAATATATTATGTGTAACTTCATCTATATATGAGGCAAATAGACTATACCAAATAATATTAAACTATACAGATAAAGTATCTTTTTTTCCAATGGATGATTTTTTAACAAGTGAGGCGCTTGCTATAAGTCCAGAATTTAAGTTAACAAGATTAGATACATTAAATAAAGTACTTGATGAAAAAAGAATAGTTATAACAAATTTAATGGGATTTTTAAGATTTTTACCTAGTCCTTGTGATTATAAAGATTCCTTTTGCGAAATAAAATTAAATGAAGAATATGAAATAGATAAGTTAGTAAGTAACTTATATAAAATAGGATATAAAAGAGAATCTGTTATAAATAAAACAGGAGAAATAGCTGTTCGTGGCTTTATAATAGATATATTTCCATTAAATTATAAAGACCCTATAAGAATAGAATTTTGGGGTGATCAAGTAGAAAGAATTAGTATATTTGATGTAGATACTCAAATATCAAAAGAAACTATAGATAATATAATAATCACACCTATAACAGAATTTATAGTGGATAAAGAACTAGATGATGAGTTAAAACAAAGAGAAATAGTAAATTATATAACACCATCATCAATATTAGATTATTTAAAAGATTCTATAATTATTTATGATACAAGAGACCAAATAAATTCAAACTATAAATTATTACAAGAAGAAATTGATGATTATAAGACTTCTAATAATATAAATAAAAATACTAAGTTTATGCATGAATTACAAATTTCATATAAAAATGAAGAAATAAATTTTGTATCTTTTGATAATGAGACTAAGTCTAGTAAACAAATAAAATATAAATCTTTTGAACTTGAAAATTTTACAGGTGGCATGGAACTTATAAGTAAAAGATTAAATGAATATATAAAGGATGGGAAAACTGTAATATTATGTTTAGCTGATAGATATAAAGTAAATAAATTAGAAACTGAATTAAATAGTAAAAATATAATTATAACAAATATAAATGAAATAATACCTAATAAAATAAATTTAATAGTTAAAAGAATAAATTCGGGATATATAATTGATAATTTTGTTGTTGTATCAGAAAAAGAATTATTTAATAAAAAAGATAATGCTATTGCATATAAGTCTAATTTTAAAATGGGATCTAAAATTAGAGATATAAATAAATTAAAAGTAGGAGATTATGTAGTTCATATACAAAATGGTATTGGTATTTATAGAGGTATTAGAACTCTTACTAAAAATGGGCTAAAGAAGGATTATATAACTATTGAATATGATGGTGATGATAAGCTATATATACCAGTTGAAAAATTAGAATTAATAAATAAGTATTCATCGAATGAAGGAATTCAACCTAAAATAAATAAGTTAGGTGGAACTGAATGGCAAAAGACTAGATTACGTATAAAGAAAAGAATAGAAAGTATTGCAGGTGATTTATTAAAACTTTATTCTGAAAGAGAAATGGCAATTGGTTATGCTTTTGAGAAGGATACAGAGGAACAATTAGAATTTGAAAAAGGGTTTCCATATACTGAGACTAATGATCAATTAAAAGTAACTGAAGAAATAAAGAAAGACATGGAGAAAAAAGTCCCAATGGATAGATTACTTTGCGGAGATGTTGGATATGGTAAAACAGAGGTTGCATTTCGTGCAATATTTAAGGCTATTATGTCCAATAAACAAGTACTATTTTTATGCCCAACAACAATTCTCTCACAGCAACACTATAATAATGCTAAAGAAAGATTTAAGGAATTTCCTATTAGGATAGAACTATTAAATAGATTTGTTCCAAAGAAAAAGCAAAATGAAATCATTAAGGACATAAGTGAGGGAAAAGTTGATTTGATTATTGGAACTCATAGAATTTTAAGTAGTGATATACTTCCAAAAAGACTTGGTTTACTTGTAATAGATGAGGAACAAAGATTCGGTGTTAAACATAAAGAAAAGATTAAATCATATAAAAATAATATAGATGTTTTAACGCTTTCTGCAACACCTATACCAAGAACACTTCAAATGTCGCTTGCAGGAGTTAGAAGTTTATCTTTAATAGAAACTCCTCCAGTTGATAGATATCCTGTACAAACTTATGTACTTGAAGAAAACAATAATGTAATAAAGGATGCAATATATAAAGAACTCGCACGTGATGGTCAGGTATTTATACTTTATAATGATATATCAACAATGGAAGAAAAGCGTACAATAATTCAAAATTTAGTTCCAGAGGCAAGAATTATATGTGGACACGGTAGAATGAGGAAAGATGAACTTGAAAATGTAATGTATAAGTTCATGAATAGAGAGTACGATGTTTTACTATGTACAACTATTATAGAAACTGGTATAGATATACCAAATGTTAATACATTAATTATAATAGATGCTGACAGATATGGCCTTTCTCAACTATACCAAATAAGGGGTAGGGTTGGTAGAAGTAATAAAATTGCATACTCTTATCTTATGTATAATAAAGGTAAGGCTTTATCTGATGTGGCAAAGAAAAGGCTTAATGTAATAAAAGAATTTACAGAACTTGGTAGTGGCTTTAGTATTGCTATGAGAGATTTATCTATAAGAGGTGCAGGTGACATTTTAGGGCAGGAACAATCCGGATTTATAGATTCAGTAGGAGTAGAATTATTTTTAAATATGTTAAATGATGAAGTAAACAAATTAAAGGGAATAAAACTTGAAAAAGATTTTAGTGAAACTCAACCATTAATTGAAGTTGAAACAACTATTGATGATAAATATGCTAAAGAAGAAGATTTAAAAATAGAAATACATCAGAAGATTAATAAAATTGACTCTAAAGAAAGTTTAATTGAAACTAAAAAAGAATTAGAAGATAGATTTGGAGTACTTGATGATAATATAATTATTTATATGTATGAAGAATTATTTGAAAAGGAAATGCAAAATTTATCTATTAAGAAAGTTAATCAAACTAAAAATTTTGTTGCAATTACACTTCCAAAGGATTTAACAAAAAGGATAGATGGAGAACTTTTATTTTTAGATGTAATATCTCTATCTCGCAAATTTAGATTTTCTATGAAAAACGATGAACTTACAGTTACTTTAGATATAATGGGCCTTGATAAACATTTTATATATTATTTGATTGATATGTTAGATATATTAAAGAAAGCTATAAAGAAGTAAAAATTGACAAAAAAATGTATATAAGTATAATTAATGTTATAAGCATTGTGTTTAAATTATAATGTTAGATTTAATAATAAGAGGGAGTAGTTTATATGAAGTTAAAGAAAATTTTTGCAAATTCAATTATTGGTTTATTTACTATTAGTTGTATAGTTGGTTGTTCTAGTACTAATAATGAAGCAGAGGAACAAAAAAAAGAAGAAGTAAAAGGAAATTGTGTTGTTACAGAATGTATAAAACAACTTGAAGCATCAAATTCTGTAGAAGAAATTAATAATATTATAGGATTTGAAGGAACTAAGAGTGAGTATAGTGAAGAACGTACTTGGAAATTAGATTCTAAAAATTGGATTACTTTAAAATATGCTGGAGAAAGTCCAATTTTACAAGCAACTATTGATAAAGAATCAATAAAAAATGATAATATAAAATTACCATTATCATCAGAACTTCAAGAAATGCTTAATAATGGTTCATTCACTTATGAAGAGTTAGTTGAAAAAGTTGGAGGAGTAGAGGGAACTTTATCTAGTAAAACAACTAGTTCAGTAAGTTATATGTGGGTTGATAAACATAACCAAGTAATGCGTGCTACATTCAATAATGAAAGTGGTAAATGTACAATAGTAAGTTATAGATAAGGTATATTATTTAATGGACAATGAAATTTTAAGAATAAAAAATTTATGTTGAAATTTTATTTAGGTGGAGGTTCAAGTCCCATTCAAAGAAGAGATGATAGAGTAGTAATAAGAAGGGCAGAGTATGAACCAACATATATTACACCAGTAAGAGAGGGTAATAAAGCCTTCCCAGTTTTTCTAGGGTTAAAAAATCTTGAAAAGAAAGATGATTTATTAGATAAAAATATAAATAATGATTGTGAAAAAATACAAAATGAAGAAAAGAAGCCAGAGACACTCTTAGAGGCACTTCAAATGGCAGAGGAAGAAATAAATGAAATATTAAAAGACTATGATGAGTCATATCAAAAAGTAAAAAAATTAAAATAGATATATAATTGAATAATTGATATCAAATTTATAATTATGTAAGAAGGTTTAGATAAATATTTTATTAAATTAATGTATACTGCATATACTATGTATATAAAATTAAAAATTTTTAATTTTAATTGCCACAAATTATTGACAATTGCCACAAATTGTTATAAAATGTTGCAATTGGAGGAATTAATATGAGAAGATATGATTTAGGAGTAGAATCTAAAAAATTATTGGAACCAAATATCGTTAAATTAATAACTTTAATTCATGAGTATAAAGGTAAACAAACTTTATATATAGAGTCTAAAAAAGATATTCTTACAAGTTTATTAAATATTGCTAAAATTCAAAGTTCAGAGTATTCAAACAAAATAGAGGGAATACAAACAACTGATGAAAGAATTAAACAAATAATTAATGAAAAGGTGGAGCCTAAAAATAGAAATGAAGAAGAAATTGCAGGATATAGGGATGTTTTAGAATTAATACATGAAAATTATGAAAATATTTCTATAAATCCTAATATAATATTACAATTGCATAAAAATTTATATAAATATAGTCCATCATCAAGTGCTGGAAAA
Source organism: uncultured Bacilli bacterium (assembly GCA_910584085.1). Lineage (GTDB taxonomy): Bacteria > Bacillota_I > Bacilli_A > RF39 > UBA660 > UMGS1613. The sequence continues at coordinate 16,855 of CAJTZY010000016.1, read as the reverse complement.
TACAAATCAACAGATAATATAATAGAAGAAAATGTGGATGGAGAAAGAAAAATAAGATTTAAACCAGTTTCGGCTTTTGAGACACCAACTGCACTTGAATTATTATGTGAATCATATAATAAAGAAATATTAAACGAAAATATAGATCCATTAATTTTAATACCTATTTTTATACTTGATTTTTTATCTATTCATCCCTTTTTAGATGGTAACGGTAGAATGAGTAGATTACTTACATTATTATTGCTTTATAAGAATGGTTATATTGTAGGTAAATATATAAGTATAGAAAAATTAGTTGAAAATTCTAAAGAAAGTTATTATGAAACTTTAAAAAAGTCTTCTATTGATTGGCATGAAAATAAAAATAATTATGTTTTTTTTGTAGAATATTATTTAGGAATAATATTAAGGGCCTATAAAGATTTTTCTAATAGGGTTGAGTATGTTACAAACAAAAAACTTTCAGTAAAAGAACGAGTAAGAATAATAATAGAAAAAAATATAGCGCAGATTACAAAAAAAGAAATATCGGAAATATGTCCAGATATTAGTTCAGGCTCTATTGAAAGGGCATTAAATGAACTTTTAAATGACGGTGTAATTTTAAAAATAAGTGGAGGAAGGTTTACTTCATATATAATTAATAGTAGAAATGTTTAATTATTAAAAGCTATTATGAATGAAAATTTATAATAGCTTTTTTGTAAATAGTATGTTAAATTTCATTTAATAACTTAAAATTCTATTGAATTAGACAAAAAAAGCATATATACTTTAAATAGAAATGGAGGATATATGGAGAAGGTAAAATTTGTTCAAATTGGTTGTGGTAAAATGTCTATTTATACTATGAAATATGCTATGGATAATGGATATGAATTAGTGGGAGCTGTAGATATTAATCCAAATATTATTGGTAAGGATGTTAGTAATGTTATAGGTTGTGACTCTTTAGGAGTTGAAATTAAACATATAGATGAACTTGAAGAGTTACTTACTCAAACTAAACCTAATATTGCAATTGTAACTACAATGAGTTTAATGAATGATTTAAAGGATGTATTACTTACATGTGCTAAATGTGGAGTAAATGCAATTACTACTTGTGAGGAGGCTTTTTATCCATTTAATTCATCACCTAAGGTAACTTATGAAATAGATAAGTTAGCTAAATTAAATAATTGTACTATTACTGGTAGTGGATATCAAGATGCATTTTGGGGTAATTTAATTACAACAATAGCAGGAGCTACTCATAATATTACTAAAATAAAGGGTAGTTCTTCTTATAATGTGGAAGACTATGGTATCGCACTTGCCAAAGCGCATGGTGCGGGACTTACTTTAGATGAGTTTGATGCGTCTGTTGCAAGTGTTGATCGTATGAGCGATGAAGAAAGACAAAAACTTATAGATAATGGTGAATATTCACCAAGTTATATGTGGAGCACAAATGGTTGGTTGTGTGATAAATTAGGGCTTACTGTAGTAAATCAAACTCAAAAATGTGTTCCTCAAACGCATAGTGAAGATATTAATTCTGAAACTCTTGGAATGACAGTTAAAGCAGGTATGGCAACAGGAATGAGTGCGGTAGTTACTACAACTACAAAAGAAGGAATTGTGATTGAGAGTGAATGTATTGGTAAAGTATATGCTGATACAGACTTTGATAAAAATGAATGGACTATATATGGTGAACCAGATACAACATTTGTAGTTAATAAGCCAAGTACAGTGGAACTTACTTGTGCATCTATAGTAAATAGAATACCCGATGTTATAAATGCAGAATCAGGATTTATTCCAACTTCAAAAATGGGAGAATTAAAATATCAAAGAATGGCTAAATAATTAGTCATTTTTTGTATATCTTTTTATTAATAGTTTTAACAAATAGAATGTAAAGTAATTGTATATATTCTTTTAATTTTAATAAAAAAATATAAATTAATAAAAAATGTTATATAATAAAACTAAGGATGTGATTATATGATAAATTTAGATTTTGATACAGGAAAAATTGTAAGGCAATTAATTGAAACATATAGAAGAGAAAATAATATACCAGAACCAGAAGAATTAAAAAAGGTATATAATAAAAATACTACTTTTTTAGAAAGTGAACTTGAAAATATATATATTGAAATAAGTGAAAATATGATACAAATTTGTTTGGGTAATAAAGCAATTATGAAGAGAATTAATTTTGAAGAACAAAATTATCAAGAATATTTAAATAAATATTCATTTGTTAAAAATCTCCACATAATTAAAAGTAATGTTTCAAAAATAGATTTATCAGAATTTAAAAATCTTCAAAGTTTATATATAGCAAATAATAGTAATTTAGAAAATATTTCTGGTTTATATGAATTAAAGAATCTTAAATTTTTAGATTTTTTTGGTAATTCAAGTTACAGTGATGTAAATTCAATATTAAATTTAGCAGAAAGAGTTATAGAAGAAAATGGAATAGCACAAATAGACTTATTATACTATCCAGAATATAAAGAAATGTATGAACAAAATAATAAAAATATATTATTATCTAAAATGAAATTTTCAGAAAGCACAAGAAATTTAACTGCAAGAGATGCTCAAACAAATTATTCCATATTTGATGTTGAAAGAATGCTTAAATCTGCGATTAATGATTATAATAAATATATAAAAGATGGCGATACTGATTATGAAAAATATGCAATAATACATTCACTAATATTAGATAATATTAGTTATGATTTTACAAGTGCTCAACAAATGGATAGTAAAGGAAAGGTAGAAGTAAAAAATGGATTTAAGGGGGGATCTAACAGTACATATAATGCATTAATAAAGAAATTAGTAGTATGTCAAGGTTATACACATGCTATGCAGTTTTTGCTTAAATTAAATAATATTAAGGCTTGTGATATAAGTTGTGTGGCTGGAACTAAAGAGGAAATGGAAAAAGGAGTTTCTAATCATTCAATACAAGGAATTGTATTAGATGGAGGAATGCTATATAGTGATATTACATTTGACGTTGCCAATAAATACAATAAAAAAGATAAAATTATTGAATATTTTTTAATGACAGAAGAGGAACTAAAAAAGAATCATAATATTTTAACAAATATAACTTCAATAAAAAAGCATCCTTATATTGATCCAATTTATAGAGAAAATTTGATAAAATTTGCTAGAGAAAGAATTGCCTCAGTAAATTTACAGGAAGAAATAGAAAAAACCATAGAAAATCGTTTTAAAGTTAAATTAGATTTAGATAATTTGGAAGATATAAAAAAATCTAAAATTTATTTAATGAGACTAGCAAGTATTAAATATCTTAATTTCTTGGATTTAAAACTTAGTGAAGTGTCAAAAAATAATAAACAAAAAGAAAGAGAGTATGATGAACTAGAAGAAGATATTGAATCTAAACGTTATTATAAAGATGAATTACCAGATATCCATCCAGAAATACTTGACTATGAAAAGGAATTAGAAGATAGAATTGATAGTTATAGTGAACTAAATTATGGTAGTGATGAATATGCAGAAAGAGTTGAAATAACAGAAGAAACGGAATCTAGTAGAATAAGATAAATTTAAGGAGAAATCCTTTTTTTTTTAACATTTATTAATATTTGTTTCATAATTAGTATATATTTATAAGAAAATCCATATTTATGAAAATCCTTTTTATTAAATTCAAAACTTATAGTAAAAAATACTATAAATATATTGACATTTGTTAACTTATAGTGTATATTACTATATGTGTGAGAGATAAAGGTTTCTTACAAAGGGAGGAAAATATGGATAGCAAAGAGTTAAAAAGAAATTTAGAAATACTTAAATATAATCCAAGAAAGCATAAAAATATAGATGAAGCATTAACTGATATATTAAATAGCGATGAATATGCACCTATACTAAATGGTGTCATTAATAATAAGAAATACATTTATGAAATACAACGTATAATGACTGCATATAACAATATCAAGGATATACCTCAAAATGAAATAGATTCTATATATGAATCTAAAAAAGTAATGTTAGAAACTAAAGAGAAAATAGATGGAAATGAGGTTATATTTTATCTCGATAATGGTAATTATCATTTAGCTCATAAGAATAGTAGTGGTGAATATCAGGATAAACTAACTTTTAAACAACAAGATTATATAGATGTAAGTAATGACTGTGATAGTATCATTTGTACAAAGAAAAACGGCTGTACAATTTATAACTTCAATGGAGATAAGATATTTAGTGGATTAAAAGAGATAGATTTTATAATTTGTCAAAAGTTAATAGTTTTAAAAGATGTTAATGAAAATAAAGATAAATTTTGTATTGTAGATATGAATGGTAATACCCTTAAATTATCAATGAATGTTGATAGAGATAAAAGAGTATATGATTTTATTAAAAAATTATATGAAAACTATGTAAAAAAGGATAACGTTGAAAACTTAATTTCATTATTCAATAATTTATTAAATGGTGTTTATCCAGAATATTTATATGATATGAGTTACGATATTGTAAAAATAGTTAATGAAAAATATATATATTGTACAAAGGGTAATGAGAAATGCTATTTTGAATTATTAGGAAGTAAGATTATCAGTACTGAAAATTATGAATATTGCGATTTACCTAATAATAAAAAATATAATGATTCAAGTATAATTGTTGTTTGTAAATATGATATGAATTTTGATAAAAAATATGGTCTATATGATTTAGATAGTCAATCAGAAATTATTGATTGCAGATTTGATTATGTATATGATTGGAGTTCTTCATCTACAATAGCATACAATAAGATTGATGGAGATATAATACCAAGTCTTATAATAGAAGATGAGTATGGAAAGATAAATATAATAGATGATGTAAAGAATTTAATATTTTTAAAACATTATAGTGGTTATATAGAATCATTATATAAAATCTCAAAATCAGTATATAATGAAAATTATTATGAATTTATGATTATACCAAGAAAAGTAAAAAAATTAACAAATAATTTATATTTAGTACAAAATTATGCGGATGGTGCCTGGTGTAGTGAAATAAATTTCTCACTAGTTAGAAATTTAACTAGTAATCCAGAAGTTATATTTACTATAGATAATTCTTTAATTTATGATAGTTTTAGTTTAGAAGGATATATATTATATTTTAGGGAAGGTAAAACGTATGCAGTAGACTATAATGGAAATATATTTGAATTAACGGTTGACTTTTTATTGAAGAATATAGAAAAATCAACAATTCATCCTCTTATAAAAAATAGTATTAATTCATTAATGTTAGAAAGTAATTTGCCAAATTCTGCCTTTCTACTTCCTAGCATCAAAAATGCAAATCTAATTAGTAAAGAAAATTTTCAATTATCTTTATATCAAAAACAAGAAATAATTTCAAGCGTTGAAAGTAGTTTTCAATTAGTACCCGTAAAAACAAAACAAGATAATCAAATAAAATTATTACCTGATACAGATGAATTAAATTTTGAAAATAAGTTGATAAATAATTTCATTGATGGTGGGAAATTTGTTTGTGTAAATCTTAATAAAGTTCAAAACATTAACAAGCAAAGTAATTTTTCTAGTAATTCAAAAAATATAGAAGAAACAATTTATGTAAGTAAATCTAGTAAAAAGGTAATAAGACAAAATAATTTTGAAGTAATTAGAACATATGATAAATATATATGTATTGAAGTAAAATATGGAAATGGTAAAAAGCAATATTTACTTGAAGATAATAGTACTTTAATTATTGGACCTTTTGATAAAGTAGTAGATTATTGTAATAATATCTTCATTATACAAGATAAAAATAGATGTCAGTGTTATAAAGAAGGTATTCCAATTACACATGCAGTTGATGATATAACATTCATACCTAAAAAAATTGTTTTAAGTGATGGAACTATAGAAAAAAGCTCATATATATTGAAAATAGAAAATGCAGGATGTCTATATGTAGTGGATATTGATGGAGATATCACATTAAGAAAAAATGGCATAGTAGAAAATTTAGAAAGGTTAATGGGTGAAACTAATGAAACAAAACAAAAAAAATTATCAAAATCTCTTAAATAAAATATTAGTAAAATTGAATGTTCCAGAATATGCAATAAATAGTGAAGAATTATTTTATTATTTATGTTTATATATTTTTGAAAGTGAAGAATATCATGATGTTTCTTTTGACGATTGTATTGAGGCTGAAAATATTTTTGAAAGAAGTTTAGAATACTGTAATAAATACTACAGTGACTACTTTAAAACAATGCAAGAAAGATTATATGAATATTTAAAAAATATTTTAAATATTAAAGTTGAAAGTGATAAAACTATAATAACAATTAATACAATTTTTAACGAAGACTATTATAATTACGGTAGTTCTATTTATCAAAATAAGGGTTGTTGTATAGATAAAAAATGTTATCTAAAAGATGAAGATTATGAGGATACTATTTATTCAAATGTATTAAGAAGCAAAGTAGTTTTAGCAACTCAAGTATCATTTATCATTAAAAAAAATACTGGTATATTTACTTTTGAACAAAAGGATAGAGAATATAATAGTGGATATACTTATTTCAGTAAAGAAGGATATATTAAATGTGAATTTGAATCAAAACAAGAAGTATATAAAAATAGTAAAGTAATTTCATTAACAAAAATTGCTAATGAGGGCACACTACCAATAAATGAATTCAATGGTAGAATAGAAAATTATGATTACTCTGATTTTGAAAATATAATAATTGATGGAGATTTATCAAAATATACTTTGAAAAAAAATCCAGCTTCTGTTTTTCATGTTACAGAAATATCTATGGATTTTGAATTTCAAGGCCCTGTTGTATATGATGAGTCAATAATAAATTTTAATAATTCTAATATATATATAAAAGAAAAATACGATGATGACTATTTTGAATCTAATTATGAAGATAATTGTTTTAATGATGAATACTTCTATGAAGATCTTGCAAATTGTTCAGTTTTATATAAATTTAGTAAAGAAAAAATGTTAAAAAAATTTGAATATCTTGTTGAGCAAGAAAAAGAAAAAAGATATATTGATGTAAAACCATTAGTAGAGAAAAAATTAAATTTGAAATTTCCAAATAATAGAATTTATTAAAATTATGAAGATGTGAGTAATAAGTGAATTATTACTCTTTTTAGTATATTTAATGCTATAGTAGGAGTATATTTTGTCTTGATATTAAATAATTAGTTGAATTTATACTATTTATAAAAGGTATATAAATATAATAAAAAATTTTTTTATATACTTTTTTAGACCTTTATTTTAAATAATTACAATAAATTTCAAACTTATGGTAAAAATTACTACAAATATATTGACATTTATCAACTTATAGTGTATATTACTATATGTAAGGAGAGATTGATATGTATAACTATGTTATAATTAAACGGACTATTTAAGGAAGTACCTAAATGAATTAATAAAATTAGAATATTCATATATTAATTTAAAATGATAAAAAATATAAAAAGACTAAGTAATATTATAATAGAAAAGGATGATAGTATGGTAAATGTAGTATTAGGTGCATTTTATGGTGATGAAGGAAAAGGTAAAATAATTGATTATTTATCAAAAGAAAGTAAATATGCAGTAAGATTTTCAGGAGGAAATAATGCAGGGCATAAAGTTGAGGTTGATGGAAAAACATTTGCTTTCCATTTAATACCTAGTGGAATTTTAAATGAAAATGTTAAGGCAATACTTGGAAATGGCGTTGTAATAGATCCAAAAGTATTAATAGAAGAAATGGAGTATTTAAAAGAAAATGGTTATACACTTGATAATTTATATATAAGTGATAAAGCACATTTAATTCTTCCATATCATATAAAATTAGATGAAATGCTTGAAAGTATTAGAGGAGAAAGAAAAATAGGAACAACAAAAAGAGGAATAGGACCTGCATATTGTGATAAGTTTGAAAGATGTGGAATACGTATGCTTGATTTTATTAGTGATAAATTTAAAGATTATTTAAAAGTAAATGTTGAAAATAAAAATAAAATATTAAAAGTAAATGGATATGATGAATTAGATTTTAATGAGATATATGATGAATATAGTAAATACGCTGAAATATTAAAACCTTATATATGTGATACAACGACAATGTTACATAAGGCAATAAAAAATAATGAATCGATATTATGTGAAGGCGCACAAGCAACATTACTTGATGTAGATTTTGGTACATATCCATATGTTACATCAAGTAATCCTACAATTGGTGGAGTATCAACTGGAACAGGAATAGGTTCTAAATATATTAATGAAGTATATGGAGTTATAAAAGCATATTCATCACGTGTTGGTGAAGGACCATATGTAACAGAATTAACTGATGAAGTAGGAGATAAAATAAGAGAGTTAGGTCATGAATATGGTACAACAACAAAAAGACCAAGAAGATGTGGTTGGCTTGATATAGTTGCTCTTAATTATGCAATTATGTTAAATGGTATAACAGGTATAGCTATGAATCATTTAGATACAGTGGGAAAACTTGATAAAATAAAAATATGTGTAGCATATGAAATCGATGGGAAAAGAGTTGAGTATTTTAACACTAACATAGAATTTTTAAATAAAGCAAACCCAATATATGAGGAATTTGATGGAAATTTTGGAGATATAAGTAATTGTAAAACATATGATGAACTTCCATTAAATGCAAAGAAGTATATAGAAAGAATAGAAGAATTAACTGATACTAAGATAAAATTTCTTGGAACGGGAGCAGGCAGAGAGTCAATTATAGTTAGGGATTAGCGAACTTAACAATACTCTAAATGCGTTGATATTTGATAATTTATGATATTATTTACTATATATAAGAAATAATTACGCTATTATGAAGATATGGAAGGTGGCAATTAAAGTTAATTTATGAAGATTAAATAAAGAACAAATTTTATTGCTACAAAAAATTAATTTAGAAAATATTAATATTAATTCAATGAGGTTTATTGATAAATATACACTTTTAGTGTAAGATATTAACCTTAAGGAGATGAAAAAATGTTTTTAGAATTAGGAGCAACTATTTTAGGACTAATACAGGGTGTATTAGTAATGCTCAATAAAAGAAGTAATTGGATATTTTATATTTTACAAATGATATTCTTGATAATATTTTCAAGTATAAATCATCTATATGGCGATGTTACTAACAATAGTATTTATTTGATAATGGGTATTATTGGATTTATACTTTGGAATAAGAATAATAAATCAAGTAGGATTACATCATGTAAAGCAAAAGAAAGAATAATATATGTAGTTTTAATCATTTTAGGAACTATTATTGTTAGTTTAATATTAAAAAATACAGATGATCCATTACCTATATTAGATGCATTCACAACAGTATCAAGTTTAGTTGCAACATATTATATGATGAAAAAGAAACTTGATACTTGGCTTATTTGGTTTGTTAACGATATATTTTATGCGATTGAATACTTTATTTTGCCAGATCAAGCTTTATATTTATTCACACTAAATATTATTTGGACTGGTATGGCAGTTTGCTCATATATTAACTGGAAAAATATAATGAATGGAGAAAAGTAGTATGAAGAAAATATATTTTGCTGGAAAGTTTAATTTACTAAAAGATGATAATATAACTTTAGAAGAAAGATTAGTAAATGATTTTAGGTCTAAAATATTAGGCGACTCGAAAAAACTTACGTATGCTGATGAAAATTTAAAATTACATAATGGATATATCTATAGTGGACCATTTTACTGTGAGCAAGCTTCAAATGGAGATTTTACTTCTACTGATTGTAATGTTGTATTAAATGCTGAGTATAAAGCTGTAAGTGAAAGTGATGTGTATTTTGTACTATTTGATCAAAAATTTTCAGTTGGCTCTATTGTAGAACTTGATTGGGCACTAGAAATGGATAAAGATATAGTTATATTTTACGAAGAAGAAGAGTCAGAACATGATATTAAGTCCGAATATTGGTTTGCAATAGCAAATGCGCTATCAAAAAGTAAAAAAGTAAAAGTTTTTAAGTTTAATGATATAAATAAAGTTGTAAGTGAAGTAATTAAAGGAGAGATTTTTGATGAAGTATAAAGAATTTGAATTAATTGGCTCATCATTTAAATGTGACAAAAATTGCCCATATTGTACAGCAAAAATAACTAAATGGCCGAGTGTCGAAGATAAGTTTGAATTATTAGAGGAAAGACTAAAATATTTAAAGGATAATAATATCAGTTTTAGATACTTTATCTTTTGTGGTAATGGAGAGCCTTCATTATTAAGTTTCGAAGATTTTAAAAATGTTGTTGATGCAACAAGAAAAGTAAATATATTTGATGAAAAAAGGTTACAATCATCAGGAAATATATTTTATGAGGATGAAAAGTTGAGTTTAATAAAGGATGATTTTATAATTGAAATAACTAGAGTGTCATTGGATTCTAAAAAAGATATGGAAGTTTTAGGATACAAAAGAGATTATATTAATACTGAAAATTTTAAAAAGGCCAATATTCGTTTAAATTATGTTTTATTAAAAAATAAAAAATTTGAAGATTATTTAGAAGAAATAAAAGATTATATAAATAAATATCCAAATATTAAAACAGTAAGTCTTAAAACATTAAATTTGAATACACGAAATGATGAAATAAACAATCCTTATTCAAAATGGATTATAGAAAATGCGTTAACTAAAAAAGATACTAATGATATAATTAATTTTATGAGTAATAATACAGAGTTTGTTGTTAGTGATGAAAAGTTTTTTGATAGATATGAATGGATTTATGAGGGAGTTCCTATAACTTTCTATGCAAAAAAATTAGACTATGGATATTCTAATATTGTTTACTATGGTGGTGAATTAGTAGACTATCATTTAAATAAAATAAAATTAAAGAAGGAAATATAATATGGTAGAACTAAGACTTGGTAAGATAAATAATGAAGAACGTAAATTTATTCCAACTAAGAAAGAATTCTTTGAAGAATATATTAATGGTCTAAAGAAAATAGAAGAATACGAATTAATCCAGACTTTTAAAGATGGGTATAAATACAGATGCTATAACGATAATGGATATTTAAAATTTACTAGAAATAAAAAAATGGGGAATATTACTGATGTTCGGGAAATAGATGAAAAGACTTTTAACAGTGTATTATCTGAAAATAAAAAATGTATAAGAAAAGTTAGAAAATATTATCACGATGGCAATTTTGAAATAGATGTGGATTACTTTTCTGAGCCGCTTAATTTCATATTAGTTGAGGTTGCTACCATAGGTGAAGAACCGCTCGAAAATTATGAACCACCTAGAGGATTTGTTGAAGTTACAGGTAATGAAATATATGAAAATAGTAATATTTATAATGGAAGTATAATCTCAAATAGAACAATAATTGAAGGTACTGATGGAGTAGGAAAATCTACAACAATAGAAGAATTATTAAAACAAGGAATAATATGCCAAGATAGATGTATGGATGTTATTTCTGTGAATATGTTATTTGATATTTCTATGGAAGAAAGAGTAAAAAAATATCAAAATTATTTGAAAAAAATAGATAAAACTGTTATTATATTAGTAAATAATGATAAAAAGGAGTTAGAAAGAAGGATCAATACTAGAACTAAATTAAGTGAATTTGATAAGCAAGCATATGAATATAATATTTTATATCTTAAAACTTTCAATTATATGAAAGAACATAATATGTTAATGAATAAAATGTTTTTAGTCGACACAACAAATTTGAGTATTGATCAGCAAACTGAAAAAGTGAAGGAGATTATATTATGCCAGGATACTATGTCCATTTAGCTGCCAGTAATAAGACAGCGCGTAAAAATAGAAGTTTTGTATGTGGGGTTGAAATTCCCGATTTATTAAAATATTATGTAAAGACTTATACTCTTGCTGAGGCAAAGAAAAAGTATGATAAAATTAAAACAGAAGATATGCCTAATTTTTCATTTTTTGAAAAACGGGTACAGCAAGTAGAAAAAAGTAATAATTCTGATGGAATGCATTATGGATGGAGTAGTAATCCTGATATATTTTCCTTTTGGAATAGCTTGACTAACGAGCAAAAGCAAAATCCATTTTTTATAGGTTACTTATGGCACTTGCTTACAGATTTACTTATATATAAGCATTTAAATATTGATTCAATTTTTAATGATTTAAAAAAATTACATTTCAATGATGATAATTTAAGTGAATTAATAAATATTGAAAGAGATAAGATTCATAGTGATTGGGATAAAATAAATGTAAAACTTAGAAAAAATTATTCTGATGTAGTCATTCCAGAAGAAATTCGAGAATTAGAAATTATAAAATATATAGAGGGTAAAACTTATTATGTAGATTGGAATATAATTCAAAAATTAATTGAATTTCTGCAAAAATTTGATCCAATGAAACAGGATATTGATATAATTATAGAAGAGGTTATGAATTTTTTACCAAATAAAGGGAAGGAAAAGATAATATTGAAAAAATAAATATTATAGCAAGAGGTGATATTTTTGAAAGTGAATTTAGTAGGTTGTCTATTTATCTTAGATAATGAAAAAAATAGTAATATTAGAAAAAATGATATAAAGAAAATAAAAGTATTAGTGACTAAAGAAAAAGAATTACCTATGATTGATTTTAGTGCTAAAGGTATAAAAAATCAAATAAGAAAAAATTTATCAAGTATAATAGGGTCTAATCTTTTTCATTTAGAACAAGTATTTACAATGGATTATAAAGATAGTATAGATGTTATTTATCTTGGAGCAACAAATATAGAAAATGTTACTAAATTAAATAAAAATTATGAATTAGTTGATTTCTATGTTAAAGATAATAGTAATATTATATTTGGTGATAAGGAATATAATTATAAAACTATTGAGGTAGAAGAAAATAATAATATAGAATATATTCATGAAATAGATACAAGTGATGATATGGTTAAAAGAACTCTTTTAAGCATTTTAATTAGTTATAAAAAAATAAGAAGTACTGCTGATAACACTGATATTTTGTTTAAATTTATGGGTAGTACATTTACTCTTGAAGATGTTAGAATTTTGTATGAATTAATAAAAGATTCTAGTGTAGATAAATCCAATTTTAGAAAAAAAATAATAAAATATTGTGAGAAAGTTGAAGTAAGTGAGGTTACTAAAAATGGATATAGACCTAGTCAAAGATATAAATTTAAACCATTAAAAGGAGATGTTTGGTTATGATTATTGCTACAAATAATAAGGGTAAATTAGAAGAAATTAGAAAAATTCTTACTGAATATAATATATATTCTCTAAAAGATAAAGGAATTAATGTAGATGTTGATGAAGATCAGGATACTTTTTTGGGAAATGCTAAAAAGAAAGCAATAGAAATATATAATATTGCGCATGAAGAAGTAATTGCTGATGATTCAGGATTATGTATAAATGCTTTAAATGGCTTTCCAGGTGTTATGACGCATAGATTTTTAGGAGAAGATGCATCTGATATAGAGAGAAATGAATACTTAATAAATGAGGTTAATAAGTATAGTGATAGAAGTGCTAAGGTTATATGCAATTTAGTTTATTATAATGGTAATGACATAATTGTAGGTGAAGGTGTTTTAAATGGTTTTATATCTAAGACAAGGCGTGGAGAAAATGGATTTGGATTTGATGAAATATTTGAACTTTCAAATGGACTTACTCTAGCTGAACTTTCTAAAGAAGAAAAAAATGAGATAAGTGCAAGAGCACTTGCTATAAAAGATTTACAAAAAAAATTAAAAAGGTAATAAAAAAACTTTATAGTTTAATAGTTCTATAAAGTTTTTATTTGTTTTTAATTATAAATTTATTATTTTGAATATCTATAGTTAAATCTTCTCCAAAAGAAATATTGTCTTCTATTATATTATTTGCAAGTAATGATTCAACATTTTTACTTACAAATCTTTTCATAGGTCTAGCACCATATATTTCATCAAAAGACTCATCAATGATATATTTTTTGGCATTATCCGTTAAATTAATTTTTATGTGCATGTTAGATAATCTTTGTTCAATGTTCTTTATAATGTTATCAAGTATACTATAAAGAATATCTTTAGTAAGTGAATTAAATATAATTATTTCATCAATTCTATTTATAAATTCAGGTTTGAATGTGTGTCTTAATTCATTCATAACAAGTTCATTTGAATTTGTATCATTATTTAGTATATACTCACTACCTAAATTAGATGTCATTATGATTATTGTATTTTTGAAATCGACGGTTCTTCCCTGAGAATCAGTAATTCTTCCATCATCAAGTATTTGAAGTAATATGTTGAAAACATCTTTATGTGCTTTTTCAATTTCATCAAATAAAACTATACTATATGGATTTCTTCTGACTGCTTCGGTTAATTGTCCACCTTCATCATACCCAACATATCCTGGAGGCGCACCAACAAGTCTTGATACTGAGTGAGCTTCCATGTATTCACTCATATCAATTCTAACTATATGTTTTTCATCGTCAAATAGATTTTCTGCAAGAGTACGTGCGACTTCTGTCTTTCCAACACCAGTAGGGCCTAGGAATATAAATGAACCTATTGGCCTATTTGGATCCTTTATTCCAGCTCTTGCTCTAATAATAGATTCACTAATAAGTTCAAGTGCATTATCTTGCCCTTTAACTCTTTTAGCCATATTTTCTTTTAAGCTTAGTAATTTTTCTTTTTCACCGCCAACAAGTTTACTTACTGGAATATTAGTCCATTTAGATACAATACTAGCAATACTTTCATCATCTACAGTGTCACTTAATATTTCGCTTTTATTTTTTTCATTTAATTCATCTAATTGTTGTTGTAACTTAGGTAAAGTACCATGTCTTAAAATAGCAGCTTTTTCATAATCGTAACTATCTTCGGCTTTTTCAAGTTCAAAAGTGGCTTTTTCTATTTCTTCCTTCTTTTTATTTATTTTAATATTTATATCTTTTTCGCTTTCCCAGTCATTTCTGAGTATTTGTTCTTTTTCTTTTAAAGTATTTAATTTTTCATCAATTTCTTTTATTCTATTTTTAGATATTTCATCTTTTTCTTTTTTTAATGCTTCTTTTTCTATTTGTAATTGCATAATTTCTCTAGTTAATGTGTCAAGTTCAGTTGGAACTGATTCCATTTGTACTTTAATAGTCGCACATGCTTCATCAACTAAATCTATTGCTTTATCTGGTAAGAATCTATCTGTTATATATCTATCTGATAAAGTTGCAGCAGCAATAAGCGCTTTATCTTTTATAGTTACTCCGTGATATACTTCGAATCTTGATTTTAAACCTCTAAGGATTGTTATAGTATCCATAACAGTTGGAGCAGTTACTAAAACTTTTTGAAAACGTCTTTCAAGTGCGCCATCTTTTTCTATATATTTTCTATATTCATTTAGTGTAGTTGCACCTATACAAAGTATTTCCCCACGGGCAAGCATTGGTTTAAGTAAGTTTCCAGCGTCCATAGCGCCTTCTAAGGCTCCAGCACCTACTATTAGGTGTATTTCATCTATAAATAGAATTATTTTTCCATCAGACTCTTTGATTTCTTTTAAGACGGCTTTAAGTCTTTCTTCAAATTCACCTCTGTATTTAGCGCCTGCAATTAAAGCTCCCATATCAAGTTCCCAAATAGTTTTATCTTTTAAACTGTTTGGAACATCTCCTTTAACAATACGGAGTGCGAGTCCTTCAACAATTGCAGTTTTTCCAACACCAGGTTCACCAATTAATACTGGATTATTTTTTGTTTTTCTTGATAAAATACGAGTTATGTTACGAATTTCTTCATCTCTACCAATTACAGGATCAATTTTTCCATCTTTCGCAGCAGCAACAATATCTCTACCATATTTCTCAAGAACATTTTGTAAATTTTCTTCATATCCATTATTATTCATAAAATCATCCCCTCATTTATACATTATACTCATTTTTTAGCACTTGTCAAGTATGAGTGCCAATTCGGCAAAAAATTATTTTATTTATAATATTGTTTAATTTAGGAGGAATGTTTTATAAATAATATCGATGGACAAGTAAGAGAATTGAATAAAATGTGAGAGAATATTAAAATGAAAATTATGTCTTTTAGTAAGTTTGAAGAGTATTATATTAATTTTATATCATTTGCAAATAGTGGATTATTTAGTAAATTATTTGTTGAAATTTATTTTATTCCATTTGCTTTTGCTCTATTAAATGCTGAGTTTATAATAGTATCTGATAGAGATGAATTATAGTTATCAGAATATAGAGAAGCTTTAAATAACTTTATCGCCTCTGAATCACAAAAATATCTGAAAAATATTAATTTAGTAGAAGATTTTAATAAAGTTAAAGAATATTTAATTCATTGAAGTTTGATAAGCTTTGAAATTTTTACTCATTTTTGTGAACGTCTAAGATTAGTAATTATGGCAAGATTAGATAATGATTTTTATCTTTAATGGTCGGATAAGCTATTTTATGCAGAGGGTATTACTAATTCATATCTAAAAAATTAATTATATTAAAAAATTAGGACCCTATGAGATTAAATCTAGTACAAAAATAAATTAGTTATAAAAGTATTAGATTTGTCTTTTTTTGTTATTGTAAAATAAAAATTTATTAATAAGTGATAATTTAATTAATTTATAAATTTGCCTTAGTTAGTGTTAGTGTAAAGAGTTTTTGGGATTTTTAGTAAAAATATCTAAAGACTCTTTTT
>CAJTZY010000015.1 GCA_910584085.1 uncultured Bacilli bacterium | reverse complement strand
GAGTTTGGATACAATCTAAACTTATAAGCTTTATGAATTATCATATTATTCACCACCTGTATATATTATATCACGTACATTTGTTTTCGTTAATACTTTTTTTGAAAATTTGGTATGACTTTCCTATTATATAAAAAAACTAAAAATATTTAATTTCTTAGTTTTACATTTCAAGTTTATTAATTTTTTTAAATGAATTAAATAAATTATTTTCTTTTTTGTGGTGCTACTTCAGAATTCTCATAATAAACTTCTTCTTTTAGTTTTTGTAATTCTGACTCTAAAAATTCAATTTTTTCTAATCTACTCATTTTTTTATATTGTTCTACTTCTTCATTTATTTCTTCATCTGTTTTACCTAATATTTTATTCATATCCATTTTAGCTTGTTCTAATGCTTCAAATAATGTTTCCGGTTCTTTATCTGTTGAAACAATTTCTATAGATTTACTATCATCCTTAATTTCAACTTCTATGTTTTCGACTTTATATCCTTTTTCTTCTAACAATCCTTTATCTTCAAGATATCCATTTATATAGTTATTTAAATATTTTTCTATATCCATTTCTACATAACCTTTAGCCATTGAATTTGAAAATTTTCTTAATAATTCTTTATGCTCTTTATATTTAAAATATTTTTCATCATTAATATTTTTAGATTTCAAAAGTTCCCCTATTTTTACTAATAATTCTTTTTTTATTAATTTTTTTATATTAAGTCCAAAATGATATATATAATTGTTATCAGAAAACATAATTTTTTTACCATTAATTTTTAATGAATAAACATCTAAATATGTAACTCTTATACCATCAATAATACTTCTAGGTAGTATTAAATCACATTTTTTACATTTGTCAAATACACAATCTCCAATAAATTTTATACTCGGTGGGACTACCAATTTTTTTAGATTTTTACATCCTTTAAATGCACTATTTTCTATCTTTTCTATATTTCCTAATAAATTAACAGTAACTAAAGAGCTACATCCAAAAAATGTCTTTATTGATATCGTTATCACACCCTTTGGAATTGTTATTTCTTTCAAACTTTCACAATTTGAAAATGCCTCATTCCCTATTTCTATTATATTATCTGGGATTTCTATATTTATTAAACTACTGCAATTTTCAAATGTACTAGATTTTATACATTTTATATTATTTGGAATATTTATTTTCGATAAATGTTTGCAGTTATAAAATGCACCAATTCCTATTTCAGTTACATTATCAGATATTATGACTTTTCTTAAATTCACACAATTTACAAACGCAAATTCTCCTATAATATAAACACTATTTGGTATATTTATGCTTATAAGACTTTGACAATTTATAAATGCCTTATTCCCTATTTCTGTTATACATTCAGGTATTATAAATATTCCATTCACTATATCTTCATCTTTTACTTTTACTAAAATATTATTTTTTATTTCCATATTATCACCAACAAACTTAAACTATATTTTAACACTTCCATCTATAAAAGGCAATAAAAATATTATTTAGTTTAGAATTTTTACAAACTTCTTTAATAAAATTTTAATATTTAATCATATTTATAATTTTTTTACTATTTCACTTGAACTATATATACAAATAGTATATAAGTATTTTAAGAGATACACAAAGATAGTTAGGTGTTGCCTCCAAGATTTATTTTTATATTTCAAAGGAGGTGGTCTTCATGATTAGAAATTATGAAAGGTATTCTTATGGAATATTTGGTAATCACATTGTTAATTATATTAGCAATGTCAAAATTTTTAAACAACAGACAATAAAAAAAGAACGCCTAACTCTAATAGTATGAGTTATGGTGTTCACATAATCCTATATGGAGATAACACCTAACACTACAATATCAAGTGTGTCTCTTTTTTATTATATGAAATTTCTTTCACTAAATACATGTTAACATATTATATACTATTTGTCAATTTATAATTTTAACAAAAGAACTAAAGATATTTCTCTCTAGTTCCACATGTCAAACTTACTGTTGACATTATTATATTATGTAAATATTTTTTATTTATACATCTTTTTGTATTATTTTTTTTAAAATTAACAAAATACAAATAGAAACTATTAACAAATATACATTAAATATAACATAATTTTTTATTATCAAATTAAACATAAGTATTATAGTTGAATTAAGAAATATGTGCATAATTATAGGTGCTTTTAAAGTTTTATACTTCTCATATATATAAATTAGTATAAAACTTACACCAAATGCATATATTGCATTTACAACATCCATATGCATAAGTCCAAATAACACACTACAAATTATCATAGCAGTTATAGGTTTATTAAATGATTTAAGTTTATTATAAACTATTCCTCTAAATACCAATTCTTCAAGTATTGGTCCGCAAATACCAGATGAAATTATTTGAACTATTATCGGTAATGAATTGGGTTCAAATTTATCTGTAAATTTAAATACACTATTAACATTAAATAAAGTTATATTATAAATAAGTGAAATACTTATTCCAAAAAGTATTGGTATAAATATATTTTTAATATTAAATTTATTTCTTAATTTATATTTTTTAAATACACTATAAAATATTGGAACAAATATTAACATTGAAATAAATATTATTAAAAGAGTTTTTGAATTAATAAAATTATTTAACTTATCCACATATTCCGTGGTTTCCATATATTTTAAAAATTCATCAGTGGTCATGTTACCTTTTTCATTAGAGTTAAATAGTGTAACAAAAATATATTGTATAAAAAATTGACCTACCATAAATATGATAGGCCAAATTAACACTTTTAAAATATTTTTAATATACTTTAAACTATTTTTCATCTTTTAACATTTCTTTTATAGTTGTTCCAAGTGTTGCTATATTTTGTAAATCTGATGGAACAATTATTTTTGTTGCATGACCATTTGCTACTTCACTTAAAGTTTCTAAACTTCTCATAGTAATTATTTTTTCATCAGGAGCAGCATTCTTAATTATCTTAATTCCCTCTGCCTCTGCATTCTTAATTTTTAATAAAGCCTCAGCTTCACCTTCTGCTTCTTTAATTTGAGCCTCCTTCTTAGCCTCTGCTCTAAGTATAGCACTTTCTTTTTCACCTTCAGCAATTAATATTGCAGATTTTTTCTCACCTTCAGCTTTTAAAATTGATTCACGTCTTTCACGTTCTGCACGCATTTGTTTTTCCATAGCCTCTTGAATATCTCTAGGTGGAATAATATTTTTTACTTCAACTCTATTAACTTTTATTCCCCAAGGGTCTGTTGCTTCATCTAGTATTGCTCTCATTTTTGAATTAATTAAATCACGACTTGTTAATGTTTCATCTAACTCTAACTCACCTATTATATTACGAAGTGTCGTAGCAGTTAAATTCTCAATAGCGTTTATAGGATTTTCTACTCCATAAGTATATAATTTAGGATCTGTTATTTGAAAATAAACAACAGTATCTATTTGCATAGTTACATTATCTTTTGTTATAACTGGTTGTGGTGCGAAATCCTTAACAATCTCTTTTAATGTTACTTGATTTGCTACACGATCTAAAAATGGTATTTTTATATGTAATCCATTAGTCCAGGTTTGAAAATAAGAACCTACTCTTTCAATTACATATGACTTTGCTTGTGGCACTATTTTAATATTTGGTATTACTAAAACAGCAACTACAATAAGAATAATAATTAAAATTTCCATTATTCATTTACCTCCTCTACTTTTAATTTTACTCCTTCTATCTCAAGTACCTTAACAGTACTATCAACCTTTATCTTTTTATCTGATATTGCAGTCCACCTTTTTCCATCTACTTTTACTTCTCCTGGACTACTTTTCTTTATTTCTTCTGTGACAATAGCAGTCATCCCAACTACTCTATCTAAATTAGTTTTTTCTTTTTTACTCATTATAAATTTTAATAAATATTTACGAGTTGTTATAAGTAATACCATACCTAGTAAAACAAATACTAAAAATTCTATAAAGAAATTATCAATAAAGAATGACAAAGTAAGAGAAACAAGTCCACTTACTACAAACCATATTGTAACAAGTTCTGTAGTAGAAACCTCTATAAATGCTAAAGCTATAACAATACCTAACCAAATCCATGTCATTTTACATCACCTAATAAAGATTATACTATTATAATTAATTTTATTCAAGTATTATGTTGAAATTTGTATTTAGAAAAAGGATTAAAATCACTTTCAATCCTTTTTTAATCTAATAATTCTTGTTCTAAAGCTTCTAGTGGTTCATCTTTTAAACCTTCAAGTTCTAACTCATAAGATGCTTTTTGGTACTTTCTAGCGCCTGTACCAGCAGGTATTAATTTACCAAGAATAACATTTTCTTTTAATCCTTCAAGTTTATCTACTTTTCCATGAATTGCTGCATCTGTTAAGATACGTGTTGTTTCCTGGAATGAAGCAGCAGATAAGAATGAATCTGTCTCAAGAGATGCCTTAGTTATACCAAGTAGAACTGGTCTACCTGTTGATGGTCTCTTACCTTCTAGGATTAATTCCTTATTAATATCAGTGAATTTATTTATATTAACCATAGTACCTGGTAAGAAATAAGAATCACCAGAATTAATAATTTTAATTTTAGAAATCATACGTTTAGCAATAACTTCAACGTGTTTATCAGATATATCAACGCCTTGAGAACGGTATACTTTTTGAGTTTCTGATAGGATATATTGTTGAGTAGAAATTGGATCTGTTACAACTAATAATTCTTTTGGACTTATTGCTCCATAAGTAAGTCTTTGTCCAGCTTTAACTTCTTGTCCTTCAACTACTGATAATTTTACACTATAATTAGTTACATGCTTACGTGTTTCAACATCATTCTTAATGTAAATAATATATTTACCATTATCATCTTCTATTTTAGTTATTACA
Organism: uncultured Bacilli bacterium; assembly: GCA_910584085.1. Lineage (GTDB taxonomy): Bacteria > Bacillota_I > Bacilli_A > RF39 > UBA660 > UMGS1613. The sequence continues at coordinate 32,619 of CAJTZY010000015.1, read as the reverse complement.
CCATTTATTTCTGCTATTGTTGCTTTACCTTTTGGATTACGTGCTTCAAATAATTCTTGAACACGTGGTAAACCTTGAGTAATGTCATCCCCAGCAACTCCACCTGTGTTGAAAGTTCTCATGGTTAACTGTGTACCTGGTTCACCAATTGATTGAGCAGCCATAATACCTACAGCTTCACCCTCTTCAACTATTTGCCCTGTTGCTAAGTTACGTCCATAACATTTTTGACATACACCATGTTCTGTTTTACAAGTAAGTACTGTTCTAATTGGTACTTTTGTAATTCCAGCAGCAATAATTTTATCTGCAAGTTGTTCAGTTATATAAGTATTTCTTTCACATATAACTTCTTTTGTTTCTGGATGTAATATCTTTTTATTTGTAAATCTACCTAAAATACGATCATATAATGATTCAATAACAGTACCATCAGCATCATTTATAAATGCTTCTACTATTGTTCCTGATTCAGTACCACAATCTTCTTCTCTTACTATTATATCTTGAGCAACATCAACTAAACGACGAGTCAAATATCCAGCATCTGCTGTTTTTAAGGCTGTATCTACTGCACCTTTACGAGTACCATGTGTAGATAAGAAGAATTCTGCAACTGTAATACCCTCACTAAATGATGAAATAACTGGAATTTCTTCTGATTGCCCATTTGGTTTAGAGAATAGTCCTCTCATACCAACTAACTGAGTATATGATCCCATGTCTCCACGAGCCTTACTAGTCATCATAATACAAATTGGATTATCTCTATCTGCTTTAACCATAGATTCAAGTTCTGCAGTAATTTGTTTTTTAGTATCTGTCCAAATTTGAACAACTTTACCATATCTTTCTTCTTCAGTTATTAAGCCACGTTTAAATTGCTTATTAACTTGATCAACCATGGCTTGACTATTAGCAATAATTTCAGGTTTTTTCTTAGATTCTTTAATATCACTAATAGCAATACTAATTCCTGCTACTGTTGAATATTTAAATCCTAAATCTTTTAATTTATCAAGCATTACAGAAGTTTCTGTAGTTTGATAACGTTTATAAATTTGGGCAATTAATTTAGATAATACACCTTTATTAAATGCATCTGTTATAGGCATTTCCTTAATTTTTTCAGGTATATTTTCTCCCATATTTATAAAATATTTACTTGGAGTAATTTTTTCAATATTCTCTGATGTTCCCTCTGCTATATATTGGAATGTATCTGGGAATATTTCATTAAATAATATTTTTCCTGGAGTAGTAACTAAATATTTATCCATATATTTATCTGGGAATATTTTATGCTTAAATGACTTAACAGGTAAAGCAATTCTTGTATGAAGAGTAATTTCACGTCTTTCATAACTCATAAGTACTTCATCTGGGTCTTTATAAACTCTACCTTCTCCGTCTAATCCTTCTTTTTCTATTGTTATATAATAATTTCCTAAAACCATATCTTGTCCTGGCGTAACGATTGGTTTACCATCAGATGGTTTAAGGATATTATTTGCTCCTAACATAAGAATTCTTGCTTCTGCTTGAGCTTCCTCTGTTATTGGAACGTGTACAGCCATTTGGTCTCCATCGAAATCTGCGTTGAATGCTGCACAAACAAGTGGATGAAGACGAATTGAACGTCCCTCAATTAATTTAGGTTCAAATGCTTGAATACCAAGTCTGTGAAGTGTTGGGGCACGGTTTAACATTACAGGGTGTTCTTTTATTTTTTCTTCAACTACGTCCCATACTCTTGGATCCTGGTTTTCAATCATTCTCTTAGCAACTTTAATGTTACTAGCGATTTCTTTTTGTACAAGTCCATTAATTACATGTGGTTTGAATAATTCAAGAGCCATTTCCTTTGGAATACCACATTCATACATTTTTAAACTTGGTCCTACTACGATAACTGAACGTCCAGAGTAGTCAACACGTTTACCAAGTAAGTTTTGACGGAAACGTCCCTGTTTACCTTTTAACATACTTGCTAAAGATTTTAAAGGTCTATTTCCAGCACCTGTTATATTTCTTCCACGTCTACCATTATCAAATAAAGCATCTACTGCTTCTTGAAGCATACGTTTTTCGTTTTGAATTATTATTGAAGGTGCGCCAAGTTCCATTAATTTCTTTAAACGATTATTACGGTTAATTACACGTCTATATAAATCATTTAAGTCTGATGTAGCAAATCTTCCACCATCTAATTGAAGCATTGGTCTAAGTTCTGGTGGAATTACTGGAAGAGCAGTTAAAATCATCCATTCAGGACGGTTTCCTGATTCTAAGAATGCATTTAATACATCAAGTCTCTTAATTAAGCGAACTCTCTTTTGACTTTGTGAGTCTTTAATTTCCTCTATTTCTGCTTTAAGTTCATTAACTTCTTTTTCAAGATCTACCTCTTCAAGTAACTCTTTAATTGCTTCAGCACCCATACCTACTCTAAAACTATTACCATATTTTTCATAGTATGCACGATATTCTTTATCACTTATTGTTTGTTTTTTCTCTAAAGGTGCGGCACCAGGATCAAGAACTACATAGCTTACAAAGTATAAAACTTCTTCAAGATCTCTTGGACTCATATCAAGTACAAGTCCCATTCTTGATGGTACTCCCTTAAAGAACCAAATATGAGATACTGGAGTTGCAAGTTCAATATGTCCCATACGTTCACGACGAACTTTAGAACTAGTTACTTCAACTCCACATCTATCACATACAATATTTTTATATCTTAATCTTTTATATTTACCACAAGCACATTCATAGTCTTTAGTTGGCCCAAATATTTTTTCACAGTATAAACCATCTCTTTCAGGTTTTAAAGTACGATAATTTATTGTTTCTGCTTTTTTAACTTCACCATAAGACCAAGAACGAATTATCTCAGGAGAGGCAATGCTTATTTTTAATCCTTCAAAATTATTAACGTTCATTATTCCTCACCTTCCTCAACTGTTACATCTATATCATCAAGTTCATCTAAATCATTTTCTTCAAATTCATCTTCATCTAATTCATCCTCATATTCCGAGTCGATATTATCTTCAAATTCTTCATCATCCATATCATCTTCAAAACTATCAAAGGCATCTTCTTCATCGTTATCTTCACTAACTAATTTAGATTCAACCTTATTTGTTTTATCTTCTAATGGATTTTCATCTTTATCTGCTTCTTCTAAATCTTTAAGATCTACAAAGTTTCCTTGATCATTTAATACAGTTACATCAAGCCCAAGTGCTTGGAATTCCTTAATTAATACTCTGAAACTTTCTGGAATTCCTGATTTTGGAATTGGTGTTCCTTTAACTAATGCTTCATATACCTTAACACGTCCTATAACGTCATCTGATTTGATTGTCATCATTTCTTGAAGCACATGGGCAGCACCATAAGCATATAATGCCCAAACTTCCATTTCTCCAAATCTTTGACCACCAAATTGTGCCTTACCACCTAATGGTTGTTGTGTAACCATACTATATGGTCCTGTTGAACGTGCATGTAATTTATCGTCTACCATGTGGTGTAGTTTAATCATATACATAACACCAACACTTATACGATTATCAAATGGTTCTCCAGTACGTCCATCATATAGTACCGTTTTCCCATCTTCATCTATACCTGCCTCTTTTAAGGCATCGATTATTTCTTCTCTATTTGCTCCACTAAATACTGGGGTTGCAACATGTATTCCAAGTTTTTTAGCAGCTGCACCTAAATGCATCTCAAGTATTTGTCCTATATTCATACGGCTTGGAACTCCAAGTGGGTTAAGTAAGATATCAACAGGTGTTCCGTCGCTTAAGTATGGCATATCTTCACTAGGTAATACAAGTGAAATAACACCTTTGTTTCCATGACGACCTGCCATCTTATCTCCAACTGTTATTTTACGTTTTTGAGCTATATAAACACGAATTATTTTTGAAACTCCACTTGGAAGTTCATCAGTATCTTCCTTAGTAAATACTTTTATATCATGTACTATACCTTCTCCACCATGTGGGACACGAAGTGATGTATCTCTTACCTCACGAGTTTTTTCTCCAAATATAGCATGTAATAATTTTTCTTCACTAGTAAGTTCGGCCATTCCTTTTGGAGTAACTTTACCTACTAATATATCATCATCGTGTACTTCTGTTCCGATACGTATTAAACCATTTTCATCTAAGTTTTTACGAGCTTCCTCACTTACATTTGGAATATCTCTAGTAAATTCTTCTGGTCCAAGTTTAGTATCTCTACACTCAATTTGATAATCTTGTATATGGATTGATGTATAAACATCATCTCTAACTAATCTTTCATTTAAGATAACGGCATCCTCATAGTTATATCCATTAAAGTTCATGAATGCAACAGTAACGTTTCTACCAAGTGCCATTTCTCCCATATCTGTTGATGGGCCATCGGCAATAACTTGTCCCTTTGTAATTTTATCATTAACCTTAACAATAGGTCTTTGATGGTAACATGTACCCGCATTACTTCTTTCAAACCCATTTAAGTAATATGTATCCATGCCACCTTTAGTCTTAACTAATATTTTCTCGCTATCAACATAATCAACAACGCCATCAGCTTTAGAAATTACAACAGCTCCGCTATCTCTTGCACTTATTGCTTCTATTCCTGTTCCAACAATTGGTGCCTCTGACTGTAAAAGTGGGATTGCTTGACGTTGCATGTTTGATCCCATTAGTGCACGTTTTCCATCATCATGTTCAAGGAATGGAATTCCAGCAGTTGTAATAGATACAACTTGTTGACTTGATACGTCGATATAATCAACATCACGACTATTTATCATAATATTTTCACCGCGGAAACGTACAGGTACTCTTTCTAGTGCAAAATTATCATTTTCATCCAACTTAACAGTTGCTTGTGATATATGATAGTCAAGTTCCTCATCAGCAGTCATATATCTTATTTCATCTGTTAAATGCCCATTTTCTACTTTCCTATATGGAGTCATAATAAATCCATAATCGTCAACTCTAGCATAACTTGCAAGAGCTGTTATAAGACCAATATTTGGTCCTTCTGGAGATTCAATTGGGCAAAGTCTTCCATAGTGCGATGGATTAACGTCACGAACTTCCATACCTGCTCTATCTCTTGAAAGTCCACCAGGTCCAAGACTGGATAAACGACGTTTGTTAGCTAACTCTGCAACTGGGTTTGTTTGATCCATAAATTGAGATAACTGACTTGATCCAAAGAATTCCTTAATAGCAGCTGTAAGAGGTCTTATGTTAATTAATGTTTTTGGAGTAACCTCTTCTAGTTCTTGAGTACTCATACGATCTCTAATAACTCTTTCAATACGAGAAACACCTACTCTAAATTGATTTTGTAAAAGTTCCCCTACTTGTCTTACACGACGATTTGATAAATGGTCTATTTCATCATAAAATCCAATACCTTCATGTAAATTTAGATAGTATGATATTGAAGCATAAACATCTGAAATTGTAAGTCTTTTTTCACTTATACTTTGATCGTTACCAATAACTTTAATAACCTTATCTGGATTATTTTTAGAATAAACATGTACTATTTGTACCTTGTTATATGTATCTAATTCTTCATTAATTAAAACTTCTTTGACACCATATCCATCGGCCATTATAGGTTTTAAAGCCTCTAAAACTTCTTTAGTTACTAAAGTACCTTTTTCAAATTTTAATTCACCTTTTACTTTAATATCTTCAGCAAGTACTGAATTATATAATCTATCAATTACATTTAATTTTCTATTAAACTTATAACGTCCAACACGAGCTAAATCATATCTAAATGCGTCAAAAAATCTAGATATTAATTGATTTTTCGCACTATCTAATGTACTTGGTTCACCTGGTCTTAACTTAGAATGAATATCTATTAAAGACTCATCTGTATTTTTATTTGCATCCTTTTCAATAGTACGCATAATATAATCATCTTCACCAAATAAATCAACTATATCAGCATCACTTGAAAGCCCGAGTGCACGAAGTAATGTAGTTACTGGAACTTTACGTGTTCTATCTATTCTACAGTAAATTACATCTCTAGCATCTGTTTCATATTCAAGCCATGTACCACGAGTTGGTATAACTTGTGAAGTAATTATATGCTTTCCATTCTTCTTGTCTATTTCACGTGAAAAATACACACTAGGTGAACGAACTAATTGTGATACAATAACACGTTCTGCTCCATTTATTATGAATGTACCACCATCTGTCATAATAGGCATATCACCTAAATAAATTTCTTGCTCCTTAACCTCCCCGGTTTCTTGGTTAAAAAGCCTTGCTTGCACTTTTAAAGGTGCGGCATAAGTTGCATATCTGTCTTTGCAACCCTTAATTGAGTATCTTGGCTCTTCAAAAGAATATTCTCCGAATTCAAGTGTTAAATTTCCAGTAAAGCTTTCAACTGGAAAAATATCATCAAATACTTCTTTAATTCCTTCAGTCATAAACCAATCATATGACTTTTTTTGAATTTCTAATAAATTAGAAAGTTCAATTGCATTTTTAGTTTTTGCATAACTTCTTCTTTCACGGTAATCACCGAATTTTTTAACTGTATAAGCCACTGTTTCACCCCATAAACTATATTTTCTAGTAAGCATATATTTAGCAGAATAATATATGCCGCCAATTTATAATTTTACTCTATTTCAATCAATATGTCAATAAGTTTGACAATCAATTACAAAAAAACCTTTATTTTTTTCAAGTATTTTTACATTGTAATATTTTTCTAAATCCTTAACAGTACTTTTTGCACCCTGGTCCTTATTTATTACAAATATTAAATGTCCATTCACTTTTAAATGATCTAAAGCCCCAATCAATATTTCATATAATATTTTTTTACCTACCCTAATAGGTGGATTAGTTATTATATAGTCATATTTTTTAGTAACATTACTATATATATTACTTTCAAATATATTAACATTTACTTTATTTATTCTAGCATTACCTTTAGCTAAATTTAAAGCCCTTTCATTTATATCAACCATATCTATAACTGAATTTGTATTTGATGCAATATAAATACCAATTGGCCCGTATCCACATCCAAAATCAAGCACATAGCCAGTTATATTTTTAACATCTATACTTTCTAATAAAGTTCTAGTTCCAAAATCTAAACCTCTTTTAGAAAATACATTATTATCTGTTTTAAAAGTATAAAGTTTACCATTTATCTCAGCCCTTGTTGTTATCTCTTTACTTACTATATCTGTTTCTTTATCAAAATAATATGACATATTATCACTCTTTTAATTTCTAAACTTTAGTAAAATATTTATTAAATGTTGATTTTACTAATACTTTATTTTCTTTTTCTAAAGATGCTTCTTTCATTTGTTCTAATATATTTTTAACATCGTCTGGTGTATATTCAGCCTTTACTTCATCTAAAGTATATAGATAATCTTCAAGTAATGTCTCATTTACAATGTTTCTTCCATTACTCTCGGTTTCTGATTTATCTGATGTTGATTTATAAAAAATTTGTTCATTATTTAATAAATTAAAATATGTAATCTCTGTTGTATATCTACCATTATATACTTCTTTTCTGCAAATATAAAATTCTTTACTATCCCAAGTAGAATTTTTAATTTCAACAAAATAACATTTTTTAAGTTCTTCAAATTTCATTATACCATCTACAACGTATTCGCCAGATTCATTAACATCATATTTAAAATATCTATTTTTTTCCCTCTCTTTATCGTATACAATACTTGAAGCTACTCCACCTACAATACCACCAACAACACACAAAGTAATCGAAGTAGCTGCAATATTTACTTTTGCCTCATGACTAATTTTCTTTTTTCTTCTTTGTACCCATTCCTTCATAACCATACCTCCCAAAAGAAACGGCGAAAGCCCATACTATTTTAGTACAGGCTTAAAACCATTAAATCATTATTATTTAAGTTCGATAGTAGCGCCAGCTTCTTCGAATTTAGCTTTAAGTTCTTCAGCTTCAGCAGAAGCAACTTTTTCTTTAACAACTCCACCGTTATCAGCGATAGCTTTAGATTCTCCTAAGCCTAATCCTGTAATTTCTTTAATTATTTTGATAACAGCTATTTTGTTAGCACCAGCACTAGCAAGTACTACATCAACTGTGCTTGGTCCTTCGTTTGTAGCACTTTCTGCTGGAGCAGCAGCAACAGCTACTGCACTTGGATCAACACCAAATTCTTCTTTCATTAAATCTACTACTTCTTTAATTTCTAAAAGAGTCATTTCTTTTAGTGAATCAATTATTTCTTTTGCGCTTAATTTTGCCATAATTCTTATCCTCCTTATATTTATTTTTTTAATTTTCTAAATTTTTACTATGTAAATCTAAGCATATTGCAAAGTCTCTTGGAATAGCAAGTAATCCACTTGCAAACATTGTAAGTAATCCTTCTCTTGATGGAATAGTTGCAAGTTTCTTAAGTTCATCAAGTTCAGTAACTTTACCATCTACAATACCAATTTTCATAACTAATTTATCATGAGTCTTTGCGAAATCATTAACAGCCTTAATTGGCTCAATAATATCTTTACCAAATGCAACAATCTTTGGTCCATTTAATTCTGATTCTACATCTATATTTAAATCTTTAAGTGCACGTGCTACTAAAGTATTTTTATAGATTTTAAGTTCAGAATTAGATTCCTTAAGTTTTCTTCTAAGTTCCATAGTTTCAGAAACTGTTAAACCATTATTATCAAGGAATATAAATGAACTAGATTTTTTTACATTATTAGTAATTTCATCAATAACATTTTGTTTTTGAGCTAATATTTTTGGATTTGCCATAAAACACCTCCTAATCTTCGCACCGTTATAATTAAAAATGTCCCTAATAACCATAGGGACATTGAAACTTTTTTATTTCAAGTTCCTCGGTAGGATTATTAAGACTTCTCCCCTACTGTCTACGGTACTATCTTTCCAATTGCATTTATTATAGCATATCTTTATATTTTTGTAAACAACTAAATTTCAAAACTATTTGCATCAACTTTAATACCAGGACCCATAGTTGTACTAACGGCAATATTTAATATATATTTACCTTTAACTGTACTAGGTTTAGTTTTATTAATTAATGATACAAAAGAGTTTATATTTTCAAGTAATTTTTCATCATCGAATGAAACTTTACCAACTATTACTGCAACGTTACCATAAGAATCTGTTCTATATTCAACACGTCCTTTTTTAACATCACTAACTGCTTTAGCAACGTCCATTGTAACAGTTCCAGTTTTAGGGTTTGGCATTAAACCTTTAGGTCCTAAAACACGCCCAATTTTACCTAAAGCAGGCATCATATCTGGGGTAGCTATCATAGTATCAAAATCGAACCAATTTTCATTAGCAATTTTATCTATCATATCAGTATCTCCAACATAATCTGCACCTGCATCCTTAGCCTCTTGAGCTTTAGCACCACGAGCAAGAACTAAAACTTTTTTAGTCTTGCCAATACCATTTGGAAGAACAGTTGCACCTCTTAATTGTTGATCTGCTTTTTTAGTATCTAAGTTAAGCCTTAAAACTAATTCTACAGATTCATCAAATTTAGCGGTTTTAGTTTCCTTTAATAATTTAACTGCTTCTTCTTTAGTATAAGCTTTACCTTTTTCTATTTTACTAGCAGCCTCTAAATATTTTTTTCCTCTTTTCATATTAACCTCCTATTTAGTTTAATATCAGTAAACTGATAAGTATATACGAATAATAGAGATTGGAAAAGCGGACGTCCTTACAATTATCGTATTATTTTTTTAGTCTTCTTTTACTTCAACACCCATATTTTTTGCAGTTCCTGCAACAATTTTCATAGCTTCCTCAACTGTATAGCAATTTAAATCTGGTAATTTAATCTCAGCAATTTGTCTAAGTTGTGCTTGAGACATAGTTCCAACGGCCTCCTTAGAACCCTTGCTTGATCCTTTCTTAACATTACAGATTTTCTTTATTAAGAATGCTGTAGGTGGAGTTTTAATTACAAAATCGAAACTTCTATCATCATAAATAGAAATAACAACTGGTAATATATCTCCCATTTTATCTTTAGTTGCATCATTATATTTTGTACAGAATTCTTGCAAATTAATTCCTGCTGGTCCAAGTACAGTTCCTACTGGAGGAGCTGGTGTTGCTTTTCCTGCTGGAATTTGTAATTTAATTTCCTTAACTAATTGTGCCACGAAAAACACCTCCTATATATTTTTAGCTTTTCGTTGTGGTCCAAATGCTCCGCTTTTCAAGATAATTCTTGACACTCGCTCCCACAAAATCTATATTAAAATCAATATAGCTTTATAATAATAACATATTTTTTTACATTTGTCTATATTTTTTTATGCTTTTTCTATTTCAGTGAATAATACTTCAACAATTGTTTCTTGTCCAAATAAGTCAAGAGCAACTTCTATTTTTTGGTTAGCCATGTCTACAAGTTTTACTTTACCAAACATATTAGCAAATGCTCCATTTATTACTTTAACAGTATCTCCCTCACTTATTTCATTAACAACGTCAATTCTACTCATTCCCATATTTCCAAGTATTTTATCTACTTCTGGTTTTGTTAATGGGAATGGTTTAGCACCTTTACCACTTGATCCTATAAATCCTGTAACACCTGGTGTATTACGAACTACAAACCAAGCTTCATCAGTCATAACCATTTCCACTAATATGTATCCAGGAAACATTTTAGCATCTTTTTCTGTCTCTTTTCCATTCTTTACAACTACTTCTTTTTGAGATGGAACAACTACACGAAATATATAATCTTCCATTCCCATAGAACTAGCACGCATTTCAAGTTTTTCCTTTACCTTATTCTCATGCCCAGAATAAGTATTAACTACATACCATTCTTTTTCCATTAACTAAACACCTTCACAATCGCACCAAGTATTCCATCTATACAAGAAAAAAATACCATAAAGAAACAAACAATAGCTATAGTAGCTGTAGAAAATTTAACCATTTCCATCTTTTTAGGCCATCTAACTTTTTTCATTTCTTTTTTAACACTTACAAAAAATCTTGCTATTCTCTTCATATTCCACCTACTCTTAATTTTATGTATTTTTTCTAAAATAAAAACACATTCACGTGTCTAAATAAATATTATCATAAGTTTAAATCAATGTCAATATTTTTTACAATTAAAGAAAAAAAGAAAAAGACTATTTTGTCTCCCCCCCCTTTATATTACCTCATAATCTATTAATTCAACACTATTTGATACATTATCACTATTTAAATTTATATCCTTATTTAAATCTGTACTTAAATATTTTTTTAAATCATCTGGAAAAACTGTTACAACATTATTATAACCTTTTTCATGTAATAAAATTGCAGCAATCATATTCGCACCACTAGATATACCTACACCTATACCAAGTTCACGTGCTATTTTTTTACTCATATTTATAGCATCCATATCACTTACAAGTACTATATCATCTATTAAATCTAAATTTACAATATCTGGAATAAAATCATCACCAATACCCTCTATTTTATGACTAGATACATTACCTGTTTTAATAAGTGACATTGTATCAGGTTCAAGAGCATAAATACCGGTATTATTGTTTACTTCCTTTAATCTTTTAGCTATCCCCATTAAAGTTCCACCTGTACCTATACCAGATACAAATGCATCAACATTTATTTTATCTATTATCTCTTTACCTGTAGATAAATAATGGGCATCTATATTATCTTGTGTCTTAAATTGATTAAGCAAAAAGCCATTATGTTTATTTGAGAATTCTTCCGCAAGTTCTACACACTTTTTAAAACCACCATCATTTTTAGATACCAAAATTACATGAGCGCCATATAGTCTCATAATATCTATTCTTTCACGGCTTACCCAATCTGGCATAAAAATATACACCTGATGATTTAAATATGCACCTATTGCAGATAGTGATATACCTGTATTACCACTAGTGGCTTCTACAAGAGGCATATCTTCTTTTAATTTATTTTCTTTTATAGATTTATTTAAAATATAATAAACAATTCTATCCTTTATGCTACCTGTTAAATTATAGTATTCTAACTTAGTATAAATAGAATTAATCTTATTTTTATATTTATAATTTATTTTTATTAATGGTGTATTACCTATTAATCTATCCATTTTATCTCCTCACATATATAATATATGATGATTTCAATTTTACTTATAGTTAAAATTATAGAAAAAAAGATTAAAATCACTTTAATCTTAAACTATTATTCCTCCACCTAAAACTATATCATCAATATAAAATACTGCTGATTGACCTGAAGTTACTCCTTTTTGCTTTTCATCAAATTCAACTTTTATAAAACCATCTTCCATATATATAGTAGCAGGGTGTTCTATACTTTTATAACGAGTTTTTACATTCACCTTCATTGGTTTATTTAAAGAGTCAACAAGTAATAAATTATAATTTTTAACTTTAAAATTTTTTATATATAAATCCTTTTCTTCGCCTACAATAAGTTCATTATTATCATTATTAAAGCCCACTACATATAAAGGTTTTTCATGCGAAATTCCAAGGCCTCTTCTTTGCCCTATTGTATATTTATAAAGCCCATTATGTTTACCTATAACCTCATCATTAAAAATTACATTACCTATTTTTTCTTTTAACTCACTATTTTTTTCTAGAAATTTTTTATAATCTCCATCTGGTATAAAACATATATCTTGACTATCTGGTTTACTTGCTATAGTAAGATTATTTTCTTTAGCTATATTTCTTATTTCATCTTTAGAATTAAAACTACCTAAAGGAAATATTATATATTCTAATAAATTTAATGGAATATTATAAAGCACATAACTTTGATCTTTACTTATATTATCTGATTTTTTAAGTACATATCTTTTATATTTATCACTATATTCTACTTTAGCATAGTGTCCAGTTGCTATATAATCAATTCCAAGTGACTTAGCAAGATTATACATAGAGCCAAACTTTAGATGCTTATTACATTCAATACAAGGATTTGGCGTTCTTGAATTTGAATATTCATCTATAAAATTTTTTATAACACAAGTTTTAAATTGTTCTTTAAAATCTATTGTATAATGAGGGATATCTAAAAAATCACATACTCTTTTTGCATCCATACTAGCAGAATAACTACAGCAACCACTTTCTACATTTTCATCATCTGATTCCCATAGTTTCATAGTAACGCCATACACATCATATCCTTGTTCTTTTAAAATTATCGCACCCACGCTACTATCTACTCCACCACTCATACCAATTAATACTTTTTTCATATTTCACATCCTTCATCTAAAATTCTATTTATTATTTTTTCAATGTTTTTATTCAATATTACATTAATCCTCTATTTTCTTATTTTTGTTTATAAAAAAATTTAAAAGTATTACGCCTATAGAATTCAATATAGCAAAAATTACAAATATAATTAACATTATATTTAAATGATTAAAAGCTAACAAAATAAACAATGTATTACTAATTACCCTACCAATAAATAAAGATGTTTCAACAGTTAAAAAATATTCAATCTTAAATTCATGCTTTATAATTTTCATATTTGATAGGTTAAATGTATTTCTCTCCATGATTAAATCATTTAAACCTTTAGAAATAGTTCCAAACAAGTTATATAAAACAATTGTTATAAAATTGCAATTAATAAGCATGATACATAGAAAAATAATATTTAATCCTGAAAAAAGACCAGATAAATAATTATAATACCTAGGTTTAATAACCTTGACAAATAATAAGCCTATGATTATGGAAATAATACTAAATATAGATGTAAATATTCCAAGACTAACGCTTTCATTAAAAATCTTAATAATATATATAGTAATAACATATGAAAGAGCACCCTCAGAATAAGTTAAACCTGAACATATCTTAGAAAAAACTAAATATTTAAACTCTTTATGTTTTTTAGTTATATTTCTGAACTTTTTAAAATCAGTTTTATCTTCCTTTGGAATATTTTTATCTTGCAGAATATTTGATAAAATAATTTCTAGAATAACAATTATGAGTGCAAATACAGTTGCACATATAAATCCAAATGAATTAATTAAATTACCAAAGATAATAGGAAAAATAACCGAAATAATATTTTTTACTGCAGTATAACTTCCTGTGTATTTAGCTCTATCTTTATTTTCTATACCATCTGATTCAATAGTATTATAAACGGAATAATAAAATCCCTCTTCTAGACCATATAATAATCCAATTAAATATATATATTGAGCAACTTTCTCCTTTAAAATAATAATAGCTAAAAAATATATAAAATAAAGAATAATACCTATTCTAAGAAAAATAATGCGACTTTCTTTTTTACACCTATTTCTTAGCAAAAAAATTACTAAGTAAACAGTTGCCATAGCTACCAATTTATATATTCCAAGAGGAAGAATATTATTTTGTGATACAGTTAAAAAATACAAAACAAGAAAAATATCAACAAAATTATTTAAAATACTTTTCAAAATTCTTAAACTAAAAAGAATTTTATAATTACTTTCACTTAACATCTAAATATTCCTTTAAGTAATTTATAACCCCATCATGATTATTATCATAAACAGTTACAGCATCAGATATTTTTTTAACATCCATTAAAGCATTATTCATAGCAACCCCTTGTCCACATCTTTTTAACATATCAATATCATTTAATCCATCACCAAAACAAATAATATCATCATTATTAATATTCAATAGGTTTGCCAAATCACTTATTGCATTATATTTTGAAGCATTTTTAGGTAATATTTCTATCCATTTTACACTCGAAAAAGAATCTTGCATAATTATTAAATCTACCTCTTTAATATCATTTAATAATGTTTGATAAAGGTTCATAACTGCCTCATTACTTTTAAGTGCAATAGAGGCATGTGATATATCACTACAATTATTTAAAATAAAATTCTTATCTTTAGTTGTTATAACTACATCACTATCTCCAACATCATCAGAGTATTTATAATATTTTTTCTTATCACATACATATATATAACGGAAATCATCATTATAATAACCAAAAAGTTTTTCAATAACTTTTTTATCAATACATTTTTTAAAAATAGATTTTAAATTCGACATATCATAAGTAAATGATCCAGTATCTGTTATTAAATAATTAGCAAACTCTGCTCCATCTGTTGCATTTAAAGCTGAATCATAAATTCTACCAGTTGCTATAACAATAATATATCCCATATCCTTTAACCTTTTTAAATATTCTTTGGTAGTATTAGAAACTCTACTATTTTCATTTAAAAGAGT
This sequence comes from uncultured Bacilli bacterium, assembly GCA_910584085.1. Lineage (GTDB taxonomy): Bacteria > Bacillota_I > Bacilli_A > RF39 > UBA660 > UMGS1613. Next base: position 17,230 of record CAJTZY010000015.1, on the reverse strand, counting down.
TCCATCTAAATCCGCTACAATCATCTTTGCCACTCTTAACACTTCCCTACTTCTTTTAAAGATTTAATTAAGTAATCTACTTCTTCTTTAGTATTATACTTTCCAAAACTTATTCTAACCGTTGATTTTAAATAATCTTCTCTTATCCCAATAGCCTTTAATACATGTGATGGTAAGGCTGATCCTGACTGGCATGCACTCCCATTTGATATAGCAACATCTCTCATATCAAGTCCAATTACTAATGTATTAGAATCTACACCCTTTATAGTTATATTAGATATACTAGATAATCTATTATTTAAATCACCATTTATTATGACATTAGGTAACTTTTTTATATTTTCTTCAAAGTAATCTCTTAAACCTTTTATATATTTATTTTTATCATCTAAATTAGAATATACAAGTTCTAATGCTTTACCCATTCCAACAATACTTGGAACATTTTCAGTTCCAGCCCTCATTTCTCTTTCTTGATGTCCTCCATCAATTAAGGGTTTAAATTTAATTCCACTTCTTACATAAAGCGCACCTATACCTTTTGGACCATAAAATTTATGACTAGATAAACTCAAACTATCTATACCTAATTCTTTAATATCTAATTTAATATTTCCAATAGCCTGAACCGCATCTGTATGGAATATTACACCATTTTGATGACAAATATTTGATATTTCTTTTATTGGCTCTATAGTACCTATTTCGTTATTAGCAAGCATTACAGATACTAAAATAGTATCCTTTCTAATACTTTTTTTTAAACTTTCTAGATTTATAATGCCTTTTTCATCTACCGCTAAATAAGTAACTTCAAAACCTTCTTCTTCTAAACTTTTACAAGTATTTAAAACAGATGGATGTTCTATAGATGAAGTTATTAAATGTTTACCTTTAAAAATATTTGCATGCATAATACCTTTTATAGCTAAATTATTAGATTCGCTCCCACCACTAGTAAAATATATTTCATTTGACTTAGTATTTAGTATTTCAGCAATTTTATTTCTAACACTTTCTATTTTATTTTTACTTTTTTGTCCTAATTTATATATACTTGATGCATTACCATAATACTCTGTATAATATGGTAACATTTCATTTAATACCTCATCATCTAATCTAGTCGTCGCACTGTTGTCAAAATAGTATTTCATTGACCTCACTTCCATAATTATTATATTAATAATGATATTAAAAGTCAAACCTTAATAATAATTAAATTAACAAGAATATATATATAATTTTTAAGAAGTATGTTACAATATACTTGGTGATGATATGAAAAGAAAGATAAAAAGAAAGCCATTCATTATAATGGGAATAAGTATTGTAGTCTTAATTGGAGTAATCTTTGGAGTAAATAAAATAATTAAAACAGTTAATTATCACAAAACATATGAGTACAAATTGTTAAAAATTGGTTATAAAATAGACGATGTTAAAAAGTTAGATAAGTTAAGTGATTCTACTAAAGATTATATTCTTACTTTAGAACAAAATGATGATATAGTTAACTTAACAAACGAAAAATACTTTATGGAAAAAAACTTAAAAAGTTATATAGAATATTCAAAAGATAGTGATAAAAATTTAACTGATGTAGTTGCAATAGTAAATGTAAATGCTAATAACGATTGGTATACAAATACAAAGAAAACAGATTTATCTAAAGGTAATCTTATACTTACAAATAAATTTTATAGTTTAGATAACACTTACAACTCTGATAATATGGTAACAGTTAGTAAACGATATAGTTATGGTGAAAATCAGATGTTAACAACTGATACATACGATGCTTTTTTAAATATGTTTAATGCTGCTAAAAAGGAAGACTTAACACTAATAATTAATTCGTCATTCAGGAGCTATGAAGATCAAGAAGAGGTTTATGATTACTATAAAACTACAAAAGGAGAAAGTGAAGCAAATAAAATAGCTGCTAAACCAGGATTTTCTGAACACCAAACTGGTATGGCTGTCGATATTCAAACATATGGTTCTAGAGCTAGTACATTTGAGGAATTTGAGGAATTTAAGTGGTTACAAGATAATGCTTATAAGTATGGATTTATTTTAAGATATCCAAAGGGAAAAGAATATTTAACTGGATATGAATATGAATCATGGCACTATAGATATGTTGGTATTGAGGCCTCTACTTATATACATGAAAATGACATTACATTTGACGAATATTATGCATATTTTATAGAAAAGGGTTAAATTCCTTTTTTTTTAATTTTTTTTGGTATATAATATTTATGGTGAGAATATGAAAAGAAAGAAAAGAAAATTAAATAGAAAAGGATTTACTGTCATTATTATCTTAATACTAATAATAATTATAATTGCTATGTTCTTTAAACAAAACAAAAAAGATGGTCTAGAAGGCATTGGATATAATCAACTTGAAATAAATGAAATAAATAAGTTAACAAAATCTGAAATAGATATAATTTCTAAATATAAATATAATAGTAATTTAATATATATAATAACAAGTAACAATTATGATTCAAATAAACTAGATTTATATATGAAATATACAGAAAAATATAAGGATATTGATTATTTAAAAATATTTGAACTAATAAATCATAAAGATTTTAATGAAAAGAAAATTAATGATTATATAGAAATAATAAAAAAATATAATACTGTTAATGGTTCTATTAACTATGTAAATAATTACAAAGATAGTAATATTAAATTAAACGAAACTACTCTATCATTCTTAAATGAAAAATATTTTATTGAAGAATATTTAGATAGATACATCGAATATTATAATACTCACAAAAATCTAGAATATAGTGAAATTGTAAAGAGGGTAAATTCTAATATAGATAAAGAATTTTATACTGATTCTAAAAAAGCAGATACTTCTAAAGGAATGTATACTCTTGTAAATAAATTTTATTATTTAGATAGTGATTATGTTTCAGAAGATATTATAAATACTGAACCTAAGTATTCAAGGGATACAGCAAAATTAAATAAAACCGCATATGAAAACTTTGTTAAAATGGCTGATGCTGCAAAGAAAGAAAACTTAACAATTAAGATAACTACAGCCTATAGAAATTACAATTTTCAATCAATTTTATATAATAATTATGTAAAAAATGATGGTGTTAAAGCAGCTGATACATATTCGGCAAGACCAGGATATTCAGAACATCAGCTTGGATACTCTACAGATTTAACAAATGGTAATAATATTTCTTTTGATAAATTTGAAACTACAGACGAATTTAAATGGTTGCAAAAAAACGCTTATAAATATGGATTCATTTTAAGATTTCCTAAAGGTAAAGATTATTTAACTGGATATATGTATGAATCATGGCATTATAGATATGTAGGAGTTGAAATAGCTACTTATATTTATGAAAATGATATTACATATGAAGAATATTATGCATACTTTTTAAGATAGTTTTACTATCTTTTTTCATATAATATAATGGTGAGAAAATGGAAAAAGTTATTTATATTCTTATATTAATAATTTTAGAAAATAGTAATTTCTATAGTAATATAAATACTATATATTCCCCTACTTCATATGATTTTATTGTTAATAAAAATAATAAATTAACAAATGATTATATTCCAAATGATTTAGAATTATTAGATTTAGAATACTCTCTTAAAGATAAATATTTAAGAAAAGAGGCTAAAAAGGCTTTTATAAAAATGGCAAGTCAAGCTAAAATAGACGGATTTAATATAATTGCAGTTTCTACATATAGATCATATGAATATCAAGAAAGGCTTTATAACAATTATGTTTTAGATAAAGGCTTTTATTACGCAGATATGTGTAGTGCAAGAGCTGGGCACTCTGAGCATCAAACAGGTCTTGCTGTTGATATAGCTGATATATCTTTAGATTATGATAATTTTGAAAAAACTAAAGAATTTGATTGGATGAGAAATAACGCACATAAATATGGTTTTATACTTAGATATCCTATGGGAAAATTTCACATTACTGGATTCAAATATGAACCATGGCACTATAGATATGTAGGGATTGAGACTTCAACCTATATATATGAAAATAGTATTACATTAGAAGAATACGAAGTAAAAAAAAATAAAGGAATAGTATAATTATCCTTTATTTTATTATGCTGTAGTCTCTGGTGTTGGATCTGGTTTCTTTTCTTCATCAGGATTTGTTGGTGTAGTTGGTGTTTCGGGAGTTGGATTATCTGGTGTTTCTGGGTTAGTTGGAGTCTCTGGATCTGTAGGCTTTTCTGGATCAGTTGGTTTTTCTGGTTCACTTGGTTTTTCCGGTTCACTTGGTTTTTCTGGTGCTATACAAGCTTTATTATATTCAGCTCTACTTACCACCTTTCCGTAATTGTCATAATATTTTCCATCAACTATCTTACAATAATATACTACTGGTGTTCTTTTTGTATTTATAATAAGTCTAGCACTCTTCTTAGTTTCATTTCCACTAGAATCTTTTGCACTTATTTCTATATAATGTGTAGCAATCTTAGTATACTTAGTCATACTTTCATCAGCAAAATCCAATATACACTCTTCACCACTATCGTCAGTACATGAAACAACAAATGAGTTTAATTCATAAGTAGAACCACTTTCAATACTAACATCTCTTAAAACAAGTTTGGGAGCAGTTGTATCATATTTTATTGTTTCCTTGATAAGTACCTTAGATAAATTCTTTTTTTCTAATTCCTTTTCTAAACTTTCAATTGATAATTTATTTTCACTAATTGCATCTATTAATGGATATGTTTTTTCACCGCTTTTATATGAAATATCATTTAAACAAACTAGATAATAATTTTCTAATGGCTTTTTATCCTCACATTTATCATCTTTACATTCCTCATAAACTGTATTATATAGCATTAATGAATCCTTAAAATCACTTTTCTTTAAAATATCATATTCTATACTTTTTAATGTATCAAGATATTCTAAGCAATCATCATCTTGTGTATATTCTAATTCAAAATTTTCTACAATAGGTGTATTATTACTTTTATCATGCTTATTTGCTTTTTTTATTTGAGATTTATAATTTAATATTGTAACAGCAACTACTGCTATAAATAATATACTTATAAGTAGTACTATTGTAACTTTTTTGCCATCAATTTCTATACCACGTCTTTTATTTTTCATAATATTCCTTCTTCCTATGAATAAAATATGTCTATGCAATTAGAATATAACATAAATTTGAACTTTTTACAATAAAATTTATAGGATATAATCACACTTTACATGTCAAAAAAGTAGTATTAACTACTTTTTAGAAATTATTATTGTTATTAAACATTTGTCCTGCACAACCACCACAATCATTATTGATTACTACATTTTCTTCATCGCAAGTATATTGTGGAGTATAAGTATGTGTATATATATGTTTATTTATCACATGTGTGTGAATTGGGCAACAATGTTTTACTTCATGATGAAATTCTTTTTCTATACAATTAGTTATAGTTGGTTCCATTATAGGTTGTTCCATTTGTGGCATTTGTCTTCCACAACCACAACCACAATTTCTATTAAAAAACATAAATACCTCCTATCTAATTTATAATATGAAAAATAAATCAATGTGAGTGGTATTATGACTATTTTCCAAACAAAAAAGTAACCGCCCTGATAAAGTAGTTACTTTTGAGTTTAGAAAATTGTATCTAAACATTATCAGTGTAAAGTACAATATTCCTACCTTAGAAGTTTTCTTTCTTCTTACAATTGTAACATTTAGAGTAGGTAGAAATTACCTAATAGTATTTCCATTGAAATATTAAGTAAATACGTTTATAGAGCTATTTACTGTATAATGTTTTTTGCTCAATATTTCTAGATAAAGGAAAACCGCATTATTTTTATTATACAGTCATCCTCATTTTTATAATTATATAATCCTTTTTTATAATTATATATTTTTATTTATAGATTTTTTTATTAACACGTATTTTTGCGGTCTTATGTAATTTTCTACTATGTAAAGGTCCATTCAAGGAACTCATTACGTTACATAAACCATATTGTGTGCTTTTTTATTAAATCTAGTTTATTCTATATATAATTACTTGAATTAAATAATTAATTTTTGGATGACTATTTTTATTCTATAAATGAGGCCTCCCTTTACCTATCTCTAAACTAAATACAATATACTACAAAAAAATACATTTGTCAATGTATTTTTTCAAATTTAATCATCTTCACCATAAGAAAGTAACTGCTTTAATTCCTTTTCGGTTAATGATGATAAGGTTTCAGAATCACTCTTTCCTTCAATTAAGTTATCACTTAATATTTTTTTCTTATTTTGAAGGTCTATTATTCTCTCTTCTATAGTTCCCTTAGTTATTAATCTAATAACAGTCACCTTATTTTTTTGACCTATTCTGTGTGTTCTGTCAGTAGCTTGATTTTCTACCTGTGGATTCCACCAAATATCTAAATGTATAACAATATCTGCACTTGTTAGATTAAGTCCAGTACCTCCCGCTTTAAGTGTTATTAAAAAACAATTAGTATTATCTTTATTAAACTTTTCTACTAGATCCATTCTATCTTTACTTTTAACTTCGCCAGTAATAACATAATTTGTTATACTTTCCTTATCAAAAATATTTTTTACCTTATCAATTACTCTTTTAAAACTACTAAATATAAGTATCTTATGTCCATCTTCTATATAATTTTTAACTATTTCGAGTAACCTTTCAAGTTTTATTGATTCTTTATTATAATCTTCATATAAAATACTTGGATCTATACAAATTTGTCTTAATTTTGTAAGTAATTGAAGAATTTTAAACCTTGCTTTTGAATATCCATCGTTTGCAATTAATTCATTCATTTCCTCTTCTGTTTCCTTTAAAGTTTTTAAATACAATGCTTTTTGAAAGTCGGGAAGTTCTAAATAGATATTATTTTCTAACTTTTCTGGCAATTCCTTAGATACATCCTTCTTTTTTCTCCTTAAGATAAAAGGTTTTATTTGATAATTTAAATTTGAAAGTTTAGCTAATGACTCATCATCCACTTCACTTATTCCATAATTTTCTTTAAATTTAATTACACTATTTAAATAACCTGGCATAATAAAATCAAATATACTCCATAATTCTAATACGGAATTCTCAAGAGGTGTACCGGTTAAAGCAATCTTTGTACGTGATTTTATCTTCTTAACTTCTTTACTCATATTTGCCTGATAATTTTTTATAGCTTGGGCTTCATCTATTATGCATACCTCAAAATCTATTTTCTCATATTCATCATTGTCATTTCTAACTAGACCATATGAAGTAATAAATATGTTATAATCATTTATTTTATTTATAATTTCCATTCGTTTTTTCTTGTTTTCAGCAACAGTAACATATTTTAATTCAGGCGCAAATTTATCAAATTCCTTTTTCCAGTTATACACGAGAGATGTTGGACATACTATCATTATTTTAGCATCAGGCTTATCATTTAAAACCTGCTTTATAAAGCAAATAGTTTGTAGACTTTTACCAAGTCCCATTTCATCTGCAAGTATACCACCTAAATCGCATTTGTATAATGTATATAACCATTTAACACCATCCTTTTGATAATCCCTAAGTATCTTATTATCTGCACTATCAAAATTAATATCCACATTTTTATATTCTTCAAAATTTTTTATAAATCTATCAAATAAGTTATTCGTATTTATAGATTTATATTTATTTCTTTTTAAACTATCAATATAAAATGCCCTATACTTTGGTATTTCAAATACACCATTTTCTAAATTTTTACTATCTAACTCTAAATCATTAAATATATTATTAAGTTCCTGTAATTCTTGATTTTCATTTAGATCTATAATATTACCATTTTTTAGCCTATAATAATTTTTTCTATCTTTTAATGATGATAATACTTTATTAAGCTCAGACAAATCTATATTATCTACATCAAATTTATATGACATAATAGCGTCTTTGCCTATTGAAAAGTTTGAATTTACATTACTTTTCTTTATTATTTGCATACTATCCATCTTTTTACTAGTATATACATTATAATTTTCAGAAAGTTTAGATAAACCCTTTTCTATAAATAGCCCTATATCATCAATATCATCCATTATAAATTTATCTTTATTTACTTTAAAATTATATTGCAATAATTCCTTTACAAAGCTATCTTCACTATCTTCATCTCTTATTATTTTAGAATTCATATCAAAATAGTTTATTATATTTCCTTTATAATCAAGCTTAAGTTCACAAGTTATACTATTTTTAAGCAGGTCAAAATAAAATGAAGGATTAGGCTTACCTGATATAATTATGTCCTCTACATTATCACTTATACATATATTATTTTTTACTTTATTTAGTAATCCTTTTTTAAATAATTCTAAATTATCTTTTTTGAATACTATTTTATTTATATCAATATCATCAAAAATTTTTAAAATTTGTGACATTTCTTCTGGAATAATATATAAAACATTATTAAATACAATATATTTATATTCATCATCTAAAACGTGGTAATGGTCCTTTTCCTCTAATAATAATTCATAATGTTCATCATAATAATCAAGTTTAAGTTCTGTTGGACATTCATATTTTATTCCTTTTATAAATCCATAATTTTTTATTTTAAATGTTTTGTTTTTTAATAAACCTAATAATGTTTTAAACTCCCTCGCATTTAATTTAAATGGATTTCCATAATCATAGTAGTAATAGTTACTATTATCTTTTTCATACTCAGATAAAAATTCAAGTATTTTTTCATCTTGCTCACTTAAATAATGCTTATTTGAATCATATTCAAAATTAACCCCAAATCTATATTTAGATTTTTTATAGGCATCCATAAAATCATTTAATTTATTTACACTTTTAATTACATATGTTTTATTAAGCCCTATTGCTATAGAAAACATTATATCCCGATTCTCAAAATTTAATTCTACATCTAAATTTAATTGTTCCTTTGGTATTTTATTTTTACTATTATCACTATTCAAAAAGTGATCTAATACCTTTTTTGATAGATCATATTCTGTTAATGATTTTGGAAATATTTCTTCACTATATTTTATAAAACAAGCGGCGACATGTTTACAAGTATGATAGCCCTCGAATTGTTTACAATTACACGAAAATTTAAATATTCTATCATTATTCATCATAATTATTACGGCATAATAACTATAATTATGTTCTGATTTTACATAAAATTTGTAATACCTCAAAGATGGATTAGAGCTATTAGAATCCGCAAAAGAAATTGGAGTATTTAATTTTTTTCCTTTATTATATGAATCACTACCTAGCTCATTAATCAATAATTTTTCTATATCCATACATCACACCTCAATACACATATCATATCAAACATTTGTTTGTAAATCAATAGTAAAAAAGCAAGCACATTTTTAGAACTTGCATTATATAAAAGAATATTAACTTTTTTTTTACATCTTCTAAAATTAATAAATTCCTATTTAAATTATTTTTTACAATACATAGAATTTTATTTTATAAATAGTTTCATCATTATTCACATTATATTACATTATTAACTACACTTTTGTATATTTATTTCAAATTTTTTATAACATTTTTGGAAATTTAGTGTTTTTTTATCTTTTATATACATAACCTAATAATTAAAACGGCATCTTCATATTTCCATTTTTTATACCCTTCATCATTTTTTTCATTTGTTCAAATTGATTAAGTAATCTATTTACCTCTTCTACACTTCTCGCACTACCTTTTGAAATTCTTATCTTTCTAGATGCCTTTAATACTTCGGGATGTCTTCTTTCATAAGGAGTCATAGAAAGTATTATAGCCTCAATATGCGCCATATCCTTAGGATCTACTTTAACACCTTTAAGTTCTTTAGGTACACCTGGTATCATTTTTAATAAATTTTCTAAAGGACCCAACTTTTTTATTTGCTTAAATGTACTCAAAAAATCTTCTAAATCAAATTTACCCTGTTCCATTCTTTTAGCAGTTTTTTTAGCCTCATCTTCATCTATAACTTCTTCTGCTTTTTCTATCATAGTCATAAGGTCACCCATACCAAGTATACGTGTTGCCATTCTATCTGGATAAAATTCATCTAAGCCATCCATTTTCTCACTTACACCAATAAATTTTATTGGTATATTTGTTAAATGTCTTATTGATAAAGCTGCTCCACCTCTTGTATCCCCATCAAGTTTTGTAAGTATTGCTCCAGTAAGAGGTAATTCATTATTAAAGCCTTCTATTACATTCACTGCATCTTGACCAACCATGCTATCTACTACAAGTAATATTTCATTAGGATTTACTTCATTATTAATATTTTTTAATTCATCCATTAAAGCTTCATCTATATGGAGTCTTCCTGCTGTATCTATTAAAACATAATTATATTTATTTTCCTTTGCATACTGAATAGCGTTACTTGCTATTTCTACTGGATTTCCCTTTCCTTCGTCATATACCTCTATATTTAACTCCTTACCTATTGTTTTTAATTGATCAATCGCAGCTGGTCTATACACATCACATGCAACAAGTAATGGATTCTTTTTATATTTTTTCCTAAGTAACACTGCAAGTTTACCGATAGTGGTTGTCTTACCACTACCTTGAAGACCAACAAGCATAAGTATACTAGGATTACCACTCGTATATATTTCTTTTTTTTCTCCACCAAGTAATTCCACTAGTTCATCTTTCAGTATCTTTACAAATTGTTCACCTGGTTTAAGACTCTTGGTAACCTCCTCGCCAAGTGCTTTTTCCTTAACATTATTTATAAATTCTTTTACTACTTTATAATTAACATCCGCTTCAAGTAAAGCTAACCTAATTTCTCTTGTTACTTCACTAATATTATCCTCTGTTATTTTTCCATAGCCCCTTATTTTGTTTACAGCACTTTGTAATCTATCTCCTAAACTTTCAAACATTTATTTTCTCCTTTGCACTTATATATTTATTACTAAATACTAACAAATATTATATATAAAATAGATAGTTTTGTCCATAGATTTAACTAAAATAATAAAAACCCATAGGGGTTTTTATAGTAGTAAGGAGTGTTTGTCCAAGGCTTTTTCAACCTTGTAATTAAATTATAATTCTCCCCTGTGTCCAAATATTGTTAGAATTGTGTTTTTTTTATGAAATATTTAAATATTCCTTTATAGCAGATCCTATAGCATGAGAAAACCTTTCTGTAGCATTTATTAATAAATTTAAATCACTACTATAATTGATATAAGCAAGTTCAAGTAAATATGGTTCTGCTGTTTGATTAGAATTATAATAAGAATTTATATCATTCTCTTTATTTCTACCATCGTTATAGGCATTAGTATTTATTCCACCAACTTCTCTTATCATAAACATATAAGGGGCACCCTCTTTTATATCATATGGTTTATTGCCTTCCTCCAAGGCCTCATTCTTAGACTTTTCTATATTATCTTTTGTAAAATATTGGTAATATATTCCATTTGCAACCTTGTCAGTTGACTTTTTTGAATAACCTACTATATTAGATATATTATCTGAAAAATAAGTTGCTAAAGCATAATTTACATCATTTGGAACATACACTTCAACCCCACCATAACTCATTTTACCATTTGAACTATTAAGATGTATTGATAAACTATATTTTGACTTAACATCATTTGGAATAATTGCACGACCACCTTCACCATATGGCGATAAATAAGTATCATCATGCCTTGTAAGCTTTACTTTTAATCCCATTTCTTCTAATTCCTGTTTCAACAAAAGTGCAATTTCTAAAGTCAATTCAGATTCATGATATTTTGTTCCATTAAAAGTAGTATTCGCACCTACATCCTTACCACCATGTCCTGGATCAATAGTAATATCATAAACGTCATCTGGAAGTTTTGTTTTTTCTATTTTAAATTCCACATAATTTCTTTTATTACTTTCGCCAAAATTAAAACTTACTTTATTATTTTTTTTATTTCTAGTAATAGTATAGTATTCCAAATCCTTATATTCAGTTGCATTTTTTAATGTATAATAATTACTTTTAGATTCTAATTTTTCTTTAACTAGTAACAAATAATTTCCAAGTTTTAATTCATCTAAATTAATTCCTTCATTATTTTTATCTGATAATTTAAAGCAAGTTTTACCTTCCTCATTATAAAATTCACTATCAATAACTATTTCTTCTTTAGTATTTTTAAGTATTAGTGATAATTCATGGCCAGTTTCTTTATCTATACATCCTTGAATATTCATGTGATTTCCAAAAATTGTATATTTATTAATACTAAACTCATCATTTTCTATTCTTTTTAATATATCAAAAATTGGATCACTTTTAATAATATCCCTATTAGTTATAAATATAATAGAAAATATTACCAACAAAATAATAAACAAACCTAAAACAATTTTTTTCATACTTCACCTTCCAAAAAAAAGTATAGTTTAATACCATACCCCAAATACAATTGCTGCCATACTGAGTAATAAACCTATACACCAAAATACAACAACTATATCTCTTTCATTCCAACCTAATTTTTCTAAATGATGGTGAAAAGGAGTCATTAGGAACACTTTCTTATGAAAATAAACCATACTTATTATTTGTATTAAACAAACTAATGTTTCAAATATAAATACCCCTGATACAAATATAAATGTAAGTTCATGTTTAGTTATTATTGCAATAGTTGCAAGTGTACCGCCAAGTGCAAGAGATCCTGTATCTCCCATAAATACTTTGGCAGGTCTTGAATTAAAAGCAAGAAAACCTAAAAGAGATCCAACTAACACAAAGCAAAATACTGCTATACTTTCAGTACCCGGTATTGCTCTAGAATTCGCACTAATAAGTGCAAATGTAAGAAATGCAATTAAAGAAAGCCCACCAGCTAAGCCATCAAGCCCATCTGTTATATTTACAGCGTTACTACTAGCAACTAACATAAATAATATAAATATTCCGTAAAACCATTTAAAATCTATCTCTATTCCAAGCGTATATATTTCAAGGGTTGTCTCTGCACCACTTTTCATATATATAAGAAAAAATATAAGTGCGATAAATAACTGTCCTGCAAGTTTTTGAAATTCAGTAAGCCCTACATTATTTTTTCTTTTTATTATTAATAAATCATCAACTAATCCAAGTAAAGCATAAGCTAAAAATACAAAAATAACTATAAATAAATTTGAAGAATATTCTATTTTTTTAAGTACTAATAATATTATTATTGAAATTATTGTAGGTATTATAAATATTAATCCACCCATAGTAGGAGTTCCAGCCTTTTCTTTATGCCTCTTTTCCAAATATGTACTTAAAGTTTGACTTACCTTAAATTTTCTTAAAAATGGAACTAATATTACACCAGTAATTATTGATAATATAAATCCTATCATAAGAGCAAGTACTCCCCTTGTTAGTTGATACATTAAATCATCTCCTTGTATATTTTTCTACTATATTTTTATCACTAAAAGGAATTTTTTTATCATGAATTATTTGGTAATCCTCATGACCTTTTCCAAGCAATAATAGTATATCATTTTTTGTTAACATTTGTATACTATTTTTAATTGCTTTTTCTCTATTTACAATGATTTTATAATTTTTTTTGTCAAGTTTACAAGTGATATCTTTAAGTATATTTTTAGGTTTCTCCCATCTTGGATTGTCACTTGTAAATATTACATAATCAGAATAACTAGTTGCAATATCTCCCATAATGCTTCTTTTTGTTTTATCTCTATTCCCACCACACCCTATTAGTGTAATTATCTTATTATGGTCAAGTTTTGAAGTTTCTTTTATTATTTTTTCTACTGCATCTGGTGTATGTGCATAATCTATTATTATATTATTATCTTTATATTTTATTATATCCATTCTACCATTTGGTGAATTTAGTTTTGATACTATCAAATCAATATCTTCAATATTTAAAAGTTTTAAAAGTATTATAACTATACTCATGTTATATATATTGTACTCTCCAACTAATTTAGTAAAATATTCTTCATCATTTAAATAAAAACGAGATCCATCTAAACTAGATTTTATATTGTGTATTTTATAATCACTATCACACTTACCATAGGTTATATTTTTATTATCTAAAATAAAATAATCCCTATATTTATCATCATTATTTATAATAGCAACACTATTATTTGTCATTTTAAATAATTTCTGTTTTTCAAGTACATAGTTTTCCATTGTATGGTGATAATCAAGATGATCCTGTGTTAAATTAGAAAATATAACATAATCAAAAATAAGTGTATCTACTCTTCCCATAGAAAGTGCCTGACTACTTACCTCCATTACTACATATTCATAATTTTTCCTGACACACTCAAGCAACATATTATATAGTTCATATATATTAGGAGTTGTATTATTTAATACTTTATGATTATCATTTAAATAAAACCCCAGTGTTCCAATATATGCACACTTAATATCTAACATATTAAGAGCCTGATATATAAGATAACAAGTAGTAGTCTTACCATTTGTTCCTGTCATACCGATTAATTTTAAGTTTTTTATTTCATCATAGTAATTATTTTCTAAATACTCTACTAAATATTTTTTTGTATCTTTTACTACTATAGTATTAACACTGTATTCCCCTTCTTCTACTATAAGAGTTGTTGCTCCTCTTTTTATTGCATCATCTATATATTTATGCCCATCATCATTTATACCTCTAATAGCTATAAAAGTATCTCCAGGTAAAATTTCTCTAGAATCTATTTTTATATTCATAAAAAACACCTCAGTATATTTTATGAAAAATACTGAGGCATGCGATTATTTAGTTTCTACTTTTAACCTATCCTGTAAATGTTTTTTTGTCTCCTCTATATCATTAAAGTAAATTACTTTATCTTTTAATTTTTGATAAGTTTCATTCCCCTTACCTAATATCATAACCATATCCTTTGGTCCTGCTATATCAATTGCCCTTTTGATTGCTTTACTTCTATCTATTATTATTTCATAATTGTTATGGGTATCTTTAATATTTTCTATCATCATATCAATTATGTCTTTTGGATCTTCGCTTCTTGGATCTTCATATGTGAATATTGCAACATCACAGTTTTTAGCAACAATCTCGCCAACCGTTTTTCGTTTATATGGGTCCCTTTCACCTGCTTGACCTATTACTACAATACTTCTTTTTATTGGTAATAATTTTACATATTCAAGTAATCTTGTTATTCCATTTGGTGTGTGTGCATAATCAACCATTACATAAAAATCCTGTCCCATATCAATACTCTCAAGTCTTCCACTTACATGTAAAAATGGTATTCTAGCACTTATTTCATCAAAAGTATATCCTAATGCAAATAATGTAAGTATAGCCGCACTTAAATTATAAACATTAAATAAACCGGCCATTGGGCTATCTATTTCATATTCTGTATTATTATAAACTATTTTAAATAAATTTCTTCCTGGAAATAATCTTATATCTTTAAAGTATAAGTCATTATCTTCACTTTCGCCATATGTTAATATTTTTCCATTACAAGCTGCTTTTGCCGCCTCAAAGTGCTCATCATCCTTATTTAAAATACAATATCCATCTTTTTTTGTCTGTTTAAATAATTTACACTTATCATTTACATAATTTTCTAAAGTACCATGTATATTCAAATGTTCACTAGTTATATTAGTTAAAATAGATACATCATATTCTATATTCTTTACTCTTCCACGCATAAGAGCTTCACTGCATACTTCCATTGAACAATATTTACAATCAGATAAAACAAACTCATTTAAATATCCATATAACTTATCTGAATCCGGAGTTGTATTATTTGTATCTTTATTAAACTTTGAACAACTATATCCATTAGTTCCAATATAACCGCAAATATCTTTTCCAAGTAAAGTTTGTATCATTGTAGATACACTAGTTTTTCCATCTGTTCCAGTAACACCTATCATAGTTAGTTTATTTTCTGGTTCATCATAAAATTTTGAACAAGCAACAGGTAGTACATCGTTTGGATTATCTACCTTTATGATTGGTACACTTTTTTCTCCTACATCCCTTTTTACTACAACAGCTACAGCTCCCCTACTAATCGCATCATCAATAAACTCATGTCTATCTAGTGTTCCCATATCTGTACATACAAATAAATCACCTGGAACAACATCCCTAGAATTTATCTTAATTCCACCAATTTCAATATCATAATTACAATTAACTAATTCATTTAATTTTTTCATTCTATCACCACTATCTATATTATATAATATTTTTTTATTTTTTAACATATTATTTGTTTAGTTTTTTTATAAAACAAAAAGATTGATAAAATTTTATCAACCTTTATTCAGAGATTAACTTATTATTAATATAAATTTGAGGTAAGAATATTAACTAAGTTTAGTTTAATCCCTGATATAAGTATCTTTGATACCTATATCAGAGACTAAACCTTCTCTGATTTTTTTAATATTTTGTTGTTGCTGGTTTTACTACTCCTGAATAGGTTGCTTTATATTTTGTAGTTGATCCAGTAGATATATATCCCGAATAATAACATGTATATGATTCACTTGTTGTTACTGATCTTGTATAATAACAGTACATTTGTCTATAACCACATGAACCAGATGATGTAGGAGCAACAGGGTAACCACCACATCTATATTCGTAATAAGTTTCTCCTGAAGAACAACTAGGAAATTTAGGCATTTCTCCAGAAGATTCATCTGCACATTCACCCGTTCTACTCCTTTGATCACTCCAGCCACTACAAACATAGGTTGTTCCATTTGAAGATCTACTAGAATAACTTACTGTACCTGTATATCCTCCTGTTGAGCAAGATGCTGTACTATCGCATGAACTAGATGTTGTTGTATATGATGTACTACAATATGATGTTGTTGGTTCTGTATAACTACTACAACTTGGTGAGTATAATGTTACTTGCGGATATACTCCACTTGCTGATACAGTATATGTTGATGATGAACATGCCGAACTACTACTATACCCTGAGTTTGTTCCACTTACATTCTTTGATGTATATATTGTTGCTGTTTTACTGTTTCCTGTTTTTCCTGTTGTATTTAATTTTGTTTCTACTTTTATCTGATATGCTGTTCCCTCACT
>CAJTZY010000014.1 GCA_910584085.1 uncultured Bacilli bacterium | reverse complement strand
TTTTAACAAAGGTCTTCCTTTTTGTATATAATCCCAAATCTATTTTACACTATCCATTGTCTGAAATATTTGACAAAATAGTATAAGTGTGTTATTATATACAGCAATCAAGGGGGGAATATTATGAAAAAATTAATATTAGAAAAGGAAATAAGTAAAAGATTTAAGGCAATTTCAATGGCTAGTATTATGCTTGTAACAATGCTTAGTGGCTGTTCTAGTAAAAATGATACTAAATCAGATATAGAGTCTTCTATGTCTAGTTTAAGTAGCCAAATACCAAATGAACCAACACCAAGTGAATCAACTACAAGTAGTAATTCAGAAATAGTTGAAGATGAAAAAGGCACTAGTAGTTTATATAAAACTGAGAAGGAATTAGTTTTAAAAACTGAGGATAAAATAGAATCGCTATTTAAAAATATGAATGAAGAAGTTGTAAAAAATTCAACACTTATAATTTTATTGGATGAACTTGCTAAAGAAGATGAAAATGGAAAAATAAAAGCAGATATTATTTCTAATTTTAAATCTAAAATAGACTCTAATAATATGATGAATGATTTTAATACATTCCTAGATACATTAGAAAATACTATGATAAAAGATAAAAAATTAGTTTCAGTTAGTAATATTTTACCTACTGAACAAAAGGATGATAAAAAGATTTTATCAAATATAGAAAAAATTACTTCTAACATTATCAATAGTAAAGATGAAAAACAAATCGTATCAGAATTTGATAAAATATATACCTTATTTGTAGATGAAGATGAAATAGAAGTAGATGGATTTAAATTTGAAGTTAGAGATTTAAGCTTTTCAAATAGAGCAATTGCAAGTGCATATGCAAGAGTTTGTGCATATTATTCAAGAAATTATATTACGGATGAAAAATATTCTAGAATTGATAAAAGAACTAATGATCAAAACAGTAAAGCTTATATTAAAACAAAACTTGAAATATTAAATAATCAAATGGATGAAAAATCAGAAATAGATGTTATTAAAGTATTTAATGATAGATATGATAGTTTTAATGAATTATTAAATGGTAAAGTTAAATTAACTATGGGTGATGAAAAAGATTTCATTAATTATATAAACCTAGAATATTTAAATTCTGATAAAGTTGCTACAAAGGATAAAAGGGAAATATTAGTGGGGTATGATGATTCTAAAATAACTGATACTATTCTAGCAATAGATGCAATTAATGAATATAACTTTAAAAACCAAAAAAATATAATAATATATTCTGATTTACTAGTAGATGAATATCAAAAAACAAGTACAGGTAAAATTGATACTTTAGCACTTAACTTTATAGAGTATAATACAATTATGTTAAGAAATACAGTATCAAAAGATGCAGAATTTACAGATGTATTTAATAATCCATATTTCCAAAATGTATACAAATATCTTTTAAAACAAAATGTAGTTTATAAATATGTAGATGGAAATAATAAGAATAAGGAAACTACTATTGTATATCAAGAAGTAAGCGATAACGTAAATCTATTCTGTAATGAAATGATATATAATACTCTAAATAAATTACCTAAAGTTAAATATATGGATGATTATATAAAACAAGCTAAATCAAATGTAGAGGAATCTGTTCAACATATTCAAAATGTAGTAAGTGGAGAATGTGAAAAAGTAGATTTTGAAAATTTAGAAGAGAATAAAGGGGAAAAAGAGATGACAAAAAAATAGTATTAGAAAATTCTAATACTTTTTTTGTTAATATCATGATATAATTAAATAGGATGTGATAAAATGAAAATTTACAATACATTAACTAGAAAAATTGAAGAATTTAAACCGAGAGATGGTAAAAATGTTACTATGTATACATGTGGCCCTACTGTGTATCATTATGCACATATTGGAAATCTTAGAACATATATAATGGAAGATATACTTGAAAAAAGTTTAAACTATATAGGTTATAATGTCAAAAGATGTATGAATATTACAGATGTAGGACATTTATCTAGTGATGCTGATACTGGTGAAGATAAGATGCTTAAAGGTGCAAAAAGAGAAAATAAATCAGTACTTGAAATAGCAAAATTTTATACAGATGAATTTAAAAAAGATTGTAATAAATTAAATATAAAATGGCCTAGTATTGTTGTCCCTGCAACTTCACTTATAGAAGATTATATTAATTTTATAAAAAAACTAGAAAATGATGGATATGCGTATTTTAAAGGTGGAAATGTGTATTTTGACACTTCAAAGCTTAATGACTATTATGTTTTAACTAATCATACTGAGGATTCATTAAAAGAGGCTGTAAGAAATGATGTTGAAGTAGATGAAAATAAGAAAAATAAAACTGATTTTGTTTTATGGTTTACAAAATCTAAATTTGATTCACAGGAATTAAAATGGGATTCTCCATGGGGTGTTGGATATCCAGGATGGCATATAGAATGTTCTTGTATTGCTCTTAAATATTTAGGGGAGTATTTAGATATACATTGCGGTGGGGTTGATAATATATTTCCACATCATACTAATGAAATTGCGCAAACAGAAAGTTTTATTGGACACAAATGGTGTAATTTTTGGTTTCATCCAGAACATTTAAATGACTCTACTGGTAAAATGAGTAAATCTAAAGGAGAGTTTTTAACAGTATCACTTCTAGAATCAAAAGGATATAATCCACTTGCGTACAGATTATTTTGTCTAGAATCCCATTATCACAAGCAATTAGTATTTACTTATGATTCATTAGATAGAGCAAACAATTCCTATTTAAAATTAATAAATAAAGTAAAAAATATTGTTAAGGATGATAGCGAAATAGATTATAATAGTGTAAAAAATTACCAAGACCAATTTAAAAGTGCACTTCTTAATGATTTAAATACATCAAATGCGCTAACTATTCTTTATGATGTAATAAAAAGTGAGATAAATAATAATACAAAATTATATTTAATAAGTGACTTTGATAAAGTTCTTAGTTTAGATTTATTAAAAGAAGATAAATTAGATGAAGAGTTACTTAACTACATAAACTCTAAAATAGAGGAAAGGTCAAATTACAAAAAAAATAAGGAGTATGAAAAGGCGGATAGTATACGTAAAGAGTTAGAGGAAAAAGGTATTATACTTAAAGATACTAGAGAGGGAACTATATTTACTATTAATTAGTTATGGAGGAACCTATGAAAAATATAAGAAACTGTACTAAAGTAACGATAACTAAAAAAGGTGAAAATAAAATTTTAAGTGGACATCCATGGGTATTCGAAGATGAAGTTTTAAATATTCAAGGTAATTATGAAAATGGAGAAATAGTTGATATAGTAAATCTTAAAGATAAATATTTAGGTAGTGGTTTTATAAACGACAACTCTAAAATAAGAATAAGACTTGTAACAAAAAATTCAAATGATACTATTGATTCATTATTTTGGAAAAGAAGAATAGAGTATGCATTAGATTATAGATTACAAGTTATGGATGATCGTGATTTAAACTCATTTAGATTAATATTTGGTGAGGCAGATGGATTTCCGGGATTTACAGTAGATAAATTTAATAATATACTTGTATGTGAGGTCTTATCACTTGGAATAGAAAAAAGAAAGAATATTATATATCCATTACTAATAGAAGTTTTAAAAGAAAAAGGAATAATAGTAAATGCTATATATGAAAGAAATGATTCAATTATTAGAAATAAAGAAGGAATGGACATCTATAAAGGCTATTTTATAAAGAATGAAAACGTTAAAAGCACAGTTACAGTAATTGAGGAAAATGGAATTAAGTATAAAGTTGATTATGAAAATGGGCAAAAGACTGGATTTTTCTTAGATCAAAAGAAGAATAGATTAGCAATAAGAAAGGTTGCAAAAGGTAAAAAAGTTCTTGACTGTTGTACTCACACTGGTTCCTTTTCGTTTAATGCGATAAAGGGTGGTGCGATTTCTTCAACCGCACTTGATATATCAGAGAGTGCGATAGAAATGGTAGTAGAAAATGCAAAACTTAATAATATGGATAGTTTTATGAACTATGTAGTATCAGATGTGTTCGATTACTTAAATACAATAAAAAAAGGCGAATATGATTTTATAATATTAGATCCACCTGCATTTACTAAATCCAGAAAAACATTAAATAATGCACTTAAAGGTTATAAAGAAATAAATATGAAAGCTATGAAGGCTCTTAAAAGAGGAGGATACTTAGCAACCGCTTCTTGTTCATCTTTTGCAACCCCTAAACTTTTTATGGATATGCTAAAAAGCGCAAGTCACGACGCTGGTGTAGAATTAAAATTAATAGAGGAGAGAAGACAGTCATATGATCATCCTATTTTAATTAATGTACCTGAAACAGAGTATTTAAAATTTTATATATTTCAAGTAATATAGGAGGGTTATGTATAATAATTTATTTGTCAAATCAATTACATTAGATAGAGATAGAATTGATAACCTTGATATATATCCATTTAATATTGATGTAGTAAAAGATTTTGAAGAAGTAAGATTTAGTAAACCTGTCACTTTTCTTGTTGGAGAAAATGGAGTAGGAAAATCTACAATGTTAGAGGCAATTGCAATTTGTTTAGATTTAAATCCAGAAGGCGGCTCACAAAATTTTACATTTTCTACTAAAAACACACATTCTGATTTATATAAGTATTTACATGTTGCAAGATATAATAGACCAAAAACTAAATTTTTTCTTAGAGCAGAAAGTTTTTATAATGTATCTACTGAAATAATTAGAATTAGCGAAGAAGGCGGTCAAGGACCTATTTATGATTCATATGGAGGTAATCTACATGAATGTTCACATGGTGAGTCATTTATTAAATTAGTTCAAAATAGATTTTCTGATCACGGTTTATATATATTGGATGAACCAGAGGCTGCACTTTCTCCAACTAGACAAATGAGTTTATTATATCTAATAGATGAATTAGTTAAAGAAGGTTCACAATTTATAATTGCTACACATTCTCCAATTTTAATATCATATAGAGATGGAGAAATACTTGATTTAAATAATAATTTTAGTAAAGTTAAATATGAGAATACAGAAATATATCAAACATATAAAATGTATATTGAAAATCCTTATGAAATGCAAAAAAGGTTATTTGATGATTAATTGTGGAGGTTAAATATGCTAGAAATGAAGGGCGAATATTATTATAACAGCATTGAAATTAATAATGTAGAAGATAAAAAAATTTTAATAGGCGAGATTTTTATAAATAGTGATGGATGGTGTGAAGGAATTGTAACTCATAATTCAAAGGAAAACTTAATTGTAGGAATATTCAATAAATTTAAAAATTTTGAACTTTATGAAATAACGAGTGATATTATATATAAATATTGTGCTACAAAAGGTTTTTTACAGTATGATGGTACTTTTGAAGTATTAGGTAGTAATAGTATAGAATTACCATTTTATTTAAAATGCTCACAGTTAAGACAGGATCCAAGAGATAATTATTGTACTGAAGAAATTACTTACTTAAAACAACTAGAACTTTTTAAAAAAATTTTGTTTAGAGATGAAAAAATAAAAGGCAAGTATGAGTATATTTTGGAAAATAAAGAGGAAATAAAAGAAAGGTTAAAAACTAGTGAAAAAGTAAAATGAATGGGATTTTAATAATAGATAAACCTAAAGATGTTACTAGTCGTGATGTAGTAAATAGTATTGTTAAAAAACTTCATACAGAAAAGGTAGGTCATACAGGAACACTTGATCCAATTGCGACCGGTGTACTTGTAATATGTGTTGGAAATGCGACTAAGTTAGTTAGTGATTTAACTTGTAATGATAAAGAATATATAGCAAGTGTTTGTCTTGGTATAAATACTGATACACTTGATAATACTGGAAATATATTGAGTGAAGAAAACTCTATAAGGACAAAAGAAGAAATAGTAAATGTTTTAGATGGTTTTAAGGGTAAGTATTTACAGGAAGTTCCAAGTTACTCTGCAGTAAAAATAAATGGTAAAAAATTATATGAATATGCAAGAGAAAATATTAAAGTTGAATTACCTAAAAGAGAAGTAGAAATAACAAATATTGAGTTAATAGGGGATATAGAATATATCAATAATAAGACAATATTTAAGTTTAAATGTTCTGTTTCTAAGGGAACTTATATTAGAAGTTTAATTAGAGATATAGCAAATAGATTAAATACAGTAGGTATAATGACTGATTTAAGAAGAGTAAGACAAGGTAAATTTAAAATAGATAATGCAATTAAATTAGATGATGTATGTGAAGATGAACTTATAGATATAGTTGATATATTAGATTATAAAAAAGTAGAACTTGATGTTAGTATAGAAAAACAAGTATTAAATGGTGCAATTATAGATAATATTTATAACTGCGATTACATTTTATTTATAAAGAATAGTGAAGCAATCGCCTTATATAAAAAATATGATAAAGATAATAATAAATTAAAACCATATAAAATGTTTAAAGGAGGAATGTAAAATGACATTAGTAATTATGGCTGCAGGAATGGGAAGTAGATTTGGGGGACTAAAACAAATAGAACCAGTAGGACCAAATGGAGAGTTTATAATTGATTATAGTATTTATGATGCAATTAAAGCTGGATTTGATAAGGTAGTATTTATAATTAAAGAAGAAAATTATGATATATTTAAAAATACTATTGGAAAACGTATTGAAAATAAAATAAATGTAGAATATGTTTTTCAAGATATAAAAAATGTACCTGAAGGAGTAAATATTCCAAAAGATAGGGTAAAACCACTTGGTACGGGACATGCACTTTACTGTGCTATAAATAATGTAGATGGACCTTTTGCTGTAATATCTGCAGATGATTTTTATGGGAACGAACCATTTAATTTATTAAATGCATCTTTAAAAGATGGAGAATATAGCGTAATAGGATATCAAATAGGCAATACACTAACAGAGAATGGCTCAGTAAAAAGAGGAGTATGTTTTGAAAAAAATGGAACACTTGAAAAAATTGTAGAAAGTAAAGTAGAGAGAGTAGCTGGAAAAATAATTGGTGAGCCTCTTTCAGGAGAAGAAAAATATGAAATGGAAGAAACTCATCCAGTTTCTATGCTAATGTATGGAATACAAAAAGATTTTTGTAACTTCATAAAAGAAAACATTTCTGAATATTTTAAAAATTATAATGGTGACTTATCTACTTGTGAATATTTACTACCAGATGTATTAAATGATTATTCAAAAGCAACAAATATAAAACTTAAATTAATTCCAACAAGTGCAGTGTGGAAGGGTGTTACATACGGTTCAGATTTAGATGAACTAAAAAAATATATAAATAATTTAATACAAGATGGGGTGTATCCAAGTAAACTATATTAAAAAGAGATTTATTGAAATCTCTTTTCTTTATATTTTTCTATATAATCCAATTGCTTTCCCTAATATAAATACATTATCAAATATAAAAGGCTCCATAGTATCATTTTCTGGCTGTAATCTTATATGTCCATTTTCTTTATAAAATGTTTTTAAAGTAACCTCATTATCCTCAGTCATAGCAACTACAATTTCGCCATTACTTGCAGTGTTTTTTCTTTCAACAATTATAATGTCTCCATCAAGTATTCCCGCATTAATCATAGATTCTCCACTAACATTTAAAGTAAATACTTCCTTATTATTTGGTATTAAATATGCTGGAAGTGAAAAATATTCATTTGGATTTTCAATCGCATCTATAGGATTACCTGCAGTAATTTTACCAAGTAGTGGAACTTCAACAACATTTTCATTTTGTGGTAAAAATTCATTATCTACCATGAGTTCAATAGTTCTATTTTTATTATTTCCTTTTTTTATATACCCTTTATTTGCTAAGCAATCCAGATGTGCCTGAACTGTTGCTGGTGATGATACCCCAATAGCCTCGGCAATTTCTCTTACTGTGGGTGGATATCCATGCGATACTATATAAGTTTTAATAAAGTTTAATGCATCCTCTTGACGTTTAGTTAGCTTTTCCATATTTTCCTCCTTATAATTCTAATTACATTTTAACATACATATTTACATATGTCAAACATTTGTTCAAATTTATTTAAAAAAATATTGACACGAATAAATGTTCGTGATATGATTAATACAGAAAGAAGGTAGTTGTATGGAATTAGTTAAAAGTAAAGGAATGATTATTTTTTCAGTAGTAGTATTAGGGCTTACTATAATAAGTTCTATTAATACTAAGAAATATGATGAGCAAAATAATAAAATAGAAGACTCATATATTTCTATGAATATAAAATAGCATCCCTAAGTGTAAGATGCTATTTTTTTAATACCTTTTGTTTATCAACTAAGTATGGATTAAAATCAAAGTCAAAATATGTCCAGTTGTTATTTGAAATATTTAAAAATTCATTTATTTCACTATTCGCACTTTCTGATACTTTGTTAATTCTAATATTACCATTTTGAGTAATAACTAGTGGAACAATATATCTTTTCTTTGCATTAATATTGATACAATATTTATCTTGAATTTGTTTATCACTATAATAAACCTTATCTGTATTCATGAATTTTTTGAAATGCTCACTTAAGTATGAATCTTCTGAATTTATAATTTTCTCAATTATTTTTTGTTCAGACAAAGTATATAAATCATCTATAGTTAAATATCCTCTTAATTTCATATATTTACAAGTATCTGCAATAAATTGCATAACTATTTTATCCTTATCACTTATCCATTCAGCCCATAGCTTAGAAATGGTATGAATATATTTTTCACATATATGTTTATCTTTAAATACTAATTCCGGTATATTGTCTTCATTATTTGAAATAGTAACGTTATTATAAATCTCTTTAATTTCATCTAATTCCCATACTCTAAAATAGGTAAGGCCACTTGAAAAATTATATTCAAATCTATCTGATGATAATTTTGGAGTATCATTATCTGCAATAGGATAAATTTTATAATCGCATACCTCTTCAAATTCAATACCATCTCTTTTAAGTAATTTCATAATTTTATTAGAGTTCCTTAGTATTTCAAGAGTTCTTTCCTCAGTAGATTCCTGAGTAAGACTATCCCCATTCATAAAATCAATACAATGTTTAAAAGCTGGAGTTGCTATATCATGAAATAAACCTGCTAATGTTTGATTTTTGTCATGTGTAAAATTCCATATTATAAGTGCGACAGCAACACTGTGATCTAAATTTGAATAAAAATATTTTACATCAAAAAATTTTGAATAATCAGTCCCACAACTCATGCTAATTTTACCAATTCTATCCATTTCAGGAGTGTCAATATATTCAAATAGCCACTCTGGAAATATAGGGGATAATATTTCAAAATACTTTTTAATTTCAGGATTTAAGTTATTATAATAATTGTTCATATTCTTCACCTAATTGTTATAATAACATATTTTATATACCCATTTCAATTACTTTTTAATAATTTTTTTACATTATATAAATCAAAAAGGGTAACAAAAATTATATTTACACTGGTTGCAACTATTAAACTCCAAAGCCCAATTCTTAAAAACGAAAATATAAATAGTGAAAGTGTTCGAAGTATCATACCAATAAAAGTTCCCATCATAGATATACGCGCGCTATTCATAGACTGGAGTGTACTTGAAATTGGTGATTGTATATAATGAAGTAGGCAAATAGGCACAATAACCTTAATATATTCTACACCCTTATTTGTTTTAAATAGTAACCCTAGTAGATTTTCCGGAAATAATTCAAATATTATAGTAGCAGGAATTCCGATCAAAAGAGATGTGAAAATTGCCTGTTTTAACTTTTTCTTAATGTATTTATAATTTTTCTTAGAGTAGTTTTTTGATACTATGGGTATAAGTGCTTGAGAAATAGCCGCTGTAAAAAATGATGGTAGTAACACTAACTGCATAACATATCCATTTATAATTCCATATTCATTTACTATGAAATTATTCGAATACCCAACTTTAAGTAAAACATAAGTAATAATAATAGGTTCTAGAAAGTATCCAATTGAACCTATTAGTCTACTACCTGTTGTTGGTATAGCAATTTTAAGAAGTTCTTTTACATTTGCTTTATTAGGTCTTAATTCCTTTTTAGAACACTTAAAATTAGGTATTAAGAATATAAAAATAATAATACTTGATAGTTCACAGAAGATATTTGATAATATAACAAATGCCACTGCATATTCAATTCCTTTAGTTATAAAAAATGGTATACCTATTATTATAAATATAAGTTTAACAAGATCTTCTATTATATTAGTAATTACATGGGGATACATTCTTTGTCTTGCAAAAAAATAACTTCTAAGACAGTTTGATACTGTAATAAATGGTAAAACAAATCCTATTGATAATAAAGAAAGTGATAGTCTAGAATCATTAAGTAAATTACTACTTAAATAGTTACTACTTATTATTAAAAATATCATAATTAAAATGTCAATTGATAAGGATATTAAAATAGCAGTAAATACTAAATTTTTAGTATTATATTTTTCATTTGCAACTAAAACATTTAAAGCAGTTGGAAGGCCTAATTGTGCGATACTATTTAAAAGCATAAATGTTGGCATAATCATAGAATAAAGTCCAATACCAGTTGTACCAATAGTTCTTGTTAATACTATTTTTATAATCATTCCAAGTACCTTTGTAAAGAACCCTCCTACAATTAAAATTAAAGTGGATTTAATAAATTTATTTTTCATAGTACAAGTTTATTCAATTTAAGTATAAAAAGTACAAGTTACTTAAATTTTGAAATATTACAATTTTTTAAATTTTGTATGCCTAAAATAACAGTTATTTAAGTTTTATTATGAAAAATATAAAAAATTGCAAAAACAGGATTACAGTTTATTAAAAATGTCTCTTTGTTTAATTTTAGTTGATGTGGTAAACTCTTAATTCAAGGAGGAAAGTATGAACTATTATAACGAAATTAAAAATGAACTAGTAAATAATGAAATATACAAAAGGGTAAAAGATTATAGTAAAAATAAAAGTGACCTTACTACTTATTATAATGTAGGAAAACTAATAGTAGAGGCACAAGGAGGAGAGACTAGGGCAAAATATGGCGATGGGCTAATAAAAGAATATTCTAAAAAATTAACTATTGATTTAGGAAAAGGATATGATGATAGTGCACTTAAAAGAATGAGACAATTTTATTTAATTTTTCAAAAAGGTGCGACAATGTCACACCTATTAAGCTGGAGCCATTACATTGAATTATTAAAATTAAAAAATATAAATGAAATAAATTATTATATAAAAATAGCTGAAGAACAAAACTTATCAGTTAGAGAACTTAGAAATAAAATAAATAGCAAAGAATATGAAAGATTAGATGATAAAACAAAAGAAAAATTGATAAAAAAAGAGGAAAATAAAGTAACAGACTTTATCAAAAATCCTATACTTATAAAAAATAAATGTGATTATAAAGATATAACAGAAAAAATTCTAAAACAGTTAATATTAGAGGATTTAGAAAATTTTTTAGTCGAACTGGGTGATGGTTTTACATTTATTAAAAGTGAATATAAAATCAAAATAGGAGATAGATATAACTACATAGATTTGCTTCTATTTAACTACAAATATAATTCATTTATAGTAGTAGAACTAAAAGTAACAGAGTTAAAGAAAGAACACATAGGACAAATTCAAGTTTATATGAATTATATAGATAAAAATATAAAAAGTATGAGTCATAATAAAACTATAGGAATAATAATATGTAAGCATGATAATGAATTTGTAATGGAATACTCAAGTGATGAAAGAATATTTGAAACTACATATTTAATAAATAATTAAAAAATCTTACAATTACACTATACTTACAACTTTTTTAATAAATTTATTAAAATTTCTTTAAAAATTTTTTTATTTAATATATAATGTATATGTAGCTAGTTAAAACTTTATTATGGAGGTAACCATGGATATTGAATTTAATAATGTTAAAGAGTTATATGAAAGACTTCGTCCAGCACTTGAAACTAAAGTAGCAGAACTTAAACGAAATGACTTGGATTATATTAAGCAAGATGATATTTGGAATTATTTAAAGGTTACAAAATGGTCTAAGGCAAATAATTTGCTTTTATATCAAATGGTAAGTGACATATTAAATCTTGACAATAGTGAGATTGATGAATATGTAAAAGAGGAAATAAGAAAAAAGGTAGTAAAACCTAATCTAGAAGAAATGAGATGATGATTATGACAAAAAATAAAAAAGATAATGTAAAAACAAGTTTTGGTTATTCTATAATTCTTATAATTTTAGTTTTAATAGTATCAATATTTGGTGTATATTTTTCAATAAAAAATTTAAAATATGGACTAGATTTACAAGGTGGCTTTGAAGTATTATATCAAGTAGATAGTATTGATGGTTCAAAAGTTACTAATGATATGGTAAATAGTACATATAAAATTATAGATAAGCGTATAAATTCTTTAGGCGTTAGTGAACCTGAGATATCAATTGAGGGAAATAATATACGTGTAACAATGGCTGGAATTGATAATATCGATGATGCTAGAAAAACAATAAGTACTACAGCTGCATTAACATTTAGAACAACAACTGGTGAATTACTTATGGATAGTAGTGTTTTAAATAGTGGTAAAGCAAGCGTTGGATATAGTCCAGAAAAAGGATATTATATTTCATTAAGTGTTAAAGATTATGATACATTTTATAAACAAACAAAAAAAGTTAGTGAAATGGAAAATAACTCTATAGTAATATGGTTAGATTATGAAGAAGAAATGTCTCTTGAAACTGTTGGTTTTGAACAAGGATACTATACAACTGAAGAAGTAGGAGAAGGAATAGAACCTAATAAGGTTTTCCATGCCTGCGGTGATTTAGAAAATTCAAATTGTTTATCATATGCTAGCGTTTCTCAAGGGTTCGCAAGTGATGTAATAATACAAGGAAAATTTAGTAGGGAAGAAGCGCAAGGTTTAGTTGACTTAATAAATAGTGGTAGTATGCCAACTAAGCTATCAGAAATATCATCAAAAACAGTAACAGCATCATTTGGTGAAAACTCACTAGAAAAAACATTTATTGCTGGTGTAGTTGGAATAGGTGCAATCGCACTATTACTAATTATTTTATATAAATTTAGTGGATTACTTGCTAGTATTAGTATTTTAGCATATACATTCTTGACACTTTTAATATTCAATTTAGTAGGTGGTAGATTATCACTTCAAGGAATAGCTGCCCTTGTAATTGGTATAGGAATGGCAGTAGATTCTGCAGTAATTAGTTTCTCTAGAATTAAGGAAGAATTAAATAGAAAAGTAAGTTTAAAAGCGGCATATAAAAATGGTAGTAAAGAATCATTTATATCAATATTAGATGCTAATATAACTACATTAATTGCAGCAATTATATTATTTATATTTGGTGAGAGTAGTGTAAAAGGATTTGCAACAATGCTTATTATAAGTATTGTAGTAACATTTATAGTAATGGTATATTTAAATAGATATATCTTAAGTAAATTTGTAAATAGTGAGAAATTTGAGGGACATACTAAAATATTTATAGGATATAAGGAAAAATCAAGAGAGAGTAAACTAGATTTTGTTAAACATAAAAATATAATATTTGTATTAGTTGGAATAATTATTGTGCTTGGAGCTATGTTTACATATAGTGAAGGTTTAAATTTAGGAATTGATTTTAAAGGTGGATCTACTATAGAGATTAATTCTAAAAATAAATTAAATTATAAAGATGTAGAAAATGATCTAGAAGAGTTAGAATATAAAGTAGAGAAAATAGAGTCAATAGATAATTTTAGAGTATATGCAACTATTAAAGAAGTACTTGATAATTCTAAAACAAATAAAGTAGAAGAATATTTTAATGAAAAATATGACGCTACAACAAGTGTTGGTGCTATATCTAATCAGGTTAAAAAGGATATAACTAGAAATGCTATTAAAGCCCTAATTTATGCTTGTATAGGTATGATAATTTATATAACTATAAGATTTAAATTTAGTTATGGTATAAGTTCTATAATAGCTCTTGTACATGATAGCCTAATGGTACTTATAATATTTAGTTTACTTAAATTTGAGGTAAATAGTATGTTTATTGCAGCAATACTTTCAATTATAGGATACTCAATAAATAATACAATAGTTATATTTGATAGGATAAGAGAAAATAAAACAAAATTATATAAAGATAAAATAAAAAATGTAGAAGAGTTAAAAGATATAGTAAATGTTAGTTTAAGACAAACTATTTCTAGATGTATTATTACAACATTAACAACTCTTTTACCTGTTATTAGTTTAATATGCATAGGTTCACATGAAATATTAAACTTTAATATCGCACTTCTTATAGGTTTAGTAGTTGGAACATTCTCAAGTCTATTTATATCAAGTCAAATTTGGATGTCAATAGAAAAGAAAAATATTGGTAAAGATCCAAATAAACATTGGTATGATGACAATAAAAAAGAAAAAGAAGAATTAAAAATAAAAGGTATAAACTGTTAACAGCGTTTATACTTTTTTTTCATCTTTACATTTCAAATTAAAAAAAATATAAAAAGAAATTGCTTTTAATGCTTAATTAGTATATAATGTTAGTAGTATATAGTATACAAGGAAGGATGATAAAATGGGATTAATAAAAGCTGCACTTACTGCAGGTTCTAGTACATTAGCCGATCAATGGTTAGAGTATATATATTGTGAACGCATGGATGATAATGTACTTATGAGAAGAGGAGTTGCCAAAAATGGTGGTTCAAATACAAAAGGTACTGAAAATATTATTACTAATGGAAGTAAAATAGTTGTAGGAGAAGATCAATTTTTAATAGTTGTTTCAGATGGTAAAATAGTTGACTTTACTGCTGAAGCTGGAAATTATACTTTTGATCAAGGCACAGAACCATCTATGTTTTATGGTGGATTTGGTAAAGGATTAATAGACTCATTTAAAAAATTTGGAGAAAGATTTACAACTGGTGGAGTAGCAGTTCATGATCAAAGAGTATATTTTGTAAATACTCGTTATATTAAAGGAAATAAATTTGGAACAAGTACTCCAGTTCCATTTAGAGATAGTGAATTTGGAATGACTGTAGATATTAGATGCTATGGTGAATATGTAATGCAAGTTACTGATCCACTTGCTTTCTATCACACTTATGGTGGAAATGTTGAAAGTGATTATGTAATTGATGATAATTTTAAAGATGCATTTTTAGCAGATTTTTTACAAGCATTACAACCAGCACTTGCTAAAGTTGCTATGCAAAAAATATCTTATGATATGTTACCTGGAGCAGTAACAGAGATAAGTGCTGCTGTAAAAGAATGCTTAGATTCAACATGGGGATCTCAAGGTATAAACGTTGTTCGTGTATCAATTGCAAGTGCAACACCAACTGAAGAATCTGCAAGTGTCATTAAATCCGCACAAGGAGATAGATTATATGCTATGAATCCTGCTATGCAAGGGGCTCGTGCTAATGCTGCTGCAAGTGAAGCTATCAAAACTGCTGCTGGAAATGATGCAGGTGCAATGACAGGATTTATGGGAATGGGTATGCTAAACCAAGGTGGAGCTATGTTTGGCGCTAATATTTCAGAACAATCTCAGTCACAAACAGGTATGGAAAGTATGAATGTTGCAGGTGGTGGAATTGCTATGCAACCACAAACTCCAATAGCTCCAGTTAGTGAGCCAGTAGAAAATAATAATAGTGAAGGTGTTGCTTGTCCAAATTGTGGTGCAATAATTACTAGTAATTTCTGTACTGAATGTGGAACTAAAAAACCAGAAGCACCTAAAGAAAAATTCTGTACTAACTGTGGAAATAAAGTAGATGAAAATTCTAAATTCTGCTCAAACTGTGGAACTCAAATATAGAATTTAAGGAATTAACTAATTGTTAATTCTTTTTCTTTACAATTAATCTACAATATATTATAATAGTGTACTAGAGGTGTACTTATGGATAAATATTTAGAAAAAATAAAAGAATTAAAGGTAGAAATAAAGAATTTAGAAGAAGAATCATGTTATATAGAAAATGAAATAACTATGAATAAAAGTAGGAAAAGTGAACTAGACAGTGCAAAAGATAATGAATTAGGCAAAATGGAGGATTCACTTACATCTAAGAAATGTTTAGAACAAAAAAACAAAAATTTAAAAAAATTAAAACATAAATTTATTATTAATTTCTTTTTTAATGAGTCAAGTGTCTTTACTTATGGTATATCATTGATGGGTATTATTCTCTCAATAATGTTCCATTTACCTTTAATAAGTTCTCTTGAGTTATCTGCAATTTTTATATCATTTTCAATTCCTGGTTGGATACTGTCACTCCTTATTAGTGAAGATAATAATGGATATTTTAAAACTAAAAGGAATTTAAAAAATATGAATATGGAAGATATAGAAAATAACATAAAGAATCAAAATGAAAAATTATGCAATATTCAATATTTAGCAAGTATAGTTGAAAAAAAATTAGAGGAACTAAATTTAAATAAAGAAACAATAAAGCGTGAAATTAACAATAAACTATTTGAAATAACAAATATTGAGAGGTTAAGAGAAGAAGTTATAAAAAAATATTTAGCTAATAATCCTGAAGCAAATACTTTATTTAACCAAGAATATATAAAATTAGAAAATGCTGAAACTATAAAAAATGAAAAACAATTTGTAAAACGCAAAACAAATAATGTTGATTAATAGTGTAAATAAGGAAAGAAATTTTTATGAATATTAAATTAAAGAAAGCAGAAAAAAAAATATCAATTATTGAAATTAATAATATTGAAAAGTTACACGCGAAAAGAGATTTAAATAAATATAATAATAAAACAAAACATTCAAATATACTAAAAGAGATAAGATATAGTTTAAGCCTATTAGAAAGTTATAGAAATGAATATAATGATGAAGGTGTGAAAATATATATTCCTGTAAAAAGTAATGTGAAAAAAAATACTGTTTCAAAAACAAAATATTTTAGTAGTGAAAGTATATATTTATGTTTAAAAACAATAGTTGAAAATGGTGAAAAAAATAATTTACCATTAAGTGAAACTTTTAAAAATGTAAATCAATATATTGATTTACTTGATAGTGAACATTTAATAGATGAAGATTATTATCACTGGATAAAAACCGCTGAAAGATTTTGTCAATTTTATGAGGTGTTTTTAGAATTAATATTTGAAAGTGAAAATATTATTAAAGAAAGACAAAAAATTTTAGAACAACAAAAAAACAAGACAAAAAAATTTTGGTAACGATATGAATAGGAGGAAAAGTAAATTATTATGAAATGTGAAAATTATTTAGTTAATGAATTAGAAAAGGGAAGAAAGTTAAACATAATGTTTATATCACATAATGCATATTGGTTCAATTTACAACAATTAGAAAAAAGATATGAAAATTGTAAGGTTGATATTAGTGGTTGTTGTGCATTTAAAACTTGGAATAAAGATAAAGGTGAAAATTCTGATTTAATATTTTATTATAGTAGTGGTTATTTTGATAGAGATGATTTAGATTATTTAGAACAGAAAGCTTCTACAATATCTAAAAGAGAAAATAAGAGAGTTAGTTTAGGATATTCATATATTATTCCAATTGAAGAAAGAACCGATAAAAATATAAGTGAAGAAATGAAAATCATAAGTTATAAGGAAGATATTAGGGATGAAATAACTGTTAGCATAGATAGTTTATCTAATCCATTAAGTTTAGCAGAAATAATACTTAAAGCTTGTGATGAATTAGATAATCAAAAAACAAAGAAAATATAAAAAGAAATATTTTTAAATAAAATATTGAAACGAATGGTAAATATGATATAATAGATAAAAATATTAATTTAAAGAAATGGGGAATCAATTTTGAAGAAAAGTATATTATCCATATTATGTTTTATTGTGATTATAGAAATTACAGGGTGTGATAAGAACAAAAAAATTATAATTAATGATTTAAACAAAGTTAATAATGAAATTATTGAATATTTTTCAGCATGTGATGTTAATGATTGTGAAAATTATATTTTTAATTATGTTGACGAAAAAAATAAGATTGTAATTGTTGGTTTAGAAAACAATAGCGAAGAAACTCAAAAAAAATTTAAAGAAAATGTTATTGATTCGGATCTAATAAAATTTGTACAGTTAGAAGAGTTACCTACATCTAAGGAAGGATTAAATGAATTAAAAACCAAAATCTCTAGTATATTACAAAATAAAGATTATACTAATATTTCTTCATACCTAATTGATGATAAAAATCATGTAGTGGTTATAAACTTAATCAACAATAGTAAAGAAGCACAAAAAAAATTTAGGCAAACTATTTTTAATTCTAGATATATATTATTTAAACAAGGTAGCGTAAATTCGATATTCATGTAAAAAATTGCAATTTAATGTTCAGAAAATCAAAGTTAAATTTGATTTTTTATTGTGGCATACAAAATATGTATAATGAAATATTAGAGAATTTATGTAATGTTTAGTTATGCAAAAGTAATCATAAATTATAATTTATATTATACAGATTAAGCACCATAAAAACTAGTAATATACAAATAAGTAATTTAATTAAATAATATCATCAATACCTCAAATTTTTACTTAAAACAAGATTTTATTAATGAATTATATGAATTATATGAATTTTTTTGTTTTCATGCACTAAAATGACCATTTCACGCAATCCCACTTTACTAAATCATAACTGTTATATATAATTACTACAATAATTATATATAATTATCAAATTAGAATTTTGAGGTGATAGAGGTAGTTGATATAAATATTAAAAAAAGAAATATGTATAATAATAGTTATTGAAAGGGAGGTAAAAAATGAAAAATAAAATATTATTATTTATTGGAATTTTTATTACATTATTTTCAAATGGAATTTGCAATGTTAATGCTTTAAGTAATTCACTAAAAATTGATGAAACATTAAATAGAATTTTTAAAATAGAAAAAATTCATTCTGTTATTTCAGATTATTATAATATAAAAGATTATAATAGTAATCAATATCCTTTATATTTTGGAGGTATGTATGTTAGTGATGATTCAAAAAATGTAATATTACAAATTGTAAAAGATAATATTCCAGATGAGAACTCTGATGAATATTCAATCTATAAAAAAATTATAAATTTAGATAGTTCAATAAAAATTCAATACGTAGAGAATTCATATAATGAATTGAATGATATAAATAAAAGAATGGCTGATTATATGGTAACAGAGGAAGGAAAAAATATAAATACAAGTTATATTGATATAATAAATAATACAGTAGTTGTTGATTTATATGATGATTGCAGTGAACAACAACAAAAAATTAAAAGTGAATTTTTAAAATTTAAAATAAATGTTGATACTAAATTAATAAAATTTAATAAAAGCAATGGGAATACTTTAAAATCTATAAATATAAATGCAGGTCAACCAATAGAGGGCATATGTTCTATGGGATTTAGAGTAAAATATAATGGTAAAAACGGATATTTAACAGCTGGCCATTGTACAACAAATGTAGGTCAAAAATTAACTACAGGAATAGTTAGGGTTAGACAATTTGCAACTTTAGAAAATTATGATTATGCATTTGTAGAAACATCAAGCACTTTTAATCCAACCAATAACTTGAATATAACAAATCCAGGAATGACAAAATTAGCAGTAATTAATAATTCTTGCCCTTTTATATATCAAGGATTAGAAATTGGCAAAATTGGAGGTAAAACGGGATATACAACAGGAAAAATAACAGGAATAAATGTAAATGTTATTTATGAAGAAGGGTATGCTATTCATAATTTAGTTAAGTCTGATTTGTATAGCGTAAAGGGGGATAGCGGAGGAGTGATTTTTATTCCAAGATCAGATTCAGTAGGGGGAGCGATTCCTATTGGTATTTTAAGTGGTGGCAACACTAAGAATGAACCCAATAACGCCACTACATATTTTACTAATTTTTCAGACTTACCTCCTTCATTACAAATAAGATATTAAAAAAGTAATGTTAAACAGAAAAAATTATATCTAACTTTTAATTATGTTTTTAGAATTAATATTTGAAGGTGAAGATATTATTAAAGAAAGACAAAAAATTTTAGAACAACAAAAAAACAAGACAAAAATATTTTGGTAACGATATGAATAGGAGGAAAAGTAAATTATTATGAAATGTGAAAATTATTTAGTTAATGAATTAGAAAAGGGAAGAAAGTTAAACATAATGTTTATATCACATAATGCATATTGGTTCAATTTACAACAATTAGAAAAAAGATATGAAAATTGTAAGGTTGATATTAGTGGTTGTTGTGCATTTAAAACTTGGAATAAAGATAAAGGTGAAAATTCTGATTTAATATTTTATTATAGTAGTGGTTATTTTGATAGAGATGATTTAGATTATTTAGAACAGAAAGCTTCTACAATATCTAAAAGAGAAAATAAGAGAGTTAGTTTAGGATATTCATATATTATTCCAATTGAAGAAAGAACCGATGAAAATATAAGTGAAGAAATGAAAATTATAAGTTATAAAGAAGATATTAGGGATGAAATAACTGTTAACATAGATAGTTTATCTAATCCATTAAGTTTAGCAGAAATAATACTTCAAACTTGTGATGAATTAGATAATCAAAAAACAAAGAAAATATAAAAAATTTTCTTTTTTTATTTACAACTTAGTTTATTATATATTATAATAATGTACTAGAGGTGTATTTATGAATAAATGTTTGGACAGAATAAAAGAATTAAAGGTAGAAATAAAGAATTTAGAAGAAGAATCATGTTACATAGAAGATGAGATGATTGAAAAAGAAAGTGAACATAAAATATTAAGTGATGCAGAAAATGATGAAATAAGTCATTTGAAATTTTTAAATCAAATTAAATATAATATTACTAATTTAAAGTCTAGTGCAATAAAAGAGTTTATTAAAAATTTTCTTACATGTATTATTATTCCAATTTTACTTGGATCAATTCTTTTTCCAAGTTGGTCAACATCAAATCCAATTGCTCATTTATTAACAATTATATTAATATGTGGACCTACTATAGGTATTATAAGTTATAACGAATTTAAAGATAGTATTTATTATAAAAGTAAAAATTATTTAAAAGAAAAAAATATAGATGATATAGATAAAGAAATAGAAAAACAAAATGAAAAAATTAATACAATTAGATTTAATAAAGATAATATTTATAATAGAATAGTTAAATTAGACTCTAAAAAAATGATACTAAGAGTAAAAAAAGAGTTTACGGATAAAAATTTAGATGATATATTAAGTAATGGGCAAGATTGTATAAATGAATATTATATTGAAAATCTTTTACTAGATAATACATTTAATAAAGAAAATAAAGGTATTGATAGTGAGAAAAGTGAAAAACAATTAAAGAAAATCAAGAATGGTATGAATAGTGATAATTAAATTTTTGTAAAAATTATTGAATTAAGTATCAAATTATGATACAATTAAATTGCTGGAAGATGCGATAAATAATCCCATATGAAAAACCTACTAATCGATATAATTGGGAATCTAATTCATAGCTGGTGTTGAATACTCAAATTTATTTGAGGATCCTAAAAGTTGTGATGTGATGCCCACCTAGGAGCCTAGGTTTTATTCGATTCGGGATACGCTCTTCTGGCTTTTTATATATTATGGAGGAAGTATGATTACAGATGTAACTTTATTAGATAGTACCTATGTAGTATTTGATCTAGAAACGACAGGACTTTATCCAAATTCTGGTGATTCAATAATAGAAATAGGTGCGGTTAAAATAAAAAATGGAAAAATTATAGATAGATATGATGAACTAATAAACCCTGGAAGATTACTTAGTGAAGAAATAGTAAAAATAACGGGAATTAATGATGATATGCTAAAGAATAAAAGAAATGAAGAAATATGTGTTTGCGATTTTATGAAGTGGGTAGGGGACTTACCTATGGTAGCTCATAATGCCAAATTTGATATGTCTTTTCTTGATAATGCATATTCTAAATATAATTTAGGAAAAATAAGTAATATTGTAATTGACACTTTAGGTTTATCTAGATATTTAGAATCTAGTGAGAGATATCACAATTTAGCTACTTTAGTTAAAAGGTATGATATTCCTTGGGATGAGAATAAACATCACAGAGGAGATTACGATAGTGAAGGAACTGCACTCATTTTTAATAAAATGTTAAATAAATTAAAAATAAATAATATTAATACAATGCAAGATTTGTATAAATATCCATTTATAATTATTAGAAAATAATAATAAAAAACGACACTTTTATATGTGTCTTTTTTTTATAATTATAACGGTGATTATATGAAAATATATTTGGACCTAATTATGATTTTAAATTTTTTCTTAGATTTTATCCTTTTATTATCTGTTACTCTTATTTTAAAGAGAAATGTTAAACTTACAAAAATCATGTTTGGGGCTTTTGTAGGTGGTATAAGCATATTACTTTTATTTTTTAATATAGATAGTATAACCTTATTTATATTGAAATTTATAATAAGTATAATCATGGTTTTAGCTACATTTGGATATAAAAATTTAAAATATACATTAGTAAATCTTTTATATTTATATATGTCTAGTATAATTCTTGGTGGATTTTTATACTTACTTAATCTTGAATTTTCCTATAAACATATAGGTATGATATTTTATAATAATGGCTTAAGTATCAATTTTATATTTTTATGTATTTTTTCACCAATTATATTATATATTTATATTAAACAAACTAAAACATTAAGATATAATTATTCAAATTATTATAACATTGAAATACATATAAATAATAAACATTATAAGTATACAGCTTATATGGATAGTGGTAATGTACTTGTAGATAAATTAACTAATAAAAAAGTAATATTAATAGACAAAAGAAAAATTTTATTTGATATAAAGGAATTCAGATTAATACCATATACGGGTGTGAATGGAATGAATATGATTAAGGTTATAAAAGTAGATAAAATTATATTTGATAATAAAGACTATTGTGATGTACTTGTAGGTATTATGGATAAAATAAGTTTAGATGGTGTTGAAGTTATACTAAATAGAAAGTTATTGGAGGAATAATATGATAAAAAAATTAATAGAGTTTATAAAAAAATTACTTAGTAGTGAAGGAATATATTTTGTTGGAAGTTCAGATAAATTACCTGAACCTTTAACAAAAGATGAAGAAATAAAGTATGTAGAGTTATCTATGGCTGGAGATGAGTTTGCAAGAAATAAATTAATAGAACATAATCTTAGATTAGTAGTTTTTCTTTCAAAAAAGTATGAAAATACAGGAGTAGATTTAGAAGATTTAGTAAGCATTGGAACAATTGGACTTATAAAGGGTGTAAATACCTATAAGTTGGATAAAAATATTAAACTTGCGACATACGCATCACGTTGTATTGATAATGAAATTTTAATGTTTTTAAGAAAAAACAAAAGAAGAAGAGGGGAAATTAGTTTTGAAGATAGTTTAAGCTATGATAGTGAGGGTAATGAGTTACATTTAGAAGATATACTAGGAACAGAATCAGATATAGTAACAAGGCCACTAGAGGAGGAAATAGAAAAGAAAATATTATATCAAGAGTTAACTAAACTAAATGATCGAGATAGAGAAATTATGACTTTGAGATATGGACTTTTAGGAAAAAAAGAAATGACTCAAAAGGAAGTAGCAGAGTCCCTTGGTATAAGTCAATCTTATATATCCAGAATAGAAAAAAAAGTTATAAGTAGATTAAAACTTCAAAATAGATAATTGTATTAAGTTTTTAATTTTGATATAATTATAGTGGTGGTAGAATGGATGAATTAATAAGTTTGGATCCTACTTTTACAGAAAGCAGTTTTAAAACAAAGGTAGATAATATATTTGTTATGTTACATATGAGTCTTATGACTGATAATATGAAAAGAGTACGTCATTTTATAAGTGATGATGTGTATAATAAATATAGTGAAATACTATCTAATTTAAATAGTAATAATGAAAGACAAATGTTTGATGAATTAAACGTAAAATCAACAGATATAATAGACATAAATATAACTGATGATAAATATATAATTAAAGTGAAATTAGTATCAAAATATATGGATTATATAGTAGACAAAAACACTAATAATTTTAAAAGAGGAAATAATTCCTCTAGAGTTGAAAAAGAAAATATATTAATTTTTGAAAAGAGAAGAAATAGCAAGATACAGGATGTAGTTAGATTTTGCCCAAATTGTGGACATCCTATGGATGTAAATAAATCTGGATACTGCGAATTTTGCCACAGTACATATAATCAGGAAAGTTACGACTGGGTTCTAACTAGCATAACTACTTTATAATAATATATAAATTAATATTATTATAATTTGAATTATGATTAAATAACAGCAATAAATTGGAGTGAGGTATAAGTATATGGATAAAATATATGATTTTAGTGACAAAGTCGCTTTAGTAACTGGTGGGACATCTGGAATAGGTAAGGAAATTGCTAAGCAATTATTATTGAATGGATGCCTTGTATTTATAAATTTTGGTCCTAATGATAGTCAAATGTTCAAAGCAAAGGAAGAATTAAAACAAATTAGTAATAATTTTAAATTTATTAAAGCGGATATTAGTAATGAAGAAGAAGTTTATATGATGATGAATACAATTAAAGATAAGTTTGGAAAATTAGATTATTTAGTAAACAATGCCGGAACTAATATAGATGGTTTTATTGAAGATTTAGATATTAGTGATTTTAAGAAAGTAATAAATGTAAATTTAATTGGAAAAGTAATTTGTACAAAATATGCCATTCCTTTGTTACGAAAAAGTGAAAATTCAAGTATTGTAAATATAGCATCAAGGTTGGGAACAAGACCTTGTATAGAAGCTAGTGCTTATTGTTCTGCTGAAGCCGCTATAATTAATTTTACTGAAACTAGTGCATTAGAATTATCAAAATATAATATTAGAGTTAATTGTGTAAGTCCCAGTTTAACAAAGACTCCTTTAGCACTTTCAGGATGGACTGAACAAGAAATTGAGGATCATAAAAATAGTAATCCATTAAAGAGATTAGGTGAAACAATTGACATAGCAAATGCAGTTCTATTCCTATTGTCTGATAGAGCAAGTTATATTAATGGTGAGAATATAAATGTAAATGGTGGAAGTTTGCTAATATAATCATTAGTAAAAATTATAATATATTATTAGTTTTAAATAAGGTAATATATGTTAGGAGATGTGTTATGAATCAAGAAAAATTTTTAAATTTTAGAGAAAAATATTCAAACTTTATATATGATAGTTATGAGATATTAGATGAAGAAGAAAATATTAAAATAATATACCATTTTAGTATAGAAGGTTTAACAGAATTTAATCCATATTACATAATAAATAAAAAGTATATAAAGAATAAAAATATAAATGAATCCTTATTAAATAATTTAATATTTCATATAGGCTTAATAGAACTGGTTAGTTACTTTAAATGTACATGTAGTAAGAATGTAATAATAAAAGCTGGGTATTTAACTGATGATCAAATTAAATGGTTTAAAAAACTATACTATTATGGGCTTGGAGAAATGCTTTATACAAATGGTATAAATATAAGTGAAGAGAACCTTATGAATGTAATAATTGACTCTCCTAAAGTAGAATTCGATAAAATAGAATATAGTGGATATGGAAATCTAATACCTATCGGTGGTGGGAAAGATTCCAATGTAACATTGGAACTTATGAAAAATGAATTTGAAGATAATACTTGCTTTATAATCAATCCAAAAGAGGTTAATACAAAGTGTGCTGAAGTGGCAGGATATAGTGATGATAATATTTTTTGTATTAAAAGGGTATTAGATAAAAAAATTATAGAATTAAATAATGAAGGTTTTTTAAATGGACATACACCATTTAGTTCACTAGTTGCCTTTGTTACATACTTATGTGCCTATTTATCAAATAAAAAATATATAATATTATCAAATGAAGCTAGTGCGAATGAACCAACAATATTAGGTACTAAAATAAATCATCAATATTCTAAAACCTATGAATTTGAAAATGATTTTAATCTTTATACAAAAAAATATTTTAATATAGATATTAAATATTTTAGTTTACTTAGATGTTTAAATGAATTTCAAATAGCTATGTTATTTTCAAATTATAAGAAATATCATAAAATTTTTAGAAGTTGTAACGTAGGGAGTAAAAGTACACCTTGGAAATGGTGTTCAAACTGTGCGAAATGCATGTTTGTATATATTATTCTTAGCCCATTTTTATATGATAAAGAATTAATAGATATATTTGGTGAAGATTTATTTGAAAATAAAGAACTATTAAATACTTTATTAGAACTTGCAAACTATAGTGAGAATAAACCTTTTGAATGTGTAGGAACTTATGAAGAAGTAAGGTATGCACTTAGTTTAACAATTAATAAGTTAGGAGATAATCTTCCGTATTTGCTTAAATATTATAAAGATCATTTTGAGTTAGATACAAGTGTAAAGTATGAAAATATGTTTAATGAGGAAAATAATTTGGATGAAAAATTTGTTAGTATAGTAAAAGGAGAACTTGATAAATATGTATAATGCTATAATTGATAATATAAAGGATAAAAATATTTGTATATTGGGATTTGGTAAGGAGGGTAAATCTACCTATAACTTTATCAGAAGACATCTTAAAGATAAATTTATAACTATAATAGATAAAAATGATGTTAGAGAGTCAGAAGAACTTAACTTAGATAATAATATAAATGTAATTTATGGAGATGAATATTTAAATAATTTAGAAATTTATGATTTAATATTTAAAACACCTGGAATTACATTTAAAGATATGAATATTGATAATATTAAATCAAAATTAACTTCGCAACTTGAAGTAATACTAGAGGCATTTAAAAATAATGTAATAGGTATAACGGGTACTAAGGGAAAAAGTACTACTTCAACACTTATGTATAATATATTAAAAGATCAAGGTAAAGATGCATATCTACTAGGTAATATTGGTAATCCTATGCTTGATGATGTAGAAAATTTTAATGAAAATACATATTTAGTAATAGAGATGTCCGCACATCAATTAGAATTTGTTAAAATCTCTCCGCATATAGGAGTAGTACTTAATTTATTTGAAGATCATCTAGATCATTCTGGAACCGTTTATCACTATCATGAAAATAAAATGAATATGTTTAAATATCAAAATAGCGATGATATAGCAATTTACTGTCTTGACAATGAAAATACA
The DNA here is from genome assembly GCA_910584085.1 of uncultured Bacilli bacterium. Taxonomy (GTDB): domain Bacteria; phylum Bacillota_I; class Bacilli_A; order RF39; family UBA660; genus UMGS1613. The sequence goes on along the minus strand of CAJTZY010000014.1, from coordinate 10,589 downwards.
GTTAATTGGATAAATAATAATAGATATCAAAGTAAATTATACAAAGTTACATTAAATAAAACAAATACTCAAAATACAATTTATTTAGATGGTGATAATGTAGTATATGAAGGTAATATTATATATAATAAAAATAATGAAAGAACTTTAATAGGGGAACATAATTTATCTAATATAATGACTTGTTTATTGATATCAAATTTACTTAATTTAGACTTAAACAAAGTAGTAGAGAGTATAAAAAACTTTAAACCCCTTGAACATAGAATGGAATTAGTTGGTACATTTGATGGAGTAACATACTATAATGATTCTATAGCTACTATACCAATGGCAACAATTAATGCAATAAATGCATTAGAAAAAGTTGATACTCTTATATTTGGCGGTATGGATAGAGGAATAGAGTATGATAGTTTAATAGAGTATTTAAGTAAATGCAATGTTAATAATCTAATATGCATGCCAACAACTGGTTATAACATTGGAAAAGCTTTGGAAGAGTTAAAAGTAGCTAAAAAAATATATTATATTGAATATTTAACTGATGCAGTTAAACTTGCTAAAAAGATTACAGAAAAAGGTAAGATATGCTTGATGTCTCCAGCTGCTAGTAGTTATGAATACTTTAAAAATTTTGAAGAAAAGGGTAGAAAATTTAAAGAATTAGTAAAAGAAACCGATTAAGGTTTCTTTTGTTTATAGAATAAAAATATTTTTTTGACAGGTAATTTAAATATTACATTTTTTGTTTTACTTTTTGTTGTAAGTATATAGATTTATACCAATTTATAAATTCATCAGTTGCACTAGTTCTATTATCTTTTCTATTTTGTCTTTCTTCATCACTCATTTCAGCTAAAGTTTTAGTACAATTATTTGGAATAAATACATACCACAAATTTGATTTTGCTTTTTTTTGATTAATACCTCTTTTTTCTTTAGATAAAGTTCCATAACTTCTTCCAAAAAATTGAAAGTATTCATTGCCATCATAATATGTAAGACAATCCATAAAATAACAACCTCTATCATTTATATTTTCCATAATCTTTAATAATTGTTCAATATTAGAACTGATACCACTTCTTTTTACAAACGCACCTGGATATCCTGGATTATTTGGATAATTATTAATATAAAATCCAGAATCAATTACAAACGCAGGACTGTTTATTATTTCATATGCTTGTCTTGCCTTTTCCTTGGATATAAATTTAATATCATTTATATCTGGTTCATTTAAATCACACTTGTAATAATTAATAAGCAAATTTTCATTTTCAAATTTTTCCTTTACAGATATATATTTTCCGTAATTTCCTGTAACATAAGCTAATTTTTCCATATTACATTCCTCCTTTATAAAAATATAGTTTTTTTACCAATTTTGAATAATTTACATTGGATAGATCTTTATTTTTTGATTTCGCAATTTGTTTACATAGCAACATACTAATATAAGTAAAGTAATAATCATTTATTAATTCATCATCAAATCTTTTATTTATTTTGATTATACTGTTATAATAATCATTTAATTCTGATTCATATAATTTATCTAGTTCACTATTACAGTAAAAAAATATTAAATTACTAGAATGGCATAAATTAAAAGTACTTCTGCCATGACAAAATTCATATTTATCATGTATTATAGGAGTACCTATACCTGATTCTACCATCGTTGATTCAATAAATGTATGCGCGGTATTTGAATCATATCCACTTAAAATCTCATAAATATCTGAATTTTCAAAATCAAAGTTATAAGTAAGAGACAATATTTCATTTATTATTGATAAATCATTATCTAGATAATAAGCAAGTAGAATAGTCATTGGAATTAGTGTTGATGATAGTGAAATAAAACTGTGTTCAATATCTGAGGTTTTATATTTAATGTTTGTTACATTTTCAAATGTATTTCTTGAAAATAAATACTTTTTTAAATTATTATTAAATGATGTATAAACACCAAAATTATTCCCACTGTAGCTACAGGCAATTATATTTTCATAACAGTTTAAATTTTTATAAATTAAATCTCTTGGCGTTAAACTTTCACAAATTATATTATTTTTTTTACTTAATATCTTTGATAGAAAGGTACTTACAACGTATGAACCTCCAACGCCAGTTGATATTGTAGGACCATCTATATTAGATAAAATCTTTTGAATTTTAATTAGGTCTGTCATAGCCAATGAATCTATGACTCTATTTTGTAATTTTTTAAAATTATCATACATATCTTCTTTCATAAAAAACTCCCTTCTTAAATTAATTATAGCATTTAAGTAGGAAGTATATCGTCAACTTAAAAATTTTTATCTAGCATTTCTATTTTTTTAATTCGTTTCAATTCAAAATGTCTTATATCACGTCTAAGTTCACAATATGCAGCACAGTACCAACCATCTTTAAATAAAAACATTTCAGCAGGATTTATAATCCTTTCATTTTCACCCGTATTAAAGGAATAATATAATATTTTTACTTTTTTACTTTCTTTTATTGATCGAACTAATATATTATATTTTTTTAATGTTTCATCATTTAAGTTTAACTCTTTTTCCTTATTTTTGCTTACTATATATATTCCTCTAATTTTGTCTTTTAAAAGTTCAAGTTTTTCTTTGTCAATATCTGAATCGCTATTTGATATATATTTATCTAATAATTCATAATCCTCTTTTTTTAATTTTCTTTCGGGTATTTTTATATATTGATTTAATACATATCCACCATATGGTCCCATTATTGAATCAATATATATTCCAGCTTTTTCCAATTCCTCTTTATATGTTCTAACCATTCTTTTTGATATTTCTAGGGTTTTGGCAAGTTCTTCTATAGTATATTTTTTTCCAGTTGATAGTAAATTTAACATTGTAATCGCATTAGATATCTTAGACATAGACTCCTCCTTGATTAATTATTATAACACATTATTTTGATATAAAAAATATCAATTTTAATATAATTTACATATGTAATATAGACAAAAAAATAAAATGTGATATAATAAACTTCATATTTTGGGGTGTGAATTATGAAAATAGATAAGACAGAATACAATAATATATTAAAATTTATAGACAATATATCAAATTATTCTGATGAGGAAATTTTAAATAAAGTTAAGGGAATTGTTAAATATTTAAATGAGATTTATGACTATGAACTTAAGTATAAATTTTTAACACTTGTAATACGTACAATTAAAGATTTAGATATGAAAGTAGAGCTTATTATGACTTACTTTTATTTTAAATTTGAAAATTCAAAACTTTATAGTTGGAATTTTATTCAGGAAGTTTTAGAAAATGTAAATGATAAAAATAAGGAAAAAATATTTAGCAAGTTATTTTCTGATATTAAAATGGAAGAGGTTTCACAAATTTTAAATATACCTACAAATTTGAAATTTGGTGTGGAGTTAGAATACTATAATCCATCTTTTCAAGATATAAAATCGTTATATACAAGTGGAATAATTGTACAAATTATGAAATCTTTATCATTTTCAGATGAATTAATAAATAGCATGTCAAAAAATGTTGATTTTGAAAAAGAAAATGAATTTGATAAATGGATTTTTTCAAAAGAAATAGATAATGATGAATCACCAGAAGCATCCTCGCCAATTATGACAAATAATTTAAATTGTTTAAATCAAATAGTTGGAATGATTACTTTATTTAATGTTTTTGGTGCGAAAGTTCATGGTGGGACAGGGTTACATATAAATATAGGTACAGATTATTTTGGCGATAATGTAGAAGCACTTAAGTATTTGCTTATAATTTGGGGTGAATGTGAAGAACTATTTTTTAAGATTGCAAATGCAGAAAATGATGTAATTAGAGTGATGGCTATTAATATGGCAGCTCCTATTAAGGAAAATATCCAAAAAACTTTAAAGGAAAATTCAAATATAAAACTTGAAACTGATGAAGATATTAATAGATTTATGTACAATATCCAAGTTAGAAACAGGTTAAATGATTTATTAGGTTTTGATCACGGTGATTTAGAGTTTGAATTAATGGAAGCTAGAACAGAAGAAGATAAATATGAAGTATTTAAAAAGTATATGGAGCAAAAATCTGAAAAAGATACTAGTATCAGATATACAAGTATAAATTTTAATCATATGACTTGGAATAGTAAAGATAAGGGTAGAATAGAATTTAGACTGTTCAATAATTCACTATCCCCTAAAATAGTTATGGAAGATTTATTATTAGTAGGCAAGCTTTGTGAAGTTAGTTTAAAGTTATCAAATAATGATAAATATAAAAGAGAACAACTTAATGAATTACTTAATCACCATGTTACTGAAGAAGAAAAACTAGATTCATTACTTAATTTATTGTTTGATACAGAAGATGAAAAACAAATATTTAAAAAAAGGTGGATTTCTGTGAAAGATAATCCTAGTTATGAAAAATATAAAGTTGGTAAAAAAACATTTAAAGAAAATAAACAATATTGTTTAAAAATAAAATAATATTGTAGCTAATAAGGGAATAATTTTAAATATGAAATTATTCTTTTTGTATATTATTGATATTAAATAAAAAAATGACTTTTTAACAAGCCATTTTATAAACTATTGGTACCCTAAGTAAGGACGTTCAACAACTTTTATTTTTTAAATAATACTAATGTTTTCTCCTTACCATATTTTTCGTAATCACTTTGGGCCTTTATTTCTATATAGTTTTCAAACTTATCTTTTTCAAAATTAATTATTTGTGATATGAAATCTTTATCATGCAAAAATTTAGTAAATCCATCACTGTATACTAAAACCGTATCACCATTAGATAATTCTATTTGGCCTGTTTTTATAAAGTTTATAGTGGTAATCTCTCCAGTAATTGCCCCATATGATATACATCTTCCATTATAAGTATTATCTAAATTATTTCTATAATCTCTTCTAACAATAACCCTGGCTTCTGGTAAATTCCAAGGAATACCTATTTTATTTATAAAAGGATCACTATAACGCTCTTTATCATCTTCTGTCTGAAATTTAATATTACCTAAATTATCATATACAATTACCCCACAATCACATATATATGCATAATCTAATATATCATTCTTAATACTAACACAACTAGCCACTGCACCAAAATAATCATTTTCAAGATAATCACATTCTAAAATATATCTATCATTTAATTTTTTAACAGCATTATTACACTGAATTAATCTATCCCTTAATAAACCAGAAGTTTTAGAAAAGGTATAACAAATTTCTTTAGCGGCTAATTCAGCACCGCTAGGTCTTGGATATTTAGCTAAAAATTCTTTTTGTGAACAAGTTGATAAATCGCCAACTCCAATAGGATCCCTAGTTATTCCATCAGCGACAACTGCTTCATTTTCGGAAGCATAAAATTGATCTTCTATTGGGAAATTGTTATTTAATGTCTTTGTATTTTCAAATGTATTCATATATACCAACATATCTATCACTCCTTTAATGATTATGTCATTATACAAGTGTGTTTATTAAATTGACAAAGTTCAATTTAATCTATAAAGATTTTATCATAATTTTAAACATATTAAAACTCGAACTACTGAAAATTTTAAAAGTTCGAGTTTACTATCAATCTGGTAGCGACGGGGAGATTCGAACTCTCGACACCATGGGTATGAACCATGTGCTCTAGCCAACTGAGCTACATCGCCATAAAACAACAATAATATTATAGCAAATAATTTTTTCTTTTTCAACCCCTTTTTTAAATTTACAATAATTTTATTTTCTGATATAATATTGTCAATTTGGAAGGGAAATATTATGGTAGTAAGAAAAAGAGAGTTAAATTTAATTAATAATTTATTATCAGGTATAGGCATAATAACCTTGGGGTTTATTATAACTATTGGAAGTATTTCAATATATACTAGAGTAGTAAATTTATTTGTATATGTATTTTTAATTTATGGACTATCTAAACTACTAAACTTTATTTTAAATAAAAAAATAGTTAGAAATAATCAAGTTTTATTTGGAATTATAATAAATATAATACTTGGATTTGTAATGTTATCTTTCCCTAAAATACCACTTTCTATACTTCCAATAGTATTTTCAATGTATTTACTTTTTAATGCTGTAGTTAAGTTTGTAAATTATATTATCTTAAAGGAAATAAACTTAAAGTCCAGATTTAAAGATTTATTCTTTAGTATATTCTTTTTATCATTTTCTTTATTATTTCTATTTTATCCATTAGAAAAGTTAAATCTATTTATTATGATTATAGGAATATATTGTATATTACTTGGTTTTAATAAAATTTACGAATTTATAATAGATATATTATCGGATAAATTCAAATTAAAAATAAAAAGAAAACTTAGAGTTTCACTTCCAGTGCTTTTTGAAGCATTTGTTCCAAAAAGAGCGCTCAAATCAATCAATAGGTACATAGATTATTTAACAAGTGAAGAAGAAATAAAAGAAGATAATTCTGATTTAAAAGTATTTATACATATGTCTAAATATGGTTTTAATCAATTAGGCCATATGGATATTATGTTTGATGGTAAAATTTATTCATATGGAAATTATGATAAGGATAGTTACAGATTATTTTCATCCTTAGGGGATGGAGTATTATTTACTGTTACTAATAAAGAAAAATATATTAATTTTTGTATAAAGAATAGTAGAAAAACCATAGTTGAATATGGTATTAAACTAACAAATAAACAAAAAGAAAAGGTAAGAAAAAGATTAGATGAAATTATGAAATCTGTATATGCTTGGGAACCACTTTGTGTTAGTGATAAAAAAAATAAATTAAAATATAAAGATTATGCAAGTAAATTATATAATACAACTAGAGCAAAGTTTTATAAGTTTAATGGTGGTGAGTATAAAACATATTTTGTACTTGGAACTAATTGTAGTTATTTTGCGGATCATTTGATGAGAAATTATATATTTGAAGTATTAAAATTAGTAGGTATAATTTCTCCTGGAACATATTATGAATATTTAGAAGAAAATTATAGAAAAAAGAATAGTCAAGTAGTTCATAAAAAAATATATAATAAAGAAAGTATTGGTGATGTTAATGATCAAGATAAAAAATGATTTTGATTTAAGGGCAACGATTACTTGTGGCCAAATATTTAGATTTGCAGAAGAAGAAAATCAATTTACTGTTATAATAAAAGATAGAGTTTTAATTTTTACGATAGATGGGGATACAATTATAGTTGAATCAAATAAGGATGAAAATTTAAAAGAGATAGTTTATGATTATTTAGACTTAAATAGAGATTATGACTTAATAGAAAAAAATATACTAAGAAAAGATAAAAAATTAAAAGATGCCCTAGTTTTTAGTAGAGGACTTAAAATGATTCATCAGGATCCACTTGAAACCTTAGTAGCATATATTATATCTCAAAATAATAGAGTGCCATCTATAGCAAATTCACTTAATTTAATTTCTTATAATTATGGAGAGAGGATTAACTTTAAAGGTAAGGAGTACTATTTATTTCCAACATTAGATAAATTACAGACATTAAGTGAAGAAGATTTTAGAAATTGCAAGGTTGGTTTTAGAGATAAATATTTATATGAAATTATAAGTAGTATTAAAAACGGAAATTTAGATTTAGATAATATATATAATATGGATAGTGAAGAATCTAGAAATTATTTAATGAGTTTTAAGGGAATTGGAAATAAGGTTGCCTCTTGTATACTTTTATTCGCATATCAAAAATTTGATGTATATCCGATAGATACATGGGTAAAAAAGTTCATGAAAGAAGATTATAATATTGAGGGTGAAAAAAATATAAAAGAATTCGCTTATAATAAATATAATGAATATAGTGGTCTTGCTATACAATACATGTTTAATTATAAAAGAAATAAAAAATAGTTTATAAACACTATTATTAGTTTAAAAATTAATAGTGTTTTTTTATTTGACATTTTTATATTAAATGATATAATATGCATTAACAAAAAAGGGAGCTTTATATGGAAATAAAGGATAATATTTTAGTTAAAGTGACAGATGATGATATAAATATTGATGGAACATTTGAAGTTCCAAGTTACATAACAGAAATAGGAGACTATGCATTTTCTAATTGTTATTTTCTTAAAACCGTAATAATTCCAAATAGTGTAATGAAAATAGGAATGAGGGTATTTACTTGGTGTGAAAACTTAACAGATATAACAATTCCAAATAGTGTTATTATAGTACAATCAGGAATATTTAGTTATTGTACTTCTCTTAAAGAAGTATCCTTGCCAGATAATTTATCAGAAATAAACTATGAAATGTTTGCCCAATGCGAGAATTTGGAAAATATAACACTTCCAGAAAGTGTAACCAAAATAAGTGAAAGTGCATTTAAAAATTGTAGTAAGTTAAAACATATAAATATACCAAGTAATGTGGTAGAAATAGAAAATCGTGCATTTGCTCATTGTGAAAGTTTAGAAAATATAAATCTTCCAAATAGTATAAAGTTTATAGATAGTTATGCATTTTTAGATTGCAAGTCACTTGAGTCAGTAACTATTTCAGGCAATATAACAGCTATAGAAAGTAATGTATTTTATGGGTGTGATTCACTTAAAAATATTACTGTATCAGGCAAATTAACAAGTGATTGGTATATATATTTATCTATTTCATCATTAAAAAATATAAATTTAAATTTAAAAACTAGTTTATTTGATATCTATATCATTTTCCTCATAAAGCATTCAAGTGTTTTTTTAATTGAAACACTCACAATATATAATACAAAGGTAGATTTAAATCATATAAAAAAAGATTTAAGAAAAATAAGAGAAGAAGAATTACAAGATAAAATAAATGCTGCACTATTTGATAATTATATATTTGATAAAAAATGTTTTAAGTTAAGTGAACATAAAGAGTTTATTGATAAAATAATTGATAATATAGATTCAGTTGGTGGTTATAAATATGATTATAGAGAAGACTTCAATGACTATATTAAGAATTATGTCAATCAAAATAAACCAAAAGAATTAGTAGAAGTAAAGAATGTTCAAGATATGTTAACTGAAATAAAAAGTTATGAGTTAGGAAATAAAGAATTAAATGACTCAACAAAAATAAAACAATATGGAGAAGAATTAGAAAATTATTCTCTATATATAGCAAAACTATTATATGAATTACAAACAAATTCAAAATCAAGTATAGAAACAATAAACTTAAAGAAAGTATTAACAAAATTAACTAAATTAGAAGAAAGAAATCCTGAAGATTTAAGTAAAATTATAGAAAGAACATTCTTTGATGTAGATAATGATGGATTAGTAATAAACAAATCAGCAATAAATCAAATAATTAGTTTTCTTAGATATAAGGTATATAATTTAAAAGAAGAAATTAATGGATTTGAAATGTTAAAAGAAGTAATAGAAGTGTGCCAAGATAAGTTACAGGAATGTAAGGAAAATGTAAAAAATAGTGAAATATCAGATGAAAGAGATATAAGATTATTAAATATAGATAATAATTCAATAAAAAATAATATAAGCGAAAAGATGCCATTATTAGAATATAATGAGATTATGATGAAAACACTATATGAACAAATAAATAATTTAATGGAACTAAATTATTTAAATATAGCGAGATTAAGAGAAATAGCAACAATAATAATACCAAGTTTATTAAAAAATAGTACATCAAGTAAGGTAATATTAAAAGGAAGAGAAGAAGTAGAAAGTTTAGAGAATATATGTAAAACATTTAAAGAATTACTTGATATAGAAGAAAGTAAAGTAAATGAAATAGAAAGTCTAATACCAATAGAAGAAGATAAGGGGAAAGTATATAAAAAGTAAAATTATACTAATAAACGTTTGCTAGATTGAACTTGACAAATATATGGATTAGTGTTATTATAGAAAACATTAAAAAGCGAAGGGGGCTATTTTATGTATGATGATAGAAAAGAAAAATTCTCGTTTAAAAGTTTTTTTCTAACAATTTTGGTGGTACTTTTATTTATATTTTTAATGTTATGGTTGTTTCCAACTAGAGGTTATGTAGATAGAAAAGTAAATGTTTATGATTTAGACAGAATATCTGTACTTTATGATGAAATATTTGCTAATAATATAGCAAGAATGAAAGATGCAGCTGTAGGTTATTATACTAATGAAAGATTGCCACAAAAAGTTGGTGAAACTAAAAAGTTAACTTTACAGCAAATGTATGATTTGCACTTAGTCCTAAATATGAAGGATAAAGATGGTAAAGCTTGTGATGTTAATAAATCATATGTTGAAATTACAAAATATACAGAAGAATATAGACTTAAGGTTAATTTGAGTTGTGGAAAGCAAGAAGACTATATAATAGTTTATTTAGGATGTTATAATTATTGCCCAGATGGAATTTGTGAGAAAAAGGAACCAACTCCATCAGACAAAACAAAAGAAGAACAAAGTTATTCATGTAAGGTAGTAAACGGAAAGTACTATGATAAGAATGGAAAAGTAGTAAGCAAAGCTGAATATGATAAATCATGTA
>CAJTZY010000013.1 GCA_910584085.1 uncultured Bacilli bacterium | reverse complement strand
AGTGAGGGAACAGCATATCAGATAAAAGTAGAAACAAAATTAAATACAACAGGAATAACAGGAAATAGCAAGACAGCAAGTATATATACGGCAAAGAGCTTATACCAATCTGGTTCATCAGGTCTTAGCAGTTGTCCTTCAAGTAGTACTAGAACTGTAAGCGGGGATACAAATTATAATAGTGCTACCTTATCATCATCTTGTTCATCTTCAGGTGGAGGTTCTTATTGTAAAACAACAATGTCATATACTACTTATGATTGCCCAACAGCTATGGATAATGGAATCGTGATTAGTTATCGTAATTATTGTGATTCAAACTGTACACCACAAACTGATCCAAGCACATCCGTATATGGATGTTATACATCAGGTGTAACATCTTCATCATGGGGTACTTATAGTATAGGGAGACCAAGTTGTTCATGGGAAACGTACCCAATAACATATTCGGTTTCTTATAGTGGAACACAATATCCTAAGAAGTCTGTATTTTAAAAAAACCAGAGATATGTTTAGTCTCTGATATAGGTATCAAAGATACTTATATCAGGGATTAAACTAAACTTAGTTAATATTCTTACCTCAAATTTATATTAATAATAAGTTAATCTCTAAATAAAGGTTGATAAAATTTTATCAATCTTTTTTTTTCGCTGTATTATATATTTATCTTTTTTGAACATATTGTTAATTAATATTTTTTATGTTATAATTTAAATTAGTATAAAAGGATAAAGAAAAGTGGTGGACTATGTATAATTTAGGTGAACAATTTAAATTTAATTTAAATTTATCAAGATCAAATCCAGAATGTATTTTTGTAGGAGAGAAATATCGTATTACAGTTTTAACAGAGAGACTTGTTAGACTTGAATATAATGAAAATGGTTCTTTTGTAGATAATCCGACAGAACTTGTATGGTATAGAAATTTTCCTAAACCAGAATTCTCAGTTAATCAAAATGATAAAATTCTAAGTATTAGTACTAGATATTTTGAACTTACATATTTAAAAAATAAAAATTTTTTTGGAGGAAAAATAACTCCTACAAGTAATTTAAAAATAGTACTCAAAAATACTGATAGGGTGTGGTATTATAAGCATCCAGAGGTTAAAAATTTTGGTGCGAGTGCGTATAAAGTAAGAAACGATAGAAAGGTCCAGAGAAGTTTATATTCATTAGATGGATTCGCTTCTATAGATGATTCAAATTCTAAAGTTTTACTTGAAAATGGCGTGTTTCAAAGTAGAAATACTAAAGGAATAGATATATATGTATTTTTATATAATAAAGACTTTTACTACTGTTTAAATGATTACTTTAGTATAACTGGCTATCCGCCTTTAATACCACGTTATGCGTTAGGTAACTGGTGGGATAAAAATGAAGCTTATGGGGAGTATGATATAGCTAAATTAATAAAAAAATTTGAAACTAATAATATTCCAATCTCAGTATTTACACTTAATAAATGGCAAGATAATAATAACTTTGAATTTAATTCTAATTACAAGGATCCACAAGCACTCATTAAATATTTTCATAATAAAAATATAAGACTTGGATTATCTATAGAGGATCCTATAGCCTTTTTACCTAAAACTAAATGTTTTAATAAACTAGATGCCTATTTACCTAAAGATAAAAGAGGTAGTATACCATTTAATTTATTAAGTGATAGAACAATTGATGCCTTTTTAAAATTAATAATTCATCCAATAAGTATTTTAGGTATAGATTTTTATTCACTAAAATCATTTGATAGGAATAATTTATTGCGTACAACGATTTTAAAGCATTACTTATATTACGATAACTTTAGAAATACTAATATTAGACCACTTATAAGTGCGTATAATTCAACAGTTGCCTCACATAGGTATCCAGTACTTTACGCTGGTGAATCTACGGTTAGTTGGAATTCACTTAAAAGTATACCATCATTTAATGCAACTGCATCAAACCTAGGCGTAAGTTTTTGGAGTCATGATTTCGGCGGTACCGTAGGTGGAGTGGAAGATAGCGAATTATTTACTAGATTTATACAGTTAGGAGTATTCTCACCAATATTAAGACTTGGTGCGGAAGGTGGAAAATACTATAAAAGAGAACCATGGAAATGGGGAATAAAAACATCAAAAATAGTAACAGATTATTTAAATTTAAGATATAAATTAATTCCATATATATATACTGAAAGCTATAAATATCATAAATATGGTAAACCTTTAATTGAACCTATTTATTATAGATACCCAATTTTATACGATGATCCACTTTATTCAGATGAATATTTTTTTGGTACAGACTTCTTTATAAGCCCAATACTTACTAGAAAAGATTACGTTATGAATAGAGTTATTCATAAGTTATATCTTCCAAATGGAGTTTGGTACGATTTTTTTACAGGTAAAAAATATTTAGGAAATAGAAAATATGTTTCATTTTATAAAGATGAAGAATATCCAATATTTGTGAAGGCTGGAACAATAATACCTATGTCAACTAATAACTATAACGACACAAATGTTCCAAATAAACTTGAATTACAGGTGTTTCCAGGTGAGAATAATACCTATAGTATTTATGAAGATGATGGAGAAACTACAGATTATTTAAATGGTGAGTATTTAATAACTAATGTAGAATTTATATATGAAAAAAATAACTATAGAATAACTATACTTCCAGTAGAGGGAAAAACAAGCGTTATTCCAAAATCAAGAAGTTATAAAGTAAGATTTAAAAATACTAAGCCTGCATCAAATATAGTTACTTATGTAGGAAGTAAGCAAATAAAAAATGAATGTTACAAGGATGATACGGACTTTATAGTAGAGGTAGAAAACATTCCTACAACCGCACAAATTACTATTTTGTGTAGTGGGGATGATATAGAAATAGATGCAATTAGAATAATAAAAGAAGATATAATATCTATTATTAGCGATTTACCAATTAAAACAATACTTAAGCAAAGAGTAGATGATATTATGTTCTCTGACCAATATGACTTAAAGAAAAAGAGAATTGAAATAAGAAAACTTGCTAATGGTAAAAATTATTTAGATAGAAAATATATAGATTTATTCTTAAGACTACTTGAATATATTAATCAAATATAATATAATATTAGTAATGCGATGAAGAAGAGTAGTAATAATTAATTTATTTTATAGAGAAAAAGTGGTTGGTGAAAACTTTAAATAAATATTATGAACTTGCTTTGGAGCTTCTTATTATAGACGTATATGAAAAGCGCGTTAAGCTTAAAAGGTGTATTATACACGAATTAAGGTGGTACCACGTAAATCACGTCCTTATATGGATGTGATTTTTTTAGGAGGATTTTATGAAAGAATTAATATTATATTTAATTACATTTATAGTCGCATACCTATTTTATTTAATATTTGTTATTAGTAGAAAAAGTGTGCTTAAAAAGTTTCCAGAGGGAAAAGAAATGTCATATTTAAAAATTAAATATGGAGTAAAAGTAAATGATAGAAACTTAAAAGAGATAGCTCGTAAGGTTTGTCTTGCTAATTCATTTATTTTATCAACTACCGTATATGTAGTATGTTTATTTGATAACATATTTATAGAAATTTTAGTTGGTGGAATAACACTTATTACGCTTATTTTAGTTTTATATCATTTAATTGGCACTTATTATAAAAAGAAACAGGGAGGAAAATAATTATGTATAATTTTGAAAAAATTGAAAAAAAATGGCAAAAATATTGGGAAGATTCTAAATCATTTGAGGTTGAAGTAGATAATAATAAGAAACCTTATTATATATTAGTTGAATTTCCATACCCATCAGGGGCAGGATTACATGTGGGACATGTTAGGAGCTATACCGCACAGGATGCGATTGCTAGAATGAAAAGAATGCAAGGGTATAATGTTTTATATCCAATGGGTTGGGATGCCTTTGGCGCACCTGCAGAACAATATGCAATAAAAAATCATATACATCCTCGTGATGCAGTAAAAGAAAATATAAAGACATTTAAAGGTCAAATGCAATCACTAGGGTTTTCATTTGATTGGAGTAGAGAATTTTCTACAACAGATCCAGAATATTATAAATGGACACAGTGGCAGTTTTTACAGTTTTATAAACACAATATGGCTTATAAGGATACTGTTCCAGTAAATTGGTGTACAAATTGTAAAACAGTTTTATCTAATGAAGATGCAGCAGGTGGGGTTTGTGAGAGATGCGGAAATCCGGTAATTCAAAAAGAAAAATCTCAATGGATGCTAAAAATGCGTGATTATTCTGAAGATTTACTTAAGGGACTTGATGATACTAACTTTGCTGAAAAAGTAAAATTAGGACAAATAAATTGGATAGGAAAATCTACTGGTGTAGAAGTAGATATTGATATTGTTGGCGGTGGTAAATTTTCAATATTTACAACTTGCATTGAAACAATATATGGAATAACTTTCTTTGTAATCGCACCAGATGGTAAATTAATTAAAGAATTAATGCCTAGAGTAGAAAATAAAGAAGAGGTAAATTCCTATATTGAAGAAACTTTAAAGAAATCTAATATGGATAGAACAGAACTTAATAAAGGAAAATCTGGTGTAGAAGTTAAAGGTATAAAAGCAATTAATCCAGTAAATGGTAAGGAAGTACCTATTTTTCTAGGAGATTTTGTACTTGGTGATTATGGAACAGGTGCAGTTATGGCAGTTCCATCACACGACGAGAGAGACTTTGAGTATGCTAAAGAACATAATCTAGATATTATAGAAGTAATTAGTGGTGGAGATATAACAAGCCATGCTTATGAAAAATATGATTATTTAGAGAATATTAATTCAAGACTTATAAATTCAGAAGAATTTACTGGCTATACCATAAATGATGCAAAAAAAGCAATAACAGAAAAATTAGTTAAAATGGGTATTGCAAGAGAAGTTAATAATTATAAAATGAGAGATTGGATTTTCTCAAGACAAAGATTCTGGGGAGAACCAATACCAATGATACATTGCGATGAATGTGGTTGGGTACCTATGAATGAGGAGGATTTACCACTTCTTTTACCAGATGTAGCAGAATATGAACCAACTGATAATGGTGAAAGTCCTCTTGCAAAAATAACAGATTGGGTAAATACTACTTGTCCAAAATGTGGTAGACCTGCAAAAAGAGAAACTGATACAATGCCAAACTGGGCAGGATCTAGTTGGTATTTTTTAAGATTTATGGATCCACATAATGATAAATGTTTTGCAAGCATGGATTCTATGAAGTATTGGAACCGTGTAGATTGGTATAACGGAGGAATGGAACATACTGCGAGGCACCTGCTTTATGCAAGATTCTGGGTACAATTCTTATATAATATAGGGCTTGTTCCAAATAAAGAGATGATTTGGACTCGTGTAAGTCATGGTATGATTTTAGGATCAAATGGTGAAAAAATGAGTAAATCAAAAGGAAACGTAATAAATCCGGATGATATAGTAAAAGAATTTGGCGCTGATGCTCTTCGTACTTATGAAATGTTTATAGGTGATTATGAAAAAGATGCGGCATGGTCTACAAATGGACTTAAAGGATGTAAAAAATTCTTGGATAGAGTTTACAAATTAGGCGAAAAACTTAATGATTCAAAAGAATATTCAAGAGAAACTATAGTTCTAATGAATCAAACAATAAAGAAGGTTACTGAAGATTTAAATAATATGAAATATAATACCGCAGTATCTGCCTTAATGATATTATTAAATAAATTAGAAGAACTTGATAGTATTACAAGCAAAGATTACAGAACTCTTATCCATTTACTTAATCCAATCGCACCTCATATTACAGAAGAATTAAATGAAAAATATAATTTAGGTGATAAGCTATATGAGTCAGAGTGGCCTACATATGATTCTAAGAATCTAGAAAATAATTCATTTACAATGGTAGTGCAAGTAAATGGAAAAGTTAGAGGAAAAATAGAAGTAGATTCAGAAACTACAGAAGATGAAATGAAAAAATTATCTTTAACTATAGAAAATGTAAAAAACTTTACTGAAGGAAAAGAGATAGTTAAGGTAATAGTTATTCCTAAAAAACTAGTAAATATAGTGGTAAAATAGAAAAATATCAAAAAAATAGAAATTTGGCAGAATTTCTATTTTTGTATACTTAAAAATGCAGTTTTTATCAAAAAAGTATTCAGAAATTAAAAAACTGTAAAAAAACTATAGCAATATTTGAAAAGTGTACCTTTGCAATAATTTTTATTATGTGGTAAAAATTTATTGGAAGGGAGAAAAAATATGAAAAAAATTATATTTATATTATTATTTTTTACAATTTTTAATTTAAAGGTTAGTGCAAAATCAAAATTTTATTTGGAAGATATAGTACCAGATATGAGTGTAACTGTATCTGATGACCAAAATTTTTATAGTGGAACTATACCTATTATAAAACAGATAGGAGGTGATGTAGTTTATAGTTTAAATCCATATTTACAAGTTAATACTGATGATTATTATAATGAATATGATTACAATAATATGTTGTTTAATTTAACAAATGAACAATTAAATGAAATTAATCTAATTTCATATTATGGATATAATTATAAAGATCATACAGACATTAAGTGGTATGGAGTAACACAATATTTAATATGGAAAATTATAAATCCAAATAATATATGTTTAACAGATGAAACTGGAAATCAAACAAAATATTCAAATGAAATATTTGAAATTGAACAGTTAATATTACGACATTATATTAAACCTAAAATAAATTCTAATACTTTTTATGATATAAATTCTAATTATGTTTTAGAAGATCTAAATCAAGTTATTAATGATTTTGAAATATTATCAAGTGAATTAAGCGCTAATATAGTAGATAATGCACTTGAAATAAATACTAGTGGAATGGGAGATTATAATATTATATTAATAAAAAAGAGTGATATTGATACACCAAATAAATTATATAATTTAGATAATTTTTCATCATTATTTAAGGGTGGAAAGGTTGAAGAAATAAATTTTAACGTTAATATTAAGGTAAGAAGTGGATCTATATCTATAACAAAATATGATAGTGAAAATAAAAACAATCCACTTTCTACTTTCGCTTGTTCTTTATATGGTTTATATGATGATTATAATTTAGTAGGAACTATCGAGATAGATTCTAATGGATATGGGTATATTGATAATTTAAAAAAAGGGAGATATTATTTAAAGGAATTAAAGCCAAGTATCGGATATAATTTAGATCCTAATGTTTATGAAATAAATATTTCAAATAAAATACTCGATGTAGAATTAACTTTATATTCACAATTAATTAAAGGGAATTTGATTGTGAATAAATATTATGGAAGTAATGGAAACTATATACCTGAAGAGGGTGCAATGTTTGAATTGTATGATGGGAATGATAACTTTATAAATACTTTTGAAACAATTAATGGGATAATATTTGCTAAATTAGATTATGGAAATTATTATTTAATTCAAATTAAAGGAGAAGAAGGATATAAGTTTGTAGATAGAGTAAATATAACCATAGAAGAAGAAAAAGATTATATAATAGATTTATATAATGAAAAGATAAAGGGAAATTTAACACTATTTAAATATTACGGTGAATATGGTGATTATAAATTAGAAGATGGTGCGGTGTTTGAAATCTATGATGATAATAGCAATTTAGTAGGTACTTATGAAACTACTGATGGTAAAGTTGATATTGAATTATATAATGGACATTATAATGTATATCAAACAATAGGAAAAGAGGGGTATGAATTTGCTGACAATTTTGATGTATTAATTGAAAATGGAAATTCATATTCTTATACTGCATATAATGAAAGAATAAAAGGAAATTTAGTAATAAATAAGTATTATGGTTTAAAAGATAATTATCAATTAGAATATGATGCAGAATTTGAACTTTACGATGGCCAAAATAATTTAATAAAAATATATAATACATCTAATGGTCAAATATTAGATATGTTAGAATATGGTGATTATTATTTAATTCAAACAAAAGGAAGAGAAGGATATAAGTTTGTAGATAGAGTAGATATAAATATAACAGAAAAGAAAGATTATGTTATAAATTTATATAATGACCAGATAACAGGTAACTTAATAATAAATAAGTATTATGGAAATTCTAATAATTATGAATTAGAAGATCGAGCAATCTTTGAAATCTATGATATCAATGATAATTTAATAAATATTTATGAAACAATCAATGGACAAATTTCAACCGTATTACAATATGGAAGTTATTATATAATACAAACTAATGGCAAAGAGGGTTATAAGTTTGTAGATAGAGTAGATATAAATATAACAGAGGAGAAAGATTATATAATAAATTTATATAATGATCAGATTGTAGGTAATCTAATAATAAATAAGTATTATGGAAATTCTAATAATTATGAATTAGAGGATGGAACAACCTTTGAAATCTATGATATTTACGATAATCTACTAGGCACATATGAAACAACAGATGGGCAAATCTCTATTGTATTACAATATGGAAGTTATTATATAATTCAAATTAATGGCAAAGAGGGTTATAAGTTTGTAGATAGAGTAGATATAAATATAACAGAAGAAAGGGATTATATAATAAATTTATATAATGATCAGATTGTAGGAAATCTAATAATAAATAAGTATTATGGAAATTCTAATAATTATGAATTAGAGGATGGAACAACCTTTGAAATCTATGATATTTACGATAATCTACTAGGCACATATGAAACAACAAATGGACAAATATCTGTTGTATTACCATATGGCAAATATTATATAATTCAAACTAATGGCAAGGAAGGATATAAATTTGTAGATAGGATAGATATAAAAATAATAGAAGAAAAAGACTATGTATTAAATTTATATAATGAGCAAATACAAGGAAACCTGATAGTAAATAAATATTACGGAAATCCAGATAATTATGAGTTAGAGGATGGAGCAATATTTGAATTATATGATATAAATAATAATTTAATAAAAACATATGAGACTAGGAATGGAATAATATTAGATACATTACCATATGGTGATTATTATTTAATTCAAGTAAAAGGAAAAGTTGGATATAAGCTTATAGATAGAGTAGATATAAAAATAAGAGAAGAAAAAGATTATATATTGAATTTATATAATGAACAAGAAATAATTATTGTGGAAGTACCTGACACATTAAAAAATAATTATAATAAATATATCTCAAAGTTATTAATTTTTATAGGTATGTTAATTATAATAATTAACAGTTTAAATATGAAAAAAACTACTAAATGCTTTTTGAATCATTAGTAGTTTTTTTTACGTCATTTATTATTGGTAGAATAATTGGGTATCTACCTGTTTTTTCATATATAAAAGAGGATAAGTTAGTTATTAATTCATTTTTGATATCATTAAATATACAATTTACCTTAAGTTTATTATTAACAATATTATTTGCTTCTTTTTCTATTAATTTTAGTAATTCAATATTTTCTTGAATAAGTACAAATCCTCTTGTAGTTATATTTGTAGACATAACAAGTTGTTTTTTAGAAGTATCAATGTTTGCTATTACAACAACAATACCATCACTGGACATTATTTTTCTTTCACGCATTACTGCATTTCCGATTTCTCCAATTCTGTTACCATCTACATAAACATCTCCAGATTGAATATTTTTATCTTTTTTAATAACACCTTTATATAAAGATAATACTTCACCATTTTCAAGAACAAAGGTATTTTCTTTAGGTATTCCACATAGTACAGCTAAGTCAGCATGGCACTTAAGCATTCTATATTCACCATGAAATGGCATAAAATATTTTGGCTTGATAAGTCTTAACATTAACTTTAATTCTTCTTGATTACCATGACCTGATGTATGTACATCACTTAATAGGGTATTTGTATAAACCTTAACACCTTGTAAATATAATTTATTAATTATTCTAGATATGCTAAGTGCATTTCCTGGTATAGCCGAGGAAGAGAATACTACTAAATCATCATCTTGTAGCTTGATTTGTTTATGCGAATTATTTGCAATTCTAGAAAGAGCTGCAAGTGGTTCACCTTGTGAGCCTGTACAAAGTAAACATACCTCATTTGGTGGAAGTTGATTTGCTTCCTCTGGAGTAACAAAAATTTCTTTATGTTTAATATATCCGGAATTAAGTGAAATCTCTATATTATTTTCCATGCTTCTTCCAAAAATAGCAATCTTCCTGTTATTTCTTTTACAAGTATCAACTATATGTTTTAGTCTATAGATATTTGATGCAAAAGTAGCTATTATAATTCTTCCACTATGTTGTAAAAATATATGTGATAGGGCAGCATCTACTTTAGATTCACTAGTACTCATACCCTCATTTAATGCATTGGTACTATCACTAAGTAAAAGAGATACTCCTTTAGAACCAATGCTTGCCATTTTATGAATATTGGCCATGGGTCCAATAGGGGTTAAGTCGAATTTGAAATCTCCCGTTGTAACTATAGTACCATTTGGTGTATGAACTACAATGCCGTGTGAGTCCGGAATTGAATGTGTAGTTCTAAAAAATTCAACAGACATATTTTTAAATTTTACCTTAGTAGTTTCATCATATATAAATAAATTTTTATAATTAATATTTTTATCTTCTAACTTTTTTCTAATTAATCCAGCGGCCTGATTAGGCGAATAAATGGCTGGAATATTTACTGTTTGAAGTAAAAATGGAATACCACCTATATGATCTTCGTGACCATGTGTAATAAAAAGTGCCTTTATTTTACTTTCATTCTTTTTTAAAAATGTAAAATCAGGAATAATATAATCAACACCTGGTAGTTCTCCTGATGGGAATGTAATACCAACATCAGTGATAATTATTTCATTACCAGTCATAATGCAGTACATGTTTTTTCCAACTTCACCAAGTCCGCCAAGAGCAAATATCTTTGTATCATTTATATTATTATTTATTAGTTTCAAAATTTTCCTCCTTTCTTTTTAAGTTTAAATTCGACTATACCATTATACTATTAAATTTAATGTTTGTCTAGTTTATAATATAAAGAAAAAAAGCATCATAATGCTTTTTATCTATTGTAAAATTCAACTATTAATGAATCGTTAATTTCACCAGTTAATTCAGTTCTTTCTGGATATCTTACAAATGTTGCAGCCATTTTAGCCTCATCATAAGTAACGAAATCAACTCTTTTACTTAATGCTTCTAAAGATGATTTAACTATAGCAAGTTCTTTATCAGACTCTTTGATAGCTATAACATCGCTAGGTTTACATCTATAAGAAGGAATATTAACTTTTTTACCATTTACAGTAATATGACCGTGGTTAACAAGTTGTCTAGCACCTCTTCTTGTAGTAGCAAATCCAATACGATATACTAAATTATCTAATCTGCTTTCTAGTAATTTGAATAGGTTTTCACCATGAACACCTTTCATTTTACCAGCATCTTCAAAAGTTTTTCTAAATTGTTTTTCGTTTAGTCCATACATAAATCTAACTTTTTGTTTTTCTTGTAATTGAACACCATAGTTAGATAATTTTTTAGTTTTTTTACTTCCATGAATACCTGGAGCATATGGTTTTTTAACAAGTTCTTTACCAGTTTCAAGAGTAGAAAAACCTAAACGACGACTTACACGATAACTTGATTTTGTGTATCTTGACATATTATTCTCCTTTCTTACGAAAAGACGATTCTTGCCTAATTATAGGGTGTTTGTTTTAATATGTTCGCTATTAAGCTTACTAGTTACTAATAAACCACTTGGAACAAACACGTTATAAAAATCAAAAATTGCTTTAATTCGCAGTTATAATTATATTATTATTTTAGTATAAAGTCAATAAAAATATGAATATTTAGTTTAAATTGTTTGAAATTATTCAGTGGTAACATAGATTTCATCTAACATTTGTTTTTTGATTTTATCTATATCAACAAAAAATAAATTAATACCTTTTGATTTTAATTTAAGCAAATATTTAAATTTACTAAGAATTTCTTCTTTCAATGACTCAACAATCTTTGCAGGTTTTCCATTATCCAGTAAATGTGTATGGTCAATATATTTTTCTAAGGTTGGAAAAGCGTTTTGAATGAGAATTACAGAATCTTTACCTAAAATTTCTCTAATAAGTATAGTGTCACATCGCCCATATTTTTGACTTTTTTTATCAACTATTTTTTTATACTTTTCAACCTTGCTACTTAGGGGGTATAAACCATAATATATCTTCATCCTTAATTGTAAAATACGTAGGCTTTTTTTTCCACGCTCATGATTAGACATTAAATTTTCATCATTCACAATGTTAAAAAAATCATCTTTAATATGATATAAATAACCTGTCTTTATTTTCATACTTTCACCTTACATTTCCAATATTCTATTTATAAAAAAGAAAACTTATCACTAAATGGATAAAGCTTTCAAACATTTTCGCTTGGGATAATTTATTACTCGCACCATCCGAGAGCGAGAACATTTACATATTTTTTTGCACTCTTTTTCAAATGCACTTTTAATATACTAAATTTTATATTAAAAGTCACTTTTTTTTTTTTTTTTTTATTTTTGAAAACTCATTGACTTTGCTTCTTAATTTAATATAAAATGATAATGGAGGGTAAAGTATGACAAATTTCGATAAAGATTATTTAGAACTTTGTAAAAGAATACTAACTGAAGGGGTAGAAGTAGAAAATAGAACAGGTACAAATACAATAAAAGTTCCTAGTCATTATTTTCACTTTGATTTAAGTAAGGAGTTTCCAATACTTCAAACTAAGCAATTATTTTTTAAGAATGCAATAACAGAAATTCTTTGGATATATCAAGCACAATCTAATGATGTAAGATGGCTACATGAAAGAGGTAATCATGTTTGGGATGAATGGATGATAGATCCAGATGGGATATATAGAACTTATGATAAAAAGTCAAAAGAAATAATAAGTGAAAAGGGATTTGGAAAAGAATTCGCATATACTATAGGAACTGCTTATGGATGGATTGTTAATAGATATAAACTTATAGATTATTTGCTAAATATATTAAAAAATAATCAAACAGACAGAAGGGCGGTTATATCTTTATGGCAAAATGAATGGGTAAAAACAGCGGTACTTCCATCTTGCGTATGGTCAAGTGAATGGGATGTAACTAATGGTAAATTAAATGCTTGGGTACATCAAAGGAGCGCAGATGTACCACTTGGACTACCTTTTAATGTAACGCAATATGCGACCCTTTTAAGCTTATTTGCTCAGGTTTCAAACCTTGAACCAGGTACGCTCGATTGGTCTATAAAAGATGCACATATCTATGTTGATCAAGTAGACGGAATCAAAACTCAGTTAAAAAGAGGAGAAAATTACAATAAATTAAGTAAGTATAATAAAAAAGATTTAATTAAATTAAAACAAAAATTAGAAGATAAAGAATTTGAATCAGAGATAAATGAGGAAGAAGAATCAATTTTAAAAATAATAGACATAATATTAAATCCGGAAAAAGCATATTTATGGATAAATCCAGATGTAAAAGATTTTTACCTTATTGATAATTCAAAAGAACTTAAAGATATTAAAATAAAACAATATAAGCACATGGGTAAAATACATTTCCCAATAACACAATAGTTTATGAATATAAATTTAATAGCAGCAATAGGGAAGAATAACGAATTAGGTAAAAATGGAGATTTAATTTGGAAAATTAAAGAGGATATGAAATTTTTTAAAGAGACTACTATTAATCATCCAGTTGTAATGGGGAGACTTACATTTGAATCACTGCCTAAAGTATTACCAAATAGAAAAAATATTGTAATTAGTAGTAGCCAAATAAATAATAGTGAGATTGAAATTTATAAAAGTATTAAAGAATTTTTAGAATGTTATAATAATTTTAGGGAAGATATATTTATAATAGGTGGAGCATCCATCTATAGGGAATTTATAAAAGTTGCAAATAAAATGTATTTAACCTTAATAGATTCAACCGCAGATGCTGATGTATATTTTCCAAAATTTAGTTTAAATGATTGGGAAGAAAATATTCTATCTTATGGTGAAGAAAACTTAGTTAAATATAAACATGTTTTATATAAAAGAAAGAATTTATAATCTTTAAAAAGATATTTTAGTAATATCTTTTTTTCATATAAAAAATATTGTCGAAAACTAAAAAAATATGTTATAATATAGTAGGTGATTTACATGGGCAATCTAACACTTATTATGTTAACATTATTTTTAATATGTGCTGGACTTATTATAGGCGTTTTAAATTTTGTTCAAAGTAAAAAGAATAAAAGAGTAAAAAGAACTTTAGAAAAACTTGAAATAGAAAAAAATGAATTAGCAACTTCTCCAATAGTTCCAGAACTTGCTAAGGTAGAAGCATTTTTAAATAACGATAAATTAAAGGCTTTATATGATGAATGGTCTAGTAGATTAAAACAAATTAAAGAAGTACAAATCCCGAAATTATCTGATATGATTTTAGATGCAGAATATTCATTATCACAAATGGATTACAAAAGTACTATGTATAAAATAGCAAAACTTGAAATGGAATTATATAAAGTTCGTACTAATTCTGAATTTTTGTTTGGTGAGATTAAAGATCTAACATCCAGTGAAGAAAGAGGACGTACTATAATAACAGGATATAAAGCTAGATATAGAAATTTATATCAAAAATTTATAGATTCCAAAGTAGAATATGGAGAATTTGAAGGTGTTATAAGTAAACAATTTGAGTTAATAGCAAACAAATTTGAAGAATTTGAATCTATGATAGATAAAAATGAATATACAGAAGTAGATAAAGTATTGGTAGTAATAGATGATTTACTAAATCACATGAATGTTGTTATAGAGGAGGTTCCTTCTATAGTACTTATGATAACAAGTGTTCTTCCTATGAGAATTAATGAGATAGTAGAAACTTATAATAAAATGATAAATGACAAATATCCACTTGATTATTTAAATTTAGAGTATAATATAAGTGAAGCAAATAAAAAAATAGAAGAAATAAAAACAAGAACTAAAAAATTAGATATGAACCAAAGTTTATTAGAACTAAAAGTTTTACTAGATTATTTTGATTCTATATTTAACGATTTTGAAAAAGAAAAAATGGGCAAAAAAACTTATGAGGAAAAGTTATCAACATTTAATTTAAAATTGACAAAAATAAATGATATAATAAATGAAATATTTTCTAAGTTAGATGAAATTAGAAATATTTATAATTTGACTAAAGATGATGTTGATACTTTAAATGAAATAAAAAGAGAAGTAGATGAATTAAATACAAATTATAATGTACTTAAGGGACATACAGAATTTAATAGTACATTTGCTTATTCAAAATTAGTACATGAAATTGAGGGTCTAACCAATAATTTATCGCATACAGAGGAAAAACTTGATAAATCTTTAAACATTATTGGAAATATGCGTGATGATGAACTTAGGGCAAGACAACAATTAGAAGAAATTAAGGTCGTTTTGAAAGATTCAAAATTACAAATGAGAGAATATAGATTGCCAGTTATACCAGACTTTTATTATACTGAATTAAATGAGGCTAATGTAGCAATCAAGGAAATAGTAAAAGAGCTTGATAAAAAACCTATAACCATAGATGTTTTAAATACAAGAGTAGATACTGCACGAGATTTAGTTCTTAAATTATATACTAAAACAAAAGAAATGATGAAGAATGCTATGTTCGCGGAAAAGGCTATAATTTATGGAAATAGATATAGAAGTAGTTATGAAGAGTTAAATGGACAATTAAATTTATCTGAACAATTATTTTATAAAGGTGAGTATAAAAAATCATTTGAATTAACTGTAAATGTTCTAAATAAAATAGAACCCGGTATATATAATAAAATATTAAATTTATATAGTTCAAAAGAAAAGTAAAAAAATATTCACAAAGTAATAAAATTGTGTTAAACTATTTATAGATTGAAAAGGCAATGATTAGGATACGATTGTTAAATAAATATTTTAAAGAGAGTTAGAGATGGTGGAATTCTAACAAATATCTTAACAATTACTACCTAGGAGCTGTTATTTAAAAATAAACCGGTAATTCCGTTATCTAAAATTAAGCCAAAATTAGGATGGTACCGCGTATAATAACGCTCCTTATATATTATAAGGAGCGATTTTGCTTTATTGGGGGATATTATGACAAATAAATTAAGAAAAAAAGAATTAAAAAAGGTAATAACGGAATTATTAAATAAAAATTTGTATATGAAAATAACAAAATTTTTAACTACGTACTGTGGTGTTAATGAAAGAATAATCAACAAAAAACCAGTCAGTCATAGAGATATTTCATTCCTATTACCAGATTTAAAAAGGGTAAGTTATGATGATGCGTTAAATAATATAGAAGCTTTTTATAAAGGTGAATTAATTATAGTTATAGATTCCTATGGCAATATTGCACCTTATGTGACTCCAATTATTGATAATAAAAATATTAATTATGAAAATGATGAAGAGTATAGTGAAATAGATATTGAAATATATGTAGAAAATAAAGACTGTGATATAGTAAAAGATGCAATTTTAGATGAAAATTTAAGTAGATATGAATTAGCTATTCTTTGTAGGTATTATAAAGAAAATCAACAATATAGTAAATATAGGGTAGCACGCGAATTACTTAAATTAAAGAAAGATGAAGAAAATGTTGAAAATTATAAAAATAAAAAACTTCAACTTAGAATGAAAGGAAGAGAAGAAGATGATTAACTTTAAAGAAGATGAAAAATTAAATATATTAAATCATAGTTGTGCACATTTAATGGCACATGCAGTAAAACATTTATACCCAAATGCTAAATTTTGGGTAGGTCCTGTAATTGATTCTGGATTTTATTATGATATAGATTTAGCTGATGAAGTTCTTAAAGAAGAGGATTTATTAAATATTGAAAAAGAAATGAAGAAAATATCTAAATCAGATAAATTAATAAAGAGAATAGAACTTTCTAAGAGTGAAGCACTTGATATGTTTAAAGATGATCCATATAAAATAGATCTAATTAGTAGAATGAATGAGGAAGAAACTGTTATAAGTGCATATAAACAAGATGATTTTATAGACCTTTGTAGGGGACCACATATGCCATCCACAAAGTCAATGAAATACTTTAAATTACTTAAAGTTAGTGGTGCATATTTTAAAGGCGATTCTAATAATAAAATGTTACAGAGAATATATGGTGTGTGTTTTGAAACAGAAGAAGATTTAAATAAATATTTAGAATATTTAGAGGATGCTAAAGCTAGAGATCATAGAAAAATAGGAAAAGAACTTGAAATATTTATGGCTGATGATTTAGTTGGTCGTGGACTTCCTATGTTACTTCCAAATGGTTATGTTATTTGGCAGGAACTTGAAAATTATATAAAAGAAAAAGAAAGAAAACTAGGATATCAACATGTAATGACACCATGTGTTGGAAATGTTGAACTTTATAAAACTTCTGGGCATTGGGATCACTATAAGGAAAATATGTTTCCTAAAATGGAAGTTGATGGAGAAGAATTTGTACTTAGACCTATGAATTGCCCACATCACATGATGATATATTCAAACAAACTTCATTCATATAAAGATTTACCAATTAGAATTGGTGAAATTGCCCATGACTTTAGGTATGAGGCAAGTGGTGCTTTAAAAGGTATCGAAAGAGGTAGACATTTCTGCCAAAATGACGCACACCTTTTTGTGACACCTGAACAAATAAAAGATGAATTTAAATCAGTGGTAGATTTGATTTTTGAAGTATATAAGGACTTTAATATAACTGATTATAGATGCGTTTTATCATTGAGAGATCCAGAGGATAAAGTAAAATATTATCAAGATGATAATATGTGGAATAAAGCTGAAAATGAACTTAGAGAAGTTTTGAATGAACTTGGAATTGAATATACAGAAGAAATAGGCGAAGCAGCCTTTTATGGACCAAAGTTAGACGTTAATGTTCGTCCAGCGGTAGGTAATGAGTATACATTATCAACTTGTCAACTTGATTTTTGCTTACCATCAAAATTTGATTTAAAATATATAGATAAAGATGGGGTAAAGAAAACTCCAGTAGTATTACATAGAGCAATATTGGGTTCACTTGATAGATTCATGGCATATATACTAGAAGAAACTAAAGGTGCTCTTCCAACATGGCTTGCTCCAGTTCAAATTAATGTAATACCTGTAAATAATGAATATCACTTAGAATATTCAAAAGATATTTATAATAAATTAAATGAATTAGGATATAGAGTAGAACTTGATGATAGAGAGGAAAAACTTGGATATAAAATGAGAGAATCAGTAATAAGAAAAATTCCATATTCTATAATTTTAGGACAAAAAGAAGTAGATAATAAAACTATTAGCTATAGAAAATGTGGTAGTGAAGAAACAATTACTGTGTCATTTGAGGAATTTATTGTACTAATAAATAAGGTAATAAATAATAAAGAATTTTAAATAAAAATATTGAAAAATTTAATAAGTGTGATATACTTATATTATATTTCCAATAGTTGGAATGAATAGAAGGAAGGTATAAAAATGGAACTTAAAGGAAGTAAAACTGAACAAAATTTAATGGCTGCATTTGCAGGTGAAAGCCAAGCAAGAAATAAATATACTTATTTTGCTAGTAAGGCTAGAAAAGAAGGGTACGAACAAATAGCTGCCATATTTGAAGAAACAGCAAATAATGAAAAAGAGCATGCTAAAATGTGGTTTAAATTACTTGAAGGTGGAGAAATTAAAACGACTACTGAAAATTTAAAAGCAGCTGCTGAAGGTGAAAATTATGAATGGACTGATATGTATTCTGAATTTGCTAAAGTGGCTAAAGAAGAAGGTTTTGATCACATTGCATTCCTTTTTGAAGGAGTAGCTAAAATAGAAAAAGAACATGAAGAAAGATATAGAAAATTACTTAAGAATATTGATGATAAACTAGTATTTTCAAGTGAAGGGGATACAATTTGGGTATGTCGTAATTGTGGGCATGTAGTAATAGGTAAAGAAGCTCCATTAGTTTGCCCAATATGTTCTCATAAACAAAGTTATTTTGAAAGAAAAGCAAATAATTATTAATAAAAAAGTTCAATATTAATTAGTGTTTATAAAATCAAAAACTAGTGATAGATGAACTATAGGGGACTAAAATTTTAGTTCTCTTTTATTAACTAGATATATTTTTTTATATTAGGAATTTTCTCCAAAATTTTTTTGTATAAAAATTTGACAAAATGGTATGAGTGTGTTAGAATATAGGACATATATTTTAAAAAACGAGTTTATATACGTTTTTTTAAGAAGAAAGAGGGTTATGGTATGTCTAATAGAAATTATACGAGTGCAGATGAACAATTAAGTAATAAACTTAAACATAGAGGAAAAGTAAGAATCTTTAAAGGTTTGGGTTCAAAAATAAAAAACATAAAGTTGAATAAGAAAGCAATTGTTATTGTAAGTGTAGCTGCTGGAGCAACAGTAGGTCTTGTTGCATTAACTAGCACATTTGCAAATATCACAAGTAAAAATAATAAGACAAACAACTTATCAACATCAAATTCTACCTCAAATACCAAAGATGTTAATAATACACCAGAAAATAATACAAATAATAGTAATAATCCAGGTAATGGTAATACAAGTAATAGTTCAAATAGCACTAATACAAGTAATAGCAATAATAATCCAGATAATAAAAAAGAGCAACTTAAAACCGATTCAATCAATTCATTAGGTGTAGAGTTAGAACTTCCTAAAAAGGAAACTCCTAAAGTTGAATATTCTAATCCAACTGGAAATGTTAAGGTTGATGATATAGTTGAAGATAGTACTGGAAAATTGTGGGCAAATAGTGAGGCTGAATCTAAAAAAGATGAAATTGATAAAGTAGTTATTGATGATAATAATGGACAGTATGAAATAAGTTCTGATGGTGATGTATATGAAAAAGAACCAGGGTACCAAATTGTAGATAGCAATGGTAATGTAACTAGTGAAGGTACTAGTGATATTATGGATGACTATTCATGGGATCCAGAAGTTGGAAAATATCTTCCAAAAGATGAGGTTGGAAAATATGTTATTGCTCCTGATGGAAATATGTGGAAAAAGGGAGAATATGAAAAATACTTAGAATCATTAAAAAATGATAATACCTCACCAACTATTGAAACTGAATTTATTCCAATGGATTCAGTAATAGCAGATACAGAATTTGTACCTATTGATAATGATATATTAACATCTAGCGGAACAATAGTAAGTTCTAATAAAAATGATAATACTTCACTAACATCAAATTCACAGGTTACTTCCGATGATGAGATAACATTAGATGGTGGTAAAACAATGCCTAATGGTACATATGATGTTGGAGGACTTGTTTTTGAGAGTAAGGAAGATTATGAACAATGGATACTACAAGATTTTGAAGGTTATGGAATAATCAATGGAATAATGGTTCCAAAAAATGATGAAATGTTAGAAGCAGATAGAAAAGCTCTTACAAGATAGATTTATCTATCTTTTTTTCTTTCATTTGAAATATGAAACTTAAGTGACATTTATTTACAAATAAAAAATTAAATGATATCATAAATATATACTAGGTGATAAAGTGAAAGAAATTTTAAAAAAAAATTATAAATTTGTATTAATTTTAATTTTGTTATTATTATGTCTTACAATTCATTTTCCATATTACATAGATGCTCCAGGTGGTATAACTGATGTATCTACTAAAATTGAAATTGAAGGATATAAAAGTTCAGGTAGTTTTAATTTAGCATTTGTAAAAGAATATAGAGCAACAATACCAACATTAATATTTTCAATGTTTAATAAGGATTGGAATATTTATAAAGAGGAAGAAATGTTATTAGAAAATGAAAATGATAAATCTTATTTATTAAGAGATAAAATTCTTATGCAAGAATCAATTTCTAATGCTATTTTAACTGCATATACCTATGCTGGTAAAAAAATAGAATTAACTTATAATAAACTAACAGTTTTATATATAGATAATCCTAATACCAATTTAAAAGTAGGTGATGAAATACTTTCTATAAATAATCAAAAGATAGAAAATAGAGATGATATTTCAGAAATATTAAATAACCTAGAAGTAGGCGATAAAGTAGATATAACTGTTAAAAATAAAGATAAAGAGTATAATAGATATGCTTATATAATAGAAGAAGAAAATGATAAAAAAATAGGGATATTAGTAAGTAATGTTCGCGAATATGAAACTTATCCTAAAGTAAATGTAAAAGTAGATGCAAATGAATCTGGATCTAGCGGTGGTCTTATGACCTCACTTGCTATTTATAATTCATTAATTAGTGAAGATATAACTCATGGACTTACTATAGTTGGTACTGGAACCATCGATGAAAAGGGAAATGTTGGAAGTATTGGTGGGGTAAAATATAAATTGAAAAGTGCGGTTAAAAGTCATGCTGATTTATTTTTAGTACCAAATAGCGAGAATTATGAAGAAGCTATTAAACTAAAAAATGAAAATAATTATGATATAGAAATAGTTGGTGTATCTACATTTGATGAAGCAGTAAAATATTTAAAAAGTCTAAAATAAATGGATTATGACCCCATTTTTTTTATAAAAAAATCCCAAAAACTGGATTTAGGATTAATAATTTGATAAAATATTAATTAGGTGATTATATGAAGATGTGTGATGTAGACTTAAATAAAGTTTCTCCTATGATGAAGCACTATATAGATGTAAAAAGCAAATACCCTGATGTAATAATTTTTTATAGATTAGGCGATTTCTATGAGGTGTTTTTTGAAGATGCTCTTATTACATCTAGAGAACTTGAACTAACCCTTACTGGGCGTAATGCTGGATTAGATGAAAAAGTTCCGATGTGTGGAGTACCTCATCATGCTGTAGATATTTATGTAAAAAAAATGGTAGAAAAAGGATATAAAGTAGGAATTTGTGAACAATTAGAGGATCCTAAAAATTCTAAAGGAATAGTAGAGCGAGGAATCACTGGAATAGTAAGTAAAGGAACTCTTATGAATAGTGAATCCTTAAAAGAAAATGAGTTTAATTATATTGGAAATATAATGGATAATGGGTGTACATATTCAATTTGTTATACAGATATAACCACAGGTATAGTTTATGCAACTTTAATAGAACATAATCCAAGTGTATTAGTGAGTGAAATTGTAAGTATTAATTTAAGTGAAATAATTGTTAATTCTAATTTTGATAAAAATATTACTAATATACTTAAAAATCAATTCAAAATATCTATTTCTATATCTGACGATATAGGGGAATTAGAAGAATATAACTATGTTTATGAAGATGTAACTGATGATAGGCTTATTAAAACTATAAGACATTTAATAACTTATTTAATATCTATAAAGATGAATAGTTTATCACATTTGCAAAAGGCTATAGTAAAAGTAAATAATAGTTATTTAAGGATGGATGTGCATACCAAAAGAAATTTAGAGCTAACTGAGACATTAAGACTTAAACAAAGGCAATATTCTCTTATATGGTTACTTGATAAAACAAAGACAGCAATGGGATCTCGTATGCTTAAAACATATATAGAAAATCCTTTAATTGATAAAAATGAAATTAATAAAAGATACAATATAGTAGAAAAATTACTTGAAGAATTTATACTTAAAGAAGATCTTAAAAATTTACTTTATGAAGTTTACGACCTAGAACGTTTAAGTGGTAGAATAGCCTTCGGTAATGCAAATGCAAGAGATTTATTACAGCTTAAATCATCACTTAAAGTTTTGCCTGATATAAAAAATATATTAAATTCTATAAATTTTAGTGATATTGAAACATTAAATGATTTATATGAATTACTAGATAAATCTATATATGAAAATCCTCCAATGAGTATAAAGGAAGGCTACTTAATAAAGGAAGGATATAACCAGGAATTAGATGAACTTAAAAGTATCAGAACTGGTGGTAAAGATTTTATTGCTAGATTTGAAGCTGAAGAAAAAGAAAGAACTGGTATTAGAACTTTAAAGGTAGGGTATAATAAAGTATTTGGATATTTTATTGAAGTATCTAAAGGAATGACTAATTTAGTAAAAGATGAATATGGTTATGAAAGAAAGCAAACATTATCTAATTGTGAAAGATATATAAGCCCTATACTTAAAGAAAAAGAGTCTATGATTCTTAATGCTGAAGAAAAAATAATAAATTTAGAATATGAACTTTTTGTTAATGTTAGAGATAAAATAAAAGAATATATTCCAAGATTACAAAAAATAGCAAAAATAATTAGTGAAATAGATGTTCTTCAATCATTTTCAACAGTAGCAGAAGAAAATAATTATATAAGGCCAGTTATTACTGATAAAAGAATAGTAGATATAAAGGATAATAGACATGCAGTAGTAGAGAAAGTGCTTAACCATGAATATGTACAAAATGATATATATATGGGGGAAGACACAAATATACTTTTAATAACAGGACCTAATATGGCAGGTAAAAGTACATATATGAGGCAACTTGCAATAACAGTTATAATGGCACAAATAGGGTGCTTTATACCAGCCAAAAGTGCAACACTTCCTATATTTGATGCAATATATACAAGGATTGGTGCCAGTGACGATTTAGTAAGTGGAGAGTCTACATTTATGGTAGAAATGAATGAGGCAAATAATGCCATTAGTAATGCAACCAAAAACTCCTTAGTTTTATTTGATGAACTTGGACGTGGTACTGCCACATTTGATGGAATGGCCCTAGCTCAATCTATAATAGAATATATCCATGATAATATAGAATGTAAAATGATGTTTTCAACACATTACCATGAACTAACAGATTTAGAAAATAATTTAAAATATTTAAAAAATGTACATGTAAGTGCTAAAGAAGAAAATGGTAATGTAACATTTTTGCACAAAATTAAGGATGGAAGTGTAGATAAAAGTTATGGTATACATGTAGCGCGTCTTGCAAATCTACCAAGCAGTTTAATAAAAAGGGCAAGTGATATACTTAGTGTTTATGAATCTAAAGAGAAAAAACGAGATATAAAGATACAAGAATCTTTGCCTCTAGATTTAGTAATGCCAAAAGAGGAATCTAATATAGAGAAAAAAATAAAACAAATTGATCCTATAAATATGACTCCGATGGATGCACTTAATATGCTATATGAACTAAAAAAAGAATTAAAGTGAAGAGTTTGAACTCTTCTTTTTCTTTTAGAATAAAAAAAAATTAAAATAATAAACTATATTGGTGATAATATGCGTATTGTAGGAATTGTTACAAGAAAGTATAAAAGTAGTGAAAATCATGATATTGATATAATATATACTGATATAGTAAATAGTGTTTATAAAAATGGGGCAATACCTATAGGAATTGTTTTAAATGAGAACTATAAAGAAGTAATAAATATGTGTGATGGGATAATATTTTCAGGTGGAGATAGTTTTGAAGAATATGATAAAGAAGCACTCGAGTATATATATGAAAAGGATATTCCGGTACTTGGTATATGCTTAGGAATGCAACTTATGGGAATATTATTTAATGGTAAAATGATTGATATAGATCATCATAAAAAGGATATGGACTATGTTCATAGTATTCATATAAATAAAGATTCTAAACTTTATGATATATTTAAGTTAGATTATATTAAAGTAAATAGTAGACATAAATCGGCAATAAAAGATACAACATTAAAAGTAAGCGCATTAAGCCATGATAATCGCATAGAAGCTATAGAAGATAGTACTAAGAAATTCTTTTTAGGTGTTCAGTGGCATCCAGAAAGTATGGTTAAATATGATAAAAAACAGGAAAATATATTTAAATATTTCATAAATTTACTATAAATTATAAAATATTCATTGGTTTTTAATAATTTTATGATATAATGAAAAACGGTGAACTTATGAAAATATACATAGAAAATATAACGATAGAAAAAAATAAATTAAAGGAGTTAAAGGAAGACTTAATGATTGTAAATAGAAAAATTAATTCAATTACTAATGAAAATAATAAAATAAAAAACTCAGAAGAGAATTTGTTAAATGACATTGTAAAATTAAAAAAGAAAAAAGATAAAATAGTAAAATATAGAAAGAAAATAGGAATACTTAGATTTGAGTGTATATTATGCTTAATTTTGTGTCTTATACTTGTTTCTTTATTAGGACCATATGCTGCTCATTTATTTGAAATTACTAATTTACAATCCTTATTTGTACTATGGTTAACATTTTTTATACCTTTTTATCCTATTACTTTATCAATTTTTTATGGTACATTTAATAAATATTTTGCAACAAAAAGATATCTAAAGAATAATAACTTATCTAAAGTAGAAAGATTAATTATAAAAAAATCCCGTAATCAAAAATTAAGTAAACAACAATATTTGTTAAATAATAAAAGAATAGAACATTTAAAAGAAGAACAAAATAGAATAAAAAATGATTTAGAAAAAACATTAATGAATTTCTCAAATTGTGATATTAATGAAGAACTTATTAAAAATTATATAGATATAATTGACTTATCAAATGTTGATAACGTTGAAAATCAAGAATTTGTTCCATTACAAAAGGTAAAAAAATGAAAAATTAATGATAAATGTAAAAAAAACTTTACTTATTTATTTATATCTGAGATAATTAAACATATGTTATTTAAAATTTATATATTTAGTGAAAGGTGATTGCATGAAACTTAAAATAGATGAGTTAAATAGTTATAAAGAAGAATTAATTAAAATTGATAATCAAATAAAAGAGATAAATAAAAGTAGTGTTAATAGTAGTTTATATGAAAAAAGGTTAGATGGTTGTATTCAAAAATTAATTGAATTAAAGTCAGAAATAAATATTAAAAGCAAAGATTTAAAAAAATATAGAAACTTTGGAATTATATCAACATTATTATTTTTAATTATTACAATATTATCGTTTATTATTTTACCATTAACTGCTAGTAATGCTATTTTACTTTTTGTATCAAATTCACTGTTATTACCATTAGTGGCTACTGTTTCTTTTGAAAAGTATTTTTATACAAAAAGTTTTTTAAAACATAATACTTTAGATGAAGTAGAAAAGACAATAGAGGATGCATTAAATAAAAAAGATTTAAATAGAAGAAAAAGTATATTGAATAATCAAAAAATAGAAGAACTAAAAATAAAACAGAATAATATAATAAGTGAATTAAAAAAAATCGGTGTTGATGAAGAAACAAGCAGCAAAATAATAAATGAATTTATGAATTTAGCTGATTTAAAAGAAGCTAGCGAAATTAAAAAAGATAGTTCATACTCAAAAATAAAAAGATTGCAAATTAATAGTAACGAATAGTTATTATTTTTTCTTTTATAAAATCAGATTTAATGATATAATAATTATTAGGTGGTTTTTATGGTTGTTAGTGGATATAAATGCTTTAATGAAGATTTTACAAATAAATATGGTATAAAATTTTGTGTTGGAAAAATATATACATTGGAATCACTTAATAAACTAGGATTTAATATAAAAAGATTCCATCTATGCAAGAATATGGAGGATACATTTAAATATTTTGATGCATACAAGAAAAATGTAAGGATATGCGAAGTTATTGGCAGTGGTAATATTGTTACATATGCTGATCGATATCACGGATATTATGATATGTATTCTGTAGAAAAATTAGAGATAAAAAAGGAACTTAATCGTGAGGAAATAATAGATAAAGGGCTTAGCTTAGATATAACAAAAGTTGCAAGATTCATAAAAGGCTTTAGACTTAATAGTGATGAAATAGACCTATTTAAAGAAAAATTTAAAGATAATAGTGATATATTAACTATGATTGATGATTATCAAAAAGATTATAAAAAGTTTATAGTAAGATAGTGGTGATAAAATGGATAAAATTATAATAAAGGGTGCAAGAGAAAATAATCTGAAAAATGTAGACTTAGAACTTCCAAAAAATAAATTAATAGTAATGACAGGTGTTTCTGGAAGTGGGAAAAGTAGCTTAGCTTTTGATACTATTTATGCTGAGGGTCAGAGACGTTATGTAGAAAGTTTAAGTGCATATGCAAGGCAATTTTTAGGTGGCACAGAAAAACCTGATGTAGATAGTATAGAAGGTCTCTCACCAAGTATAAGTATAGATCAGAAAACAACTAACAATAATCCTAGAAGTACTGTTGGAACAGTTACTGAAATATATGATTATTTAAGACTTTTATACGCTAGAATCGGTGTTCCATATTGTCCTAATCATAACAGACCAATATCTAGTCAAAGTATAGAAGAAATGACAAATCAAATACTAGAACTTGATGTTGGTACTAAGATTAGAGTATTATCCCCAGTAGTTCATGGAGAAAAGGGTACCCATAAGGATTTACTTGATGATTTAAAAAAAGATGGATATTCTAGAATTAGAATAGATAATGAAGAGTATGAATTAAATGAGGAAATAAATCTTGAAAAAAATAAAAAACATAATATAGAGGTAATAATTGATAGACTTATAATTAAAGATGAAATAAGAACTAGACTTTATGAGGCAATAGAACTTTCTTGTAAACTTTCTAAAGGTAAATGTGTAATAGATGTAATAGGTGCCGAGGAAATAGTTATGAGTGAAAAATATGCTTGTCCTGATTGCGATTTTTCACTTCCAGAACTTGAACCAAGATTATTTAGTTTTAATGCTCCATATGGTGCTTGTCCAGATTGTAATGGTCTTGGAATAAAACAGAAAATAGATGAAGATTTAATAATTCCTGATAAAGATAAAAGTATTATGGATGGTGGAATAGTTGCTTATAATATGGATGCTTCTATTTCAAATACACAGATAATAACACTCGCAAAACATTATAATATAGACTTAAATAAACCAATAAAAGACTTGAAAAAATCAGAACTCGATTTAATTTTATATGGTTCAAATGAACCACTTGAATTTAATTATATTGCTAACAATGGTAATACAAGAAAAACAACTGATTACTTTGAAGGAATAATAAATAATTTAGAGAGACGTTATATAGAAACTAAAAGTGGTTGGATAAGAGAATGGTTAGAAAAATTTATGATGGAACTTCCTTGTACAACCTGTCATGGGGCTCGTTTAAATGAATCGGTACTGGCTGTAAAAATAAATAAAAAAAATATATACGAAATGACAAAGATGTCTATACAAGAATTATATGAATTTTTAAGTAATTTAAAGTTAAATAAAGAGCAAGCGAAGATAGCAGAATTAATTTTAAAAGAAATAAAAGATAGACTTAAATTTTTAATTAATGTTGGACTTAGTTATTTAACTTTAGATAGAATGGCAGGAACACTTAGTGGAGGAGAAGCAGGCAGAATTAGACTTGCAACACAAATAGGGTCCCATTTAACTGGAGTATTATACGTTCTTGATGAACCAAGTATAGGACTTCACCAAAGAGATAATGCTAGATTAATAAATTCATTACTTGAAATGAGAGATTTAGGAAATACACTTGTTGTAGTTGAACACGATACAGATACTATGCTTGCAGCAGATTATTTGGTTGATGTTGGGCCACTTGCTGGAATACATGGCGGTGAGATTGTCGCAGCAGGAACACCTAAAGAGGTTATGGAAAATGATAATAGTTTAACTGGAAAATATTTAGGTGGTAAACTTAAGATAGAAGTTCCTAAAAAAAGAAGAAAGGGTAGTGGCAAATATTTAGAAGTTAAGGGTGCTACTGAAAATAATTTAAAGAACGTTAATGTAAAATTTCCACTTGGAAAATTTATATGTGTAACTGGAGTAAGTGGAAGTGGTAAAAGTAGTTTAGTAAATGAAGTTTTATATAAAACTGTTGCTGCAAATCTTTATAAATCTAAATTAAAACCAGGTAAACATAAAAAAATATTAGGTCTTGAAAATATAGACAAAGTAATAGATATATCACAGGCACCAATTGGAAGAACTCCACGTAGTAATCCTGCAACTTATGTAGGAGTATTTGATGATATCAGAGATGTATTCGCATCAACTAAGGAAGCAAAAATGAGAGGCTATGATAAAGGAAGATTTTCATTCAATGTTAAAGGCGGAAGGTGTGAAGCTTGCTTTGGAGATGGAGTAAAAAAAATAGAAATGCATTTCTTGCCAGATGTATATGTCCCATGTGAGGTGTGTCATGGTACTAGATATAATAGAGAAACACTACAAATAAAATATAAAGAAAAAAATATTTATGACGTTCTTGAAATGAACGTAGAAGAAGCTTTAGAATTCTTTAAAAATATTCCAAAAGTAAAAGATAAATTACAGGTGCTTATGGATGTTGGACTTTCTTATATAAAACTTGGACAAAGCGCGCCTACACTTTCAGGTGGAGAGGCAGGTCGTGTAAAACTTGCTAAGGAATTACAAAAGAAGCCTACAGGTAAAAGTTTATTTATATTAGATGAACCTACAACAGGGCTTCATACACACGATATAAAGAAATTACTAGAAATATTAAATAGAATAGTAGAAAACGGAGATACTGTTTTAGTAATTGAACATAATCTTGATGTTATAAAAGTAGCTGATTATATAATTGATTTAGGTCCAGAAGGCGGTACTGGAGGCGGAACTATTGTTGCAACAGGCACACCTGAAGAAGTATCTAAAGTAAGTGGTAGTTACACAGGAGAGTTTTTGAAAGGAATGTTAAAGTGAAAGTAAGTTTTGAATATAGTAAAAAAGATTATAAAAAATATTTACTAAGAGCTAGAAAGGTAAATAATATAGTATTATTTATAATAGGAATTGTAATTTATATGTGTTTAACATTTAATAAAGTTTCTTTAATATATTTACCAGTATTTATAATTGGACTATTAGTAGTAATATTTTTGTTAAATAAATTATATGTAGCTGCATATTTAAAAGTTAATGAAATGCTTAATTATAATACATATGGAAAATATACAATTGAACTTACTCCTAATAAATTTTCTGTAACCGTAAATAATTCTAAAACGGATTATAAATATAATAAAATAAATAAAATTGTCGTTGAAAGGGATTGCTTTAAAGTTAAATTTAAAAAATCTAGGGATTATTTAACATTTGAAAAAAAGATGTTTAATGAAGCTGATTATAAAAAAATAATAGCAATGTTTAAGGAAAAAAGTAAAAGTTAAAACTTTTTTCTTTTTTAATTTTATAAAAAAATGCTTAATAATTTTTACAATTATTCAAAAATTTCTGGTTTAAAATAAAAATATTGCAAAATTATTAATGCAGAAGATTAAAAATTGTACTTTTGATTAATTTTAGTTACTGTGATAAACTCTTAATTCAAGGAGGTAAATATGAACTATTATAACGAAATTAAAAATGAACTAGTAAATAATGAAGTATACAAAAAAGTAAAAGATTATAGTAAAAATAGAAGTGATCTTAATACCTATTATAATGTTGGAAGATTATTAAATGATGCTGGTAAAAAATATGGTGAAAGTGTAATAAATCGATATTCAGAAAAATTAATGTGTGAATTAAATAAAAAATATACAGAAAGAACACTTAGAAGAATGAGACAATTTTATATTTTATTTTCAAATCAAAAATGGTCGACATTGTCGACACAATTAAGTTGGAGCCACTATTCAGAATTTTTACCACTACAAAATATAAATGAAATAAATTATTATATAAAAATAACAGAAGAACAAAACCTATCAGTTAGAGATCTTAGAAATAAAATAAAAAATAAGGAATATGAAAGATTGGATGATAAAACAAAAGAAAAATTAATAAAAAAAGAAGAAAATAAAATAACTGATTTTGTCAAAAATCCCATAATAGTAAAAAATAGATATGATTATAAAAATATATCAGAAAAAATTCTAAAACAGTTAATATTAGAAGATTTAGATGATTTTTTAAAAGAGCTGGGTGATGGTTTTAGTTATATAGAAAAAGAATATAAAATAAAAATAGGAAATAGATATAACTATATAGATTTACTTTTATTTAACTATAAATATAATTCATTTGTAGTAGTAGAATTAAAGGTGACAGAACTAAAGAAGGAACACATAGGTCAAATACAAATATATATGAATTATATAGATAAAAATATAAAAGGTATGAGTCATGACAAAACTATAGGAATAATAATATGTAAGCATGATAACGAATTTGTAATGGAATACTCAAGTGATGAGAGAATATTTGAAACTACATATGCTGTAAATTAATATTATAAAAATATACTAAAAAATATTTTTTTATGTTATACTTATAATAGGTGATGATATGACAATTATAGATATAATAAATAAAAAAAGATTAAATAAAGAACTTACACGTGAAGAAATAGAGTTCGCTGTAAATGGATATGTTAATAATAAGATAAAGGATTATCAAATGAGTTCCTTACTAATGGCAATAGTGTTAAATGGTATGAACGAAAGAGAAACTATAGATTTAACCGATATAATGTTAAAGAGTGGAGATATAATAGACTTAAGTAAAATAGATGGTATAGTTGTAGATAAACATTCAACAGGTGGAGTTGGAGATAAAGTAACCTTAGTTTTAGCGCCTCTTTTAGCTTCCCTTGGTATAAAAATAGCAAAAATGAGTGGTAGAGGATTAGGACATACAGGTGGAACTATTGATAAATTAGAATCTATTAAAGGTTTTAATACAAAAATTACTGAGGATAAATTTATAGATCAGGTAAATAATATAAATATCGCACTTGTTAGCCAAACAGGAAATTTAGTGCCAGCCGATAAAAAGATATACGCTTTGCGTGATGTTACGGGAACTGTAGAGTCAATCCCACTTATTGCTTCTAGTATAATGTCAAAAAAACTTGCTAGTGGCGCTGATATAATTATGATTGATGTAAAAGTAGGTAATGGAGCTCTTATGAAAAACATAGATGATGCAAGAAAACTTGCCAGTTTAATGGTAAAAATAGGTAAGAGTTATAGAAAGCCAACAATATGTCTTATCACAAATATGGAAGAACCACTAGGCTTTGCAATTGGAAATTCACTTGAAGTAATAGAGGCCATAAATACATTAAAAGGAAATGGACCAAGTGATTTACTTGAAGTCGTAATGACACTATGTTCAATCATAATAGGTGCAGTCAATAAAATACCTAATAATGATGCTAAAAATTTATTATTTAAACAATTAAATAATGGAGAGGCATATAAAAAGTTCGAAGAATTAGTTACAAATCAGGGCGGAGATATAAATAAAATAAGGGTATCTAATAAGGTTTTTTCTATTAAAAGTGATAAATCAGGGTATATTAATAAAATAGATGCATTAAAGCTTGGTGAGATTGCAAAAAATTTAGGTGCTGGAAGAAATACAATAGATGATAAAATTGATTATGAAGTAGGACTTGTATTAAATAAAAAAGTTGGAGATTATGTAGAAAAAGATGAAGAACTTATAAAGGTATATATTAAAGAGAAAGATGTAAATATTAGTGAAATCCTTTCATGCTATAAAATAGATAATGAATTAGAAGCTATTCCAAAACTAATATTAGATGTAATTAAATAATGTAAAAAAATGTCAAGTTTACGTATTTTGCTTGAATTAATTAAAAATATGTTATATTCTAAATATAACAATAAGGAGGCGAATTTATGATATATCCATCAATAGATAAATTACTTAATCAAGTTGGTTCAAAATTTTTACTTGTAAATATTGTTGCTAAAAGAGTAAAAGAAATGGAAGAAGAGGAATATTATCAATTAAGTGAATATAAATCATCAAAAAATATTGGAAAAGCTTTAGAAGAAGTTTC
The DNA here is from genome assembly GCA_910584085.1 of uncultured Bacilli bacterium. Lineage (GTDB taxonomy): Bacteria > Bacillota_I > Bacilli_A > RF39 > UBA660 > UMGS1613. The sequence continues at coordinate 5,514 of CAJTZY010000013.1, read as the reverse complement.
TAAAGGATTAATTCATGTAAATGATAAGTAGGATTATATGAAAAAAATAAAAATATATTTTAAAAAATTATATGAAATTATTATGACACCTAGCATGTCATATTTGCCAGGTAATCTTGCCTTTTTTTTAGTATTATCCATGTTTCCAATACTTACTTTAATAGGTGTTATTGCATCAAGATTTTCTATAAATATAGATTCACTTTCAAACGTAATAAATACTACATTACCAGTTGATGTAGCAGATGTTCTTTTATCCTTTGTTCAAGGTAAGGGATTCGATATGAATATAGGAATATTTATGATTATTGGATTCTTTTTAGCAAGTAATGGTGCGCATGCAATAATACTTGTAAGTAATAATTTATATGGATTTCCTAATTCAGACTATATAAAAAGAAGAATAAAAGCAATGTTTATTATCATTTTAATAATCTTATTATTTATATTTATGTTAGGATTTTTAGGATTTGGTAATTATATTTTGAGTTTATTATTAAAACAAATACCAGATAAAGGGTTATCTAAACTTATATATAATCTATTTATTATTTTAAAGTGGCCATTTTCTATATTTATAATATTTTTTAATGTAAAGCTTATATATACAATTGCCCCAGACTGGAAAATTATGAGTAGACATACAACAAGAGGAGCAGTTTTTACAACTCTTAGTTGGATTATTGTAATTCAAGTTTATTCCTACTGGGTAACTCATTTTTCAAATTATGATATATTTTATGGAAGTTTATCTAATATAGTTATACTTATGTTAATTACATATATAATTTCATATATATTAGTAATAGGTATTGCAATTAATGTAAAAACATATGAATATAAAATAGAAGATTAGTTATAATAATAATGTACTTAGCTGCCTAGTACATTAGACTACAATACGTTAAGTATTAAAAAGGCAGTAAAAAGATACATGAATACATGTTATCTTTTTTTTCTTAATATGGTATAATTAACATATACGAATGGAGGAGATTTATGACACCACATAATGAAGCAAAAACAGACGAGATTGCAAAAACAGTACTTATGCCAGGTGATCCACTTAGAGCTAAATATATAGCAGATAATTATTTAACTGATGTAACTCTTGTAAATAGTGTAAGGAACATGTATGCTTATACAGGACTTTATAAAGGGAAAAAAATAACAGTAATGGCAAGTGGTATGGGTATGCCAAGTATTGGAATATATTCTTACGAATTATATAAATTTTATAATGTAGAAAACATTATTAGAATAGGTTCTGCAGGATCATATACAAAAGATATAAATTTATATGATGTTGTATTAGTGAGTGATTGTTATACTGAATCTAGTTTTGCTAAAGTTCAGGGATTTAATGGTAATATAATAAAATCAAGCGAATACTTAAATAATAAAGTTAGAGAAATTTCTAAAAAGTTAAACAAAAAAATAATAGAGGGTAGAGTACATTCTACAGATGTATTTTATAATGATATAGATATTATAGATTTATATAATAATAAAAAGTGTTTGTGTGCTGAAATGGAATCTTTCGCACTTTTCTACAATGCATTAAAATTTAAAAAAAATGCTACATGTATTTTAACAATATCTGATAATTTAATAACTAAAAAAGAAACAACTTCTTTGGATAGACAAAACTCATTTAATGAAATGATTAAAATTGCATTAGAAACAGCGATTAGTTTATAATCTTTTAACACATACTAATAGATAGAGGTGATTTAGGTGAAATATAAAAAAATAAGTACATATTCGTATAATCTTCATATTATAAAAACTGATAAATTTAAAACAATTACAGTAAAAGTAAATTTTAAAAGAAAACTTGTTAAAGATGAAATAACTAGTAGAAATATGATTATAAATATGCTTTGTGATTCAACCTTAGAATATCCAACAAAAAGGCTCATGTCTATAGCAACTGAGAATTTATATGATTTATATTACGGAGGAATGAATTATATATCAGGAAAATATAACGTTATGGGATTTGATGTAACATTTTTAAATGAAGAATATACTGAAAAGGGAATGTTAGATAAATCTATAAAATTTTTGGCAGATTTAGTTTTTAAACCAAATATAGAAAAAAAATCAGGTGGGATAAGATTTAAAGAAGAAAATTTTAATCTTGCTTATAATCTACTTAAAGATAATATAATTTCTAGTAGAGAAAATCCTGATAGTTATAGTAAAATAAGATGCTTAGAAAATATGGAACCTAATTCATATATATCGTATAGAAGTGCAGGTTACCTAGAAGATTTAGAATCGCTTGATAGTAAAAAATTATATAAGTATTATAACTCTATTTTAAATAGTGATATTATGGATATATTTGTAATAGGTAATGTAAATGAAAGACATATTAAAAAGATAATAGAAGATAACTTTTCTAATATTAAAACATTAAAAAAACCAAGTGAATCTCATTTTATAAGGCCTAAAAAAACTAGAATTATACCTAAAACAGTTAAAGAAAAACAAAAAATTAATCAAAGCAAATTAGTTTTAGGATATAAAATAGATAAGATGACTGATTTTGAACTTAGATATGTTTTAAATGTTTATTCATATATATTAGGTGGTGGACCGGATTCAAAATTATTTAAAACAGTTAGAGAAAAAAATAGTTTGTGTTATTACATATCCTCTGTAGGCCAACCATTAAATAGTATTTTAACAATAAATGCTGGTATAAATAAAGATGATTTTAAAAAGGCTTTAGCGCTTATAAAAAGAGAAATTTATAATATGAAAAAAGGTAAATTTTCAAATGAAGATATAATAAAGGCTAAAATTACTTATGTTAATAGTTTAAAAGAACTTGAAGATAATCCACAAAGTCTACTAAGTTTATATGCTGGAATAGAGTATTTGAATAGTGATGATTTAGATACTAGATTTATGAAAATAAATAAAGTTACAGCAAAGGATGTCGTAAAGCTTGCTTCAAAAATACATTTAGATACTATATATTTATTGGAAGGTGAAACAAATGAAGAAAAGTAAACTAGAAAAATTAGATTTAGAACTTTATCAGGAAACATTAGATAATGGCTTAGAAGTATATATAGTTCCTAAAGAAAATGTAAATGGCATATATGCAACATTTAGTACAAAATTTGGATCTGCTTATGATGAATTTATTCCAAATGGTAGTAAAAAAATGATTAAAGTACCACTTGGAGTTGCCCATTTTTTAGAACATAAAATGTTTGAACAAAAAGATGATGTCGATCCTTTTACCTTTTATTCAGAAAGAGGATGCGATGCAAATGCAAATACATCTAATTATAAGACAACCTACCTTTTTAGCGGAGCTAATTCATTTAATGATAATTTAAATTATTTACTTGATTATGTACAAGAACCATATTTTACAGATGAAAATGTAGAAAAAGAAAAGGGAATTATTGAACAAGAAATAAACATGTATGCTGATGAACCATTTTTTAAAATGTATGATGGAATAATTTATAATTCATTTATAAATCACCCAATAAAATATCCTATAGCAGGTACAGTAAAAGATGTATATTCTATAACAAAAGATGACTTATATAGGTGTTATAATACTTTTTATCACCCAGCTAATATGTTTTTAATTGTTACTGGTAATGTTGATCCAAATGAAGTAATAGAACTTGTAAAAATTAACCAAGAAAATAAAAAATTCGATAAATTCGAGCAGGTTAAAATTAAAGAATATGATGAACCTAATAAAGTAGAAAAAAAATTAGAAAAAGTATCTATGGATATAGAAATTCCAAAAATAGGAATAGGTTATAAAATAGATTGTTCTAAAATAAAAAAGAATATAAGCGATATAAAAACATACCTAAGTATAATGTTAGATATAAAGTTAGGCAATACGTCTAAACTTAATGAAGATTTACATAACCTAAATTTAATAACACATGATATAGATATAACATTAATAAATACTGATAAGCATATATTAATTATGATAATGTTAGAATCAAATAATTCAGATAAAGTATTAGAACTAATTGGTGAAGAATTAAAAGATTTGAGTATAAGTGAGGAAGATTTAGATAGAAAGAAAAAAGTTAGAAAAAGTAACTGTATTTATAGAAGTGATAGTATTTATTCAATAAATAATAAAATAATGGGTAATATCATGAATTATGGTGAGATAGTATTAGATGATTATAAAAAAATAGATGAACTTAATATAAAAGATATGAAAAATATAATAAAAAATATAAGTTTAGATAATATTACAACTTATATAATTGATAAAGCTTGATTTATTATGTATTTTGTGATAAATTATATACAGTTAGGAGGACATAAATGACTACATTATTAATTATAGTATCAATTCTTATAATTGCAATTGTCTTACTTCAAAGTGGTAAAGCAGAAGGTGCATCTTCTATAATTACTGGTGGTAATGATGATTTATTTAAAAATAGAAAAGAAAGAGGAGGAGAACTTTTTATAACTTATACAACAGCTATTCTTGGAGTTGCCTTCTTTGTATTATGTATAATATTATAGATTGATTTTTTCAATCTTTTTTTGTAAAATGAAATAGGTGGTAATATGAAAAAAAGCGTAGTTAATTATATATGTTTAACTATACTTGTTATTGGAATAATATTGTTTTCAAGTAATTATGTAAAAGTAAAAGCAGATAGTGGCTGGGATACTGATTATGATTTCTCGGATAGTGGAACATCCTTTGATAGTAGTAGTTCTTGGAGTGATGATTCTTCCTCATATAGTGGTAGCGGATCTTTTGGAATATTTGATTTAATTATTTTAATATTTGTTATTATAATTATTATAAATGCAGTAAAAAGAAGTAAAAAAGTAATAAATAATATTTCAACTAATACCACAAATATTAAATTTATAACTCAAGATGAAGCAAATAAAGTAATTACTAACTTTAATATAGAAGAGTTTAATGAAAAAGCATATCAAATGTTTTATGATATACAAATTGCATGGATGAATTTTGATTATGATAAATTAAAAGAATTATTAACAGATGAACTTTATAATACATATCTTATGGATTTAGAGGCACTTAAAATAAAAAATCAAAAAAACACTATGAAAGATTTCAACCTCATTAAATCCGGATTAATTAGTTTAGTTGAAGAAAATAATACTTATATTGCCAAAGTATTAGTAAATACTGAATTCTATGATTATATAGAAGATATAAATACAGGTAAAGTTTTAAGAGGAACAAGTAATAGAAAGTTTAATAATACTTATATTTTAACATTTGTTAAATCAAAAGAAGAAAAGAAAATAGATATATGTCCTAGATGTGGTGCGAAGGTTAAAGGAAATGCTACTGGAGTATGTGAATATTGTAACTCAAAACTTATAAATAATACTTATGATTGGGTAATGTCTAAGAAAGAAAAAATTAGTCAAAAATAATTTTTTCTTTTTTGTATTGCAAAAATGAGAAATAAGTGATACTATAAATATAGTAGAAAAAGTAGACTAAAAGTC
>CAJTZY010000012.1 GCA_910584085.1 uncultured Bacilli bacterium | reverse complement strand
CCGTGTCTCAGTCCCAATGTGGCCGATCAACCTCTCAGTTCGGCTACGCATCGTCACCTTGGTAGGCCATTACCCCACCAACTAGTTAATACGCCGCAAGCCCATCTCAAAGTGAAGCAAACGCTCCTTTTAGCATAATTAGTTATCTAATTATGAATTATCCGGTATTAGTGTCCGTTTCCAGACATTATTCCAGTCTCTGAGGTAGGTTACTTACGTGTTACTCACCCGTCTGCCACTAAGTGGAAATTCCATCGCAAACTCTGTGCAAGCACATAGTTCTTGTTGGGCCACTTCGTTCGACTTGCATGTCTTAGGCATGCCGCCAGCGTTCATCCTGAGCCAGGATCAAACTCTCCAAAAAAATATATTATTTTTTGAATTTGAATTGTTTTTTCCTAACTAATAGTGAATTGACATTTTGCTCAGTTTTCAAAGATCATTCTTGCTCCCTTTTTGGAAGAGCAAACACAGTATATCAAATCATACTTTTAAAGTCAATACTTTTTTTGAAAAATATTTATTTTTTTTTGATTTGACATTTTTTTTACGAATGTGAAATTCTTTTTTCACACAACGTGATACTAATATAACAAATTTGAATTTTAAAGTCAATACTTTTTTTAATTTTTTTGAAATTAATTTTACTTGTTATATTGTTTCCTTTTTTTCGAAAACTCCTATAATATATCAAACAAAAAAAAGAATGTCAATACTTTTTTTATTATTATATTCATTTTTCAATTTTATTATATTCATTAAGTTACATAAAATTACTACTTTCTGATTCTTTCTTTAATTTTATATATTGATTTAAATATTCCTTATTTATTTTTTCATTAAACATAGCTGAACCAGATTTGTACTTTTCTATTAATTCCTTTAGTGCATTATTTATTACTTTGTCTAAATCATCTGAGTAGTTCATCTTATTTTTATGATACTGATATTCTAATTTATCTAATATTTTATAATCACCTTTTGGAAATATTCTAAGGTCTAAATCATAATCTATATATTTTATTGTATTATCTTCTATTATAAAAGGCGTTGCTATGTTACAATAATAATATATGCCATCTTTTTTCATTTGTGCTATTATGTTATACCATTCGTTTTTAAAAAAATACATAATAGCAGGTTCCTTTGTTCTCCAAATTGTTCCTTCTGACTCAGTAACCAATGTTTTATTATTACCGAATACTATATAATCCTTTTTTACATCCAATACAACAGCTTCAGACCAAGCCCTATGTACTTTTTTATTATGCTTGTAGCATTGTATTTCTAATTTATCACCTATACACATGTTTTTCAAATTTAATCACCTAAAAAGATTATAGCACATTTTTTTTAAAATAAGAATAAATTGTAGTTGATAAAAAAATAATAAACATACCTATTTATTATTTTTAAACTTGTTTATTATTTGTTTTTTAAATATTCTATAGCCTTTTGAAGTTGCGTATCATCACTATCCTCATATGTTTGATAGTATTTATCTTCTAGGTCTACTTCTATATCTGGCAATATTCCCTTTGTTGAGTTTATCCAGTTTCCATTTGGTGTTAACCATTTTTTTACTGTGATTTTGTATTGTGTCCCACTTGGTAATGTAACAAGTTCTTGAACTGTACCCTTACCATATGTTTTCTTTCCAATTACAGTAGAACCCAAATTTTCTTTTAATCCTGCCACTAATACTTCTGATGCCGAAGCACTCGTTTCATCACATAGTAACACAATATCATATTCTTTATTTGAGTTACCCCTACCATATGTTTTAGTAATTTTTTTGTTTTTTTCAAATTGATACATTACCTGTTTGGAATTCAAGAATATTTTAAGGATTTCATCTACAGATGTTAGGTGTCCACCGGTATTACCTCTAACATCTATAATTAATGAATCTATTTTTTCATCTTCTAATTTTTTCAATTGTGATTTAAATTGTTCTGCTGTATTGTTTGCAAATATTCCTATATAGATATATCCTATTTTTTTATTTTCTTCCTTATATATTTCCGAAACAACTGAATCTAGTGTTATTGTATCCTTTTTTAATTTTATATCAAGTTCTTTATTGTCTCTTAGTATTTTCATTGCAAGTTCTGATTTTTTATTCTTTTTTATTAAGTCACTAAACTCGCTTGCTGACATATTTTTTGATTCTATATTTTCTACTGATATAATTTTATCGCCTACTTTTAGTCCTGAATCAAATGCAGGCGAATTTTTAAATATATTTAATATTACCATATATCCAGTATCTAATTCTTTTGAGATTTGAACTCCTATCCCATCATAACTACCATCTAATGTTATATTAAAGTTATTTGTTTCCGATTCATCAAAGTATATTGAATGTGGATCATCTAATGATTCCATCATTCCAGATATTGCGCTATCTATTAATTTTTGTCTATCTATATCATCATAATAATTATCTAATATAAAATTATAATTTTTTATTAATTCAGATAGATATTCATCACTTATCTTTTCCTTTTTTGTTACTACACTTGATTTACTAAAAATCCTACCTATGCAAAATCCTACAATTAATGACATTATTATTATTAAAATTATTTCATATGTAGAAAAGTTTTTTCTATCATTTTTTAAACTCGTGTTATTCATATTATAATCTACCACTTTTCTATTGCTTTCTTAAAAACTATATCACATCAATAAAAAAAAGTCTATAAATTTTATTTACAATTATATTGTTAATATTATATAATTGGTATAGCATTAGATATAATTATTTATCATGGAAGGATTATTTATGAAAAAGTTTAATATGATTGATGAATCTTTTATATGTGAAAATTGTGGGGTCACTGTTCAAAAGCTTAAATATTCTGCAAGGGATCATTGTCCATTTTGTTTATATTCTAAACATGTCGACATAAATCCAGGGGATAGGTTAAATAATTGTAGGGGGCTATTAAGGCCCGTTGGAATAGAGAAGTTCAAGGGTACATATAAGATAGTTTATAAATGTGATAGATGTGGTGAATCACATAAAAATATAATGGCTAAAGATGATAATATTGATGAGATTATAAATTTATCAGTAAAAAAATAAAAAGCGCTAACAAAGGTGGTATACTTCATTAGCGCTTTTTTAGAATTTCCAAATATCATTTTCTGAAATTTTTGTTTCTCTAATTTCTGGTAAATCTACATCATCTAAATCCGGAATATCATCAATAGTAAATTTTTTAGATTTATCTAATGATAATTCATCAATATCTTCTAAAAGTTCACTATTTACAATTTCTTTTTTTGGAATGATTGTATTAAACTGTTCATCAAACTTTTCAAAGTTAGCTTGAATCATTTGGTCATCAGTTTTATTTTCCTCTATATTTATTGGAATTTTTAATTCATTGTCTTCATTTGATGTGAGTAAGTTAAGATTTAACTCTTGATTTGTTTTTTCTTCATCATTATTAATTAATGTATCTGTTAATTCATTATTATATAATTGGGATTCTTTATTTATATTTGATATATTATCTAATATATTGTTATTTTGATTCTGAATATCTCCACTAAAATTATTAATTTCTAAATCATTTAGTTCTGGCGAAAATAATAAGTCTTCACTTTGATTTAAATTAGAAGTCTCAGGTATATTAAAGACATTATCTGGATTAAAATTATATTCATCTTGCTCATTTTTATTTATTATTTTATTATTTTCATCAAAAATATTATAGTATTCTTTATTTAAATCTTCTGAATTACTATATTCATCATTTGGTATATCTTCTAAACTATTTTCTTCAAATATTTCCTTAGCATTAATAATCTCCTGATTATCTTCATCTTCTATTTCTTTTGAATTATCATTTGCTATTTTATCTAATTCAAATTTATCCTGTTTCTTATTATTTTGCTCATTTTTTAATTTAGATTTACCCTGACCAAAATTGGTTTTATCGGCATAATAACCTATAATAGCAAGTACAATTATAATTGCTCCACCTAAAAACCAAGTATAATTTGATGTAATATACTCTATTATTTCAGTCATAAACTCCCTCCATATTCTTCTACACTATATATAATAACATTTTTTTGTGCGAAATACAACACTTATTTTTCTAAAAAGTCTTCACCTTTAATTATCTCTACTTTAGAAAGATTTGGATAATCTTGTTGTCTTAACACTTCAAATAACACAAGGGCAACGCAATTTGATAAATTAAGAGCTCTAATATTTGCATTAGTCGGTATCCTCAAGCATCTATCTAAATGACTTGATAATATTTCCTTTGGGATGCCAGTACTTTCTTTACCAAACACCAAATATATATTTTTATTTTTATCACTAAAGTCAAAATCACTATGTGGCTTTTTACCATATCTAGTTAAGTAGTAGAATTCTCCTTCTTTATTCTTTTCTAGAAAATCATTATAATCTTCATATACCTCATAATCACAGTGTTCTATATAATTGACTCCGCTTCGTTTTAAGTATTTGTCACTTAATGAAAATCCAAGTGGTTTAATTAAATGAAGTTTTGTATAGGTTCCTGCACATGTTCTCATAATATTTCCAGTATTTTGAGGAATTTCAGGTTCATATAAAACTATATTTATCATTTAAACACCTTATAGTCTATAAATGTATCCACATCTGTATCCGAATCAATGTAAATGTTCTTTAAATTTTTATTATCAATAATAATCATTACCACTGGAGTATTTTCTATTTTTATATCTATCCCGTATTTCTTATGCAACTTGTTTATAAATTTTTCTTGTATTTCATTTTTATCTATATATACTAACCTATCATGTAAGTTTAATTCATCTATTTTTGCCTTAAGGGATTCTTCAAATTCGTTATAAGATAAATCATACTTATCAGATATATATATTATTGAATCCGGATTTTCTAATGTATATATATCAAAATCATCTGGTTTTATTTTATTTGAATATTTGTAAAATTCGGAAATTGTCTTATTTTGAAGATTATGCATATTTGAAAGGCCAAGGGTTAATAGTATTGTTACTACTAATAATATTATTAATATTATATAATTTTTACTTGGGATTTTTTTCATTTCTACCTCCTAAAGTTTATTCCATTTTTTCAAGTTCAGATATATCTACATCTGGTAATATTATTGAATCTTGGGCACACACATCTTTAAACTTTTCTTTGAACAATCTTAATTCCTTTACTATTGAATCTGGATATATTCTTTTACTATTTTTTATAGCGTTATAAACATCTAATACATTAACAAATTGTCTATTTTGAAATAATGCCTCTGAAAATGCTGCTGTAAGTACTGAAAAACATATATCTGGATACATGGCTCCTAGTCCGTAAACTCTTTTGTACTCGCTTGTCGCACTTACTATAGATTCAAGTAAAAGCCTTGTTACATATTCATTATATTTAAATTTTATACCAGTAGATGCTTCTATTTTAGGCAAACTTTTAAATAAAATTTCAACAGTTGTTGCCTCAGTTGGCTCTAAAATATCTATACGTTCAAATCTTCTTAAAAATGCTCTATCTCTTATTATATATGTATTATATTCTATATCTGTTGTCGCACCTACTAGTTTAATTGCGCCTCTATCTATAGCTGGTTTTAAGATATTTGCTAAATCCATTGATGTTTCACTATTATTTCCAATTAATGTATGTATTTCATCTATAAATAATATAGTTTTTGAAACATTTTTTAATTCTTCTACTAAAAGTGTTATTACCATTTCTTCTCTACCATTATAATTTATTTTACCAAGTAGTGAAGACGAATTTACTTTAATAACTCTATATCCCTTTAGTGCATTTGGAACCATATTATTTAGTATTCTAAAAGATAAACCCTCTACTATAGATGTTTTACCAACACCTGCTTTACCTATTAAAAGTGCAGATTTTTCTGGGGTAAGTAAAACCATCATCAATTTTTTTAATTCTTCATCACGAGCTATTGATGGATCTGTTAGATATCTTTTAGAGGTTAAATCTTCCCCGTAATTTCTTAGTACACTAAAACTGTTATAAACATTTTCCTGCATAATTATCTACCTTTCAATTTTATAAATTCTAGATTAATTATAACTTATTTTAAAGAAAAAAAAAAGAGTTATGGAACTTTTTTATGAATTATACACTTTTGTATTAATGTTCTATTTAACCTATCTTCCCTCTTTTTTATGAACAACTAATTGATCTTCCATAACGAATACTCTTTCATTTTCACTATTAAATGTATTCGCATCTACACCAAAGTTATTTAATATTCCATTTATTGTATCTCCCTCTTTGGTTACATATACTAAAACATCTTGTTTTGGAACGATTATTTCTTGATTAGGATATATATAGTCATCCTTATTTAATCCATTTAATAAAAGTAAAGTTTCTGGATTTACGTTATACATTTTAGCTATAGAATAAATAGAATCACCTTTTTTAACTCTATAATTTTCAAATACTTGTTCACTTTCTCTAGGTACTATTATTAAACCACCTACTATTAACTCAGAATCATTATTTAATCCATTTATATTTTTTATATTGTTACTAGTAGTATTAGTTTTATTTGCTATAGAATCAATTGTATCTCCATATTCCACCTGATATATTCTGTACATAAATTCACCTCAATATAATATATGATATTTTACTTATTAAGTTCTATTTATAAAATTTATTAATATATTTTATTGAGTGTTATAATCTAAAATTTTTTTATAGATTATATATGTTTTAAAACTTGAAAGGATTGATTGATATGAAAGATTTACCTAAAGTATTTCATAATAAGATTGATAAAAAATTTGATAATAATAAAAGTGTATTTTATAGCAATGAAAGAAGTAATAATATAGAGGATTCTATTGATACAAGAAATGTTCTTCAAAAAATCAATGATATTTTTTCTTCTCCAAATTATGTTTATAAAGCTAATGTAGAAATTACTTTAAAGGATAAGAAAATTACTAAAAGAATTATTGGAAGAAACAAAAATTATATAATTACTATGGATAATGATCTTATACTTATAACAGATATTATTGATATTAAATCTTTAAAAAAATAGTTATGCACACGCATAGCTATTTTAACTATTAAAAATGTTTGTAAATTTTGTCAGAATTTTTTGTCTTAATTCTTTTCTCTCTAATTGTTTTTTTCTTTTCAAATAAATTTTATTTAATTCACCTGAAGTTTCAATATGTGTATCCAAATAACCTCTATACATAACTAAATCTAAATCATTTACATATACAATACTACGATAATTTAATAATAAACAGTTACCTTCTTCGTCTTTACACATATCTTCTATCTTGGGATCATTCCAAAGATATCCATCATCGCGTAATTTACAGTATAATTCAATTAAATCATTACTTGTAATACTTTCAAACGATAATTTTGGTAAAAATGTAATACGTATTTTTGCAAATTCTAAATTAATCGTTGTCTCATCTAAAGGTTTTAAAATATAATTACTATTTGAAATATATTCTTTTAATGATTTTTTTCCATGGTAATCTATAGGATTCAATTCTATAAGCATATCATTATATTTGTATAATAAAAAATTTTTTCTGCTTTCTACAAGTTTCAAACTTGAAAGACTTATTCCTTTTTTATTTAAAGCTTTTTGAAATTTTTCAACTGCTTCATCAATATTTGACATTACTGTAAAGCGACCATTTATATAATCTTCTTTTACTTCTTCTGATGTCATAAATTATAAATTCCCTCCCATAATTAGATAGTTTACCACAAATTAAAATTATATTCAATATCCTAAATAATCATATTCAAATATTTATAACATAGTCGTAAATTTTTTTCTAATAAAAAACCTCTAGAAGAATCTAGGGGTTTACTTAATCCAAATATTTTATATACATTCTACATAAGTATCTGGTAAACATCTTAAAACACAGCAACAATTTAAATTCATAGTAAAGAATGAGTTAGTTGCTACATAAGGATACATAGATGTTGTATCAGGATTTTCTGCAAGAACTCTAAATGTTGCACAGCATCCGTCTATTTTTTCAACTCTGAATACATTTGAACATACAGCACCTTCAGTACCGCATACTACGTTTTCTCTAGTTGTTGGCATACTCCAAGGAGTTCCATTCCCACAACAAGTATATAAAACTACTGGTCTTGTATTACATCCTAAAGTAGTCGTACCACAACCTAAAAATCCTCTATCGCAAGTTTCTAAACAAGTATCTCCACAACAATTTGCATTTTGTTGAAGTACATTTATGACTGTAAGGATTTCGGCTATACAACGACAACTTTCTTGGTCGTTATTGTTATTGCACATATATAATCCACCCTTTCATTATTTCTATAATAATGTATTCTAACTATTAAAAAAAGTGTAAATTAATGCCTACATTTTAAATAATAGTGATTATTTCTTGATTAATTTTCCCTTTTAATATAAAATTAGTATAAGGAGTGGTATTGTGAATAAAAAAGATGACCGTATTTTAGAAAGAGAAGAATATGTAATTTGTGAAAAAAATGGAGAAAAAATAACTGTTAGGGATTTACAAATGGAAGTTTTAACTGTTATGGATGAAATTCATAGAGTATGTACTAAAAATAAAATTCCATATGCTTTAATTGCTGGTAGTGCGCTTGGTATTGTAAACTATAAAGGTTTTATTCCATGGGACGATGATATTGATGTGTGTGTAGAAAGAAAGGACTGGCCCAAGTTTATTGAAGCTTTAAAGAAAGATTTAAGTGATGACTTTTATTTTCAATGCTTTGAAACTGATAAAAGATTTAATACTATAGCAGGTCCATCAATGAAGATAAGAAAGAAGAACACTTTTATAGAAGAAACAAATTTTTTATTAAAGAATAGATGTAAATCAGGAGATGGAATATTCGTAGATATAATCATATATGACAATATGAGTGAGAATAAATTTATAGATGAATTGAATAGAACTGCAATAAAGATAGCAATGCCTTTTATAGTTTTATTAGATAATCTTCATATAAATCCTATACCATTCAAAAAATTTACTTCTTGGATCTCAAAAAGATACTCTAATAAACATAAAAATAGTAAATTAGTAAGTCAAACAATTTCCTATCCATGGGTAAAATTCTTGCATGAACCAGTATTTCAAAGGGAAGATGTTTATCCATTTAGAGAATATGAATTTGAGGGAAGAAAATTTTATTCATATAATAATGTAGAAAAAGTTGTAAAACAGTGGTATGGACCTAATTGTGTAAAAAAATGGGACGGAAAAAAATGGGTGGAAACTCTAGCACCAGAAAAAAGAAAGCCTAAACACACAGTTGATTTAAATTTACATGGAAGTGAATCTATTGGTGAAAAATAAATTAATAAAGTATTTTAGTTTAATTAGTATTTTGCTTATATTATTATCTATAATTCTCTTTAATGAATTTAGTTTTATGTTTTTAGGCATAGGAATTATAATAATAGGTTTTATTATGCTTTATCAAATCAATCATTAGTAATATATTGATTGATTTTTTTTATTATAAATACACCCAGAAATAGAAAAATAAATGCCGTTATAAGCGTATTAAATGTGTATGACGTATTAAGACACCTTATACTCATTAATACTATTGTAGATATACTAAAGCCTAAAATAGCGCTATATGTTTTATCTTTGTGATATTTAAAAAGATAGTTAATAATTTTTACTGTAATAATCACACCTATAAATATCCCTATCATAAATGGTAATAATATTTTTATATTATCTATTAAAATGCTAAAATCAAGTATAGTAGAATAAGTTTTTATTAAACTATTATAAGCTCCAATCATCATAAGCGTTGCTGTTCCACTAATACCTGGTATAACCATTGTAACTGCATCTATAAATCCTACAAATATATAATATGCAAAATTTATTAAATTATTTTTTATAACTACATCATTATCTATATTAATTAGCCCTAAGATTGTTACTAATATAAATGTTATAAATACTATGTAGTTATTACCTTTTTTTGTATTTATTCTTATATCATTTAAGCTCCCCACTATAAGTCCTATAAAAAAGAATATTGTTATTAAGTAATATTTATCTAGACAAAATACTATTATATTACTAAAAAATATTACAGAAATTACTACTCCCGTAGCTATTTTTGATAAAAAATAAAAATTTTCTTTCGGATTACAAAAAAAATTATTGATAGAATCTATGAGTTTTTTATAAACTCCCATAGAAATCGCAAGCATAGATCCGCTCACGCCAGGTATTATTTTACCTATACCAATAATTATTCCTTTAATAATTAACATAGTATCACCAGTTAATTATATTTATTTTCCGAGTGCAAAATAACCATTTTCTACATATTTTGTTTCGTTTACTACAATAAATGCTTTATTATCCAATTCCCTTACTATCTTTTTTAAATTTTCTAGTGTATTATCCCTTATTTGAATATATAGCATATATTTAGTATCCTTACTTCCTTTAACTTCTATAGCCGTTACTCCATAACCCTTTTCTCTAATCTTATTTACTATACTATCATCTTTATTAGATAAAATAACTTGTACTTCTAGATTAGATTTAATAAATATTTTGGATACTTTTCCTCCAATATAAGTACCAACAGAAAATCCCATTGCATATGAAAATACTATCCATAAGCTATTATTATCTGTATTTAAAGCCTCTTTTACTACTAAAAACCACACTGTTATTTCTACTATACCTATTAATGCTGCTATTAAATCTTTACCTTTAACTGTATTAATAGTTCTAAATGTACCAAGTGATACATCTATTAATCTTGCAAAAAATATTTTTAAACACATCATAAAAAGTTCCATTTTATCACCATTATTAGTATAGGAAAATATTTTTTTTATATACTAAAAAGAGTAGAAATATTTCTAACTCTTTTTCAAACTTGATAATTTTTCTATTATATCTGAATGTCCAATATAGTTTTCTTCTATTTTACCATTTTTTATTTTAAATAAAGCTTCATCGTTTAATCTTAATTCATTTATATCATCTGTTATATTTGTATTTTCAGATATAAAATTTTTGTTGAATACATCATCTAAATCAGCACTATAAAAGTTTAGTGAGCCTTCTTTTTTCTTATAGTCATTTATATATGTATTATATAATTCTTGATAATTTACTTTAGAAGATGATTTTCCACCCTTATATGCGATTACAAAATATTCCTCTTCTTTTCTATCAAGCAAATGGCTAAGTATTATTTTTGTTGAATCAAAGTCTACCATAGTATTATCTGTATTATTATTTTTATTTGGTTTAACCACTACAGTAGTTATAAAATAAAAGATAAAGAATATAGCTACTAAAGATATTAATGTTATAGATATTTTTTTTAATGAGTATTCTTCGCTTATAGTTTCTGTTTTTTGTTTATTTTGACTTTTATTATTTCTAATTCTTGCAGTCTTCATATAAATCACCAATTAATATTATAACATGTATGTTTTGATATGTAAATTAATGAAGTAATTATTTAATGATTTATACTATATTTTTTACTATTTTGCTGAAGCAACTACACTTATTGATTGAGCAACGGTTAAAAGTTCATCCACATCCATTGCATCTGACATAACAGAATATTCTACTCCATTACTTATCCAAGATACTGAATAATCTGTTATTGCACCAACAGTGTCTAAAATCAAATAAGGATCTCCATATACATAATTAGTAGAATTTACATCTGCTAAAGTTTCTTGTACGATTGTAAATGATGATTCTCCTCCAAAAGTTAATATTACTCTTTCTCCGTTATTTGTTTCCACTATATCTTGACCTGTTAATTTGGTATCTACTGGTAAATACATAGGATATACGATTTGATCTATTTTTGATGTTGTTGTATTAGTGCTTGTATTGGTTTGATTTTTATCACTTGCATTATTACCTGTTTGATTATTCTCTTCCTTTTTGTCTATTATTTCTTTTTGATATTTACTGGCTTCAAAATAGTCATCATCAAATTTAGCCTTATAATCTATATCGATAATTGTAAGACTCATTCTTACGTTATTGTTAGTATCTAGTACTTCTATTTTTGTTATATTCTTATCTTTATCTACATAAACTTTTTGATTTTTAAAATCCTTTTCTGTCGAATAATTTACTTTACTTGTTATTACATATCCATCACTTACTTTTTCATAAGTTCTATCTTTATCATTTGTTATATCTTTTAGTATTGGTTGTAGTAAATATATTTGAGAATTATTATATGGCCAGTCACTTTGAAATTTAAAACTTTTATTAAGTGTTGGTGTTAGTACATATACATCTTGCTTATTTTTTAATATTATTTGTTCATGATTATTATTTTGATTTATTAAATTAACTTTAAATTTATCTTCTTCTTTATATGATGAATCAACACTATATGTATATTTTTCCTCGTTTCTATAAATTTCTAAAGTTCCTGTCATGTGATATGCTTTTGAATCATTAATTTTTTTATTTAAATCCTTTACTAAATCTTTATCACTGTATTTACCACATCCAGACAGCAATAAAACTACTCCTAAAAACAAAATTATTTTTTTCATATTTCACCTCATTTTTCAATTAATTATATGGTATAAAACAACTATTATGAATAATTTATTAATATATGTAAAAAATAAAAAATGATAGAAAGGATGGAATTATGGAAGGATTACAAAAAACTTGTTTAGTTTTTACAATAATAGGTGCAATTGTATGGGGAATAATAGGTTTATTTGATTTTAATGTAGTAGAATGGATTTTTGGAGATTCTATGGTTTCTAAAATTGTTTATATTATTGTAGGAATATGTGGTTTAATTAATTTAGGTATATTATTCAATCACATTGAAACAAAATAAAAGGCACTCAGAATTTTTGAGTGTCTTCTTTATTATTTTCTTTTACTTATTGTAACTGTTGCTTCTAATCTCTTAGATCTATAAATTGCTAGAGGATTTGTTCCTTTAACAATTACTTCCCTTGTATATGTTCCTTCACCTAATCCAGTTAAATCAACGTATGCTGTGATGTCTGATTCATTTATTGTTGATAATACCGATGCTGCACCTTGAACCTCAACATTTATAAATCCATTATCATTATTTATTGGTTGAGCAATTAATCCTTCACTTACATTAAGTCCGGTTAAAGGAATATTAAATTGAACTGGTTCTGATGATGAATCAGTTATATTTAATGAAACTGTAACATAGTTTACGCTTAATGTTTTAATTCCCGTTGGTTTCTTGATTTCTGCCCTAAATGATGTATCAGCTGATAAATTTGAAACATCTACAATTACATCTAAACTATTTACTTTTGAAAGTGTTTCACTATCCCCATAAACGACAACGTCGTTTTGACTAAAGGTGTAACCACTCATTGATTTTCCAGTTGCTAAAGTTCCTTCTGGCACAAAGTTTAATGTAACCTTTTTACTTGGAGATGCTAAATCAACTTCCGCACTTATTTTTGATGGAACAAATTCAACGTCAACAACATTACCAGCGTTGTCATAAGCTTTTAATGTAATATCGTTTAATGTTTGTATTCCTGCTTCCTTTTTAGATAAATTATCAACGTCAATTAAAGCTTTTACAGTTGCAACTTGGTTAACTTTATATTCTGCGCCTCTAATTGTTACTTCATCTGTACTAAGTTTAATACCATTTACTATTAACGTTGTATCTAGCTTATTATCATTTACTATATCATAGGTAAGATTTCTCGTATCTGAAACTTTCTCATAAATTATAACTGTTGCAACACTTGGATTTACACTATATTCTATACCTGATAATCCTTGACCATATTGTATGTTTACTTTATGAGTTCCAGGGGTAAGTCCAGTGAGATCTACTGTAACACCATTACTTGAAGATTGTTTTGCTATATAAAGTTCTGCTTTTCTTCCTATTAATGTTACATCTACTTTTTCTGGTAACCCTTCAACAACATATTGCTCTTCATTATATATTACATTTACTTTCTGATCTTTAAATACCTCTGCAGATTGACTAGAGAAATTTATTATTTTTTGATCAACTACTATAAATATCACTATTGCTAAGAATAGAGATAGAAATAGTAATGTCGACTGTTTTGATAACCATGATTCAAATTTTTTATTAGGAACATTAATTTTTTTTGTTATTCTAAATGCCAGTCTGGTTATTGGCATTATAAAATATCTATCAATAAAATTAAATACACTTTTAAAGAAATTAGTTATTTTGTTCATCAGATTTTTCCTCCTCTTCTTCGATTATTATCGATTTTTTAGGGCTCAACTCTTCAAGCAACATAACTTTAATTTCATCTGGTGTCAAATTATAATGTAACTCGCCACCCATAGCCATTGAAAGTCTACCTGTTTCCTCAGATACTACTAATGATATACAGTCTGTTATTTCTGCAATTCCTAGTGATGCTCTATGGCGTGTTCCTAATCTTTTTATATATTTAGAATTTTCACTTGTTGGAAAAACTGCTCTAGCGCATGTAATTTTATCCCCTTGAATAATTACACCACCATCGTGTAATGGATTATTGGGAAAAAATATAGACATTAATAAATCGCTAGATATATCTGCATAAATTTTTTTTGATTTTTGTATGTAATCATTTAAACTGTTATCTCTTTCTATTACTATAAGCGCTCCTGTTCTAGTTTTTCTAAGTGAGTCCATCGCGCTAACTATTTCATAAACAACTCTTTCTCTTTCATCTACGGTGAGTACTTTATGTCTACCAAGTAATTGACTTCTACCAAGTTGTTCTAATACATTTCTAATTTCTGGTTGAAATATTACAATCAATGCAAGTATTCCCCATTCAATTACATAGTCTAGTAAAAATCCTATTGTAACTAAATCAAATATATCACTAAGTATTTTTAAAATTAAAATAAATATTATTCCTTTAAATAATAATACCATTTTAACATTTTTGCTTAAACTTTTTAACACATAATATAATACAAGCCATACAAGTAGTACATCTATTACATTTTTTGCTAAATCGACGATTCTATCAAATGTCATTTTGGTACCTCCTCTATTACTTGTATATTATATCATACTAAAGAAAAAAAATAAATTACTAATAGTTAATTATCACAAATTTGTACATGGCTATCGTATGAAAACTGTACTATATACATAGCTAAAAAATATAGATAGTTATTGGTTTTATATTAATTTTTTTAAGGTTTTAAGGATATAAAAAAAACCAGATTTTAAGACTAAATCTGAGTTTAAAAATCAATATGGTGGAGAATAAGGGACTCGAACCCTTGACCCCCTGCGTGCAAGGCAGATGCTCTAGCCAACTGAGCTAATTCCCCAGCAGTAACAAAGTTACTACTAAAGTATAGCATTATTTTAACAAAGTGTCAACATATTTTTGAAATTTTTTAATGTATTTCTTGACATATATTGGGGTCAGGTTCGTAAAAGCAATGATTTTTATATCTTCCAGAATTTCTTTGATCATACCAAGTAGGCCTACAATTTTCACCTGTTTTAGGTGCATAAAACCATAATGCATTTGTTGCAGGGTGATAATACTCTCCCTTTAATACTCTATTTGCTAGTTCTCTTTCTTGTGTTGTAGGATTGCTAAAAAATAAAGGACTGTCAATTCCCGAAAATCCCCCTGGATTCTGATATATCATATCGCTTATCGTAGTTATACTTTTAAAAGTAAGGCACCTTCCAATTGTTCTATTAACGCCTACATTCCCAACCATAAGCATTCCAAGATTACCCTCGCCTAATGCTTCGGCGCGCATGAGTCTAGCAAGTAAATCTCTTTCTTTATCTGTGTAATTTATTATAGCCATTTCATCACCTATTTTATAATATGCAAAAAAATATTGAAGATTATAAAATTTTATGATATAATTATTTAGTCACAGGGGTATAGTTCAATGGTAGAATAACGGTCTCCAAAACCGCTGATGTGGGTTCAACTCCTGCTACCCCTGCCATATTGTAAATTAATGATTTATCCAAGTGATAAATCTTTTTTATTATTTTGAGTCTTAAATAAAATTTAATAAAAGAGAAAAATTTTATTTACTATCATTGCCGTATGTGCTAAAATTGTTTTAGATAGAGGTGTGGTTATGGAAGAATTAGAAGTAATGTTTAAAGACTTTTTTGCACAAACTAAAAATTTTTTTACAAAGGATGAGTTAAGAACTAGATTTAAAATAAAAGGTGAAAAACAAACTAATATTTTTAACGACGCTTTAGATAAGCTTGTTGAAGATGGATGTTTGTTTTTTGATATCAAAAAGGGTTATAGATGCTTTTCAAATGATATGGGAATGGCATTTGGTGAAATAGAAATTAATAAGTCCGGTAACGGCATTGTACATACCAATAATGGATATAAAATTTTTGTTGAACATAATGATTTAAATGGGGCATTAAGTGGGGACAGGGTAATTGTAAATTCAATAATTTTAAGCAAAAAGAATGAGTTTAAAGGCAAAATTAATAAAATTATAAAAAGAAAAGATGGTAAAGTAGTATTTGAAGTTATTGGTGATGGTTATAGTGCATCATTAATTCCATATGATAAAAACTTAAATATTAATGTCACTATAAATAGAAATCAATTAAAAAAGTTAATTAATAGTGAACTTATTATGTTAACGGTTGGTTGTGAATGTATTAACGGATCATACAGCGCTGAAATAGAAAAGTCACTAGGATTTATATCAGACCCTAACATTGATATAAAATTACTAGCAGCAAAATATAATATTTCTATAGAATTTTCAAAGGAGGTTTTAAATGAAGCAAATAATCTTCCTACTGAGGTTAACCAAAATGACTTGCTAGGTAGAGTAGATTTAAGAGATAAAAATATAATTACAATTGACTGTGATAATACTAAAGATAGGGATGATGCTGTATATGTTGAAAAACTTTCCAACGGAAATTATAAGCTAATTGTTAGTATTGCCTCTGTAAATTATTATATAAAACCAGATTCAAAATTATTTGTTGAAGCATTGCAAAGAGGAACAAGCCATTATCCAAATAATACATGTATACCTATGTTTCCTAAAAATATATCTAATGGAATTTGTTCTCTTAATGAGAATGTAGATAGATTAACAAAAAGTTGTGAGATGATAATAAACTCTGAAGGAAATGTTATTGATTACAAAATATATAATTCGGTAATAAATTCAAAGAAAGCTATGAGGTACAGTGACGTAAATTGCATTCTTAATGAGGAATCAATTAGCGGTTACGATATGTTTAAAAATGAATTAGAAATAATGAATGAGTTAAGTGATATATTAGAAAATGCTAGAAACAGGAGAAATTATATAGATTTTAATATACCTGATATTAAGGTTAGTCAAAATGAGGACGATCATACTTATGAGTTTAGTGAACAAAATTCTGGAAAAGCAGAAAAAATTATAGAAAATTTTATGCTTATTACTAATACAACTATTGCGGAAAATTATTCATGGTTACCTTTTATTTATAGAATTCATGAAGCACCAAATGAACAAAGGGTAAAAGAAATGATTGAATTGTTAAATTGTTCTAAATTTAATATTCCAAAAATAAAAAATATAAATGAGCTTACAATTAAAAGAATTTTAGATAAAACAAAAGATTCTGATACTATGCACATTATAAAAAGTTCTTTATTAAAAGCTATGAAATGTGCCAAATATGATGTAAATAATGTGGGTCATTTTGCACTTCAATTAAACAAATACTGCCATTTTACGTCCCCAATTAGAAGAATTTCTGACTTTATGATACATACTTTAATCGATGAATTAGATAGTATTGAATATAATGAGCAAAATATTGACATGTTAGAAAATAAATTAAAAAATGTAAGTGAAACTGCATCTAAAACTGAAAGAACAGATAAAAGTTTTGAATATGAGGCAAAGGCTATGGCAATGGCCGAATATATGCAAAACCATATTGGAGAAGAATTCGAAGCATATATAACCGAAATTTACCAATATGGTATGTTTGCAATAACTTCTGGTTTAATATTAGGAAAAATTAAGTTAGACGATATATTAGGAGATAGATATTATTTTGATTCTAATAAGCATGTAATTGTAGGAAAAAATAATAAAAGAAAATTTAAAATTGGTGACAAAATATGTGTTATTGTTAAAGATGCAAGTAAAGAAGATAGAACAATTAATTTTAAAATAAATAAACAAAAAAGTTTAAGTATATGATGTGTACCCTGTTTAGAAGACATCAATAAAAAGTTCATATTAAATCAAGGGTGAACGATAGTCTCGTTCATCTTGACCCTTGATTTTTATTATGTAATTATAATATTTATTCAAATAAAGTCTGTCTTTATTTGTTATCAATTAAAAAATTAATCATATCTAAAACATCTTCAGCATATTCTACGATATTTGAATCTGGTCCTAAATCATTTATTGGTATACCTTTTTTCGCCATAGAAATAGTAATACTATTTGATTCACAGATAACTTTGTATTCATAAGATATATATTGGAACCATTGATCACTGTGAATGATAAGTCCATATACATCTTTTTGTTTTGAAATAGCCTCATTTAAGGTATCCATAACAAGTTTATTATCACTTGGTTTTGATATTTTGTAAGCAACAACCTTTCTATCATATAAATAGATTATTGTTGATAAATAAGCCCCTGAACCTTTAAAAATTAAATATGTTACATCTGTATTGCATACTTTATTTGATGCATCTGTGTCAAAATTATACTTTAATAAATTTGGTTTCACGTTATCTTCAAACTTTTCTTTTTTATTTTTCGTTTTCATTACACGGCACTAATAAACTATATATAGGTCATTATAAAAAGAAAGTTATATAATATTTATTTTATAAAAATTTAAATGGTCCCCCTTAATTAAATGCACCTGTAATTTATAACCATTCGCGTTTTTTATATTATTTTCGATTTTTATCTGTATAATTATGAAATTTTTAATTTTCTTTGTTCAAAAAAAGGATTTTAGGGTATTTGTGGAGAATAATATATATAGGAGGACAACTATTATGAAGAGTGAAATTATAGATTTAAAAAATAAATTTTTATTAATTAAAAATTCTGGATGGATTAAAAGCATAAGGTCAGATTGGGGTGGTATTGGATTAACATTTGAAGCATTACTAGGAATTAATAAGAATGACCTTGAAATACCAGATTATAATGGTATCGAGCTTAAGGCGAAAAGAGCGTATAGTAATACAAACATAACGCTTTTTAATTATGCCCCTGAAGGTCCGCATTACCATGAAGTAGAGAGAATTAAAAATTTGTATGGATATCCTGATTCAGTATTAAAACATTACAATGTCTTGAATACTTCTGTTTCTTCAAATGTGCAATCAAAAGTGGGGTTAAATTATTATTTTAAATTACGAGTTGATAGAAATAAGGAAAAAATATTTTTATTAGTTTATGATCTAAACAAAAATTTAATCGAAGATTCTGTATACTGGGACTTTGATACGCTAAGAGAAAAGGTATATAGAAAGTTAAAATATTTGGCTATTGCAAAAGCATTAGTGAAAAGTGAATATAGTAAAGAATATTTTAAATTTTGTAGATTAACCATTTATAAATTAAAGGGATTTGATGATTTTATAAATGCATTAAGTAATGGAGTAATTCAGATATCATTTAAAATTGGTGTTTTTAGAGATGAAAAAACAAGGGAAAAATTCATGATCATGGAACATCCTTTAGTATAGCAGAAAATTCTTTAAAAATGATATATAGTGTTATTGATGTATATTAGTATTTTTTATAAAAATAAGGATTTGGGCTCAAGGGGTAAGTAAAACAAAAAAAGAACTATATAGTTCTTAAATAACAGAATGGTCGGGAAAACAGGATTTGAACCTGCAACCCCTTGGTCCCAAACCAAGTGCTCTACCAAGTTGAGCCATTTCCCGATATAAATATGGTGCGCTCGAAGGGATTCGAACCCCTGACCTTTTGGTTCGTAGCCAAACACTCTATCCAGCTGAGCTACGAGCGCATTGCTACAGTGCTATATATTTAAATTATGTAAACTGGCAAAATCAACATCTAATAAAGTATATGTACTAAAGAATATTATTTTACCTGAAACACCATTAATGTTACCATAGTTTTTAAATTAAGTCAATCATTATTTTGTTTTTTTTAGATTTAATGTAAATCTCATATACAATTATCTAATATCATATAAAATATAAATACATATATTAACAAATTAAAAATCCTTAAGTAAGGATTAAAAATCAAAATTGGTGGCTCCAGCGGGAATTGAACCAGCGACACAAGGATTTTCAGTCCTCTGCTCTACCGACTGAGCTATGGAGCCAAAAAAAATGGCGGTTCCGACGAGAATCGAACTCGCGATCTTCTGCGTGACAGGCAGACGTGATAACCGCTACACCACGGAACCATGGTTGCGGGAGATGGATTTGAACCAACGACCTTTGGGTTATGAGCCCAACGAGCTACCAAGCTGCTCTATCCCGCGATAACATCAAAAACTAATGGCGGAGAAAGAGGGATTCGAACCCCCGCGCCGTCGCCGACCTGTCGGTTTTCAAGACCGATCCCTTCAACCAGACTTGGGTATTTCTCCAAAATGTGTTTGACAAAAATGATTATAACATACTATACAAAAGTTGTCAATAAATTTTATACAAAATATTCAGTATTATGAAAAATATTTTAATATGTTAGATATTTTTTATAAAAAAAGTAGAAAACTCTACTTAAAATTCATTTGGTGCCTAAGGCCGGACTTGAACCGGCACGAGATTTGACTCTCGCAGGATTTTAAGTCCTGTGCGTCTACCAATTTCGCCACTCAGGCATAATAAATGGTGTCCCGCTGGAGATTCGAACTCCAGACCCTTTGATTAAAAGTCAAATGCTCTACCGACTGAGCTAGCGGAACAAATTTTTAATGGTTGCCTCGGCTAGATTCGAACTAGCGCATGCCACAGTCAAAGTGTGGTGCCTTACCGCTTGGCTACGAGGCAATTTCAACTGATTGTAAAAGACGGCATGCATTACTTATAAAAGTAAGTGGTGGAAGGAGATGGAGTCGAACCATCGAACCCGAAGGAACAGATTTACAGTCTGCCGCGTTTGGCCACTTCGCTATCCTTCCAATTAAAATGGTGCCGGAAATAGGACTTGAACCCACAACCTACTGATTACAAGTCAGTTGCTCTACCAATTGAGCTATTCCGGCAAAAAAAATGGTGGGCGATATAGGACTCGAACCTATGACCCCTTGCTTGTAAGGCAAGTGCTCTAACCAACTGAGCTAATCGCCCGAAAAAAACATTGACATAATTAACTATACCATGACAACTTAAATTTGTCAATACAATTTATAAAAATATTTTTTTAATTGTCGCAATGTAATTATATGATTTAATACAACATCTTCATTTGTTTATTTTTTTTAATGATTCATTTATCCAAATTGGTAATTTATATTCTAAGGTTTTAAACCCCAATTGAGTTTCTTTTATTTTTTTTCTTTTAACAATAATTTTTCTTTTATATTCAATATTTTTAATGCTTAGTTTGAGATGTCCTAACTCTTCATCTACATCAAGAATCTCAACAAAAATTAGGTCACCTAGTTTAACAAAATCATTTATATTTTTAACAAATCCATGTGATATTTCTGAAATATGAATTAAACCAGTATAATAGTCATCACATGACACAAATACACCATAAGATTCAATTCCAGTGACAGTTCCCCGTATAATTCTTCCTTTCCTTATTTTTGACATAATACCACCTAGTTGAATTATACCATATTTTAATAAATAAAAAAAGACTTTACAAACTATAAGTATTAATATATAATACATTTAGGTGATTTAAATGAAAAAACAGGAAGAAAAAATTAAGGAAATTATTAATAAATTGCAACCATTTTTAATAAATGAGGGTGGAAATATAGAATTTGTAAAATATGAAAATAATATAGTCTATGTAAAAATGCTTGGTGCCTGCGCAAATTGTCAAATGTTAGACTTAACATTAAAAGATGGAATAGAATCTGCAATAATTAGCGAAGTGCCTGAAGTTAAGGAAGTTATTAATATATATTAATTTTCTAACCATTCTATTTCAAAGATTTTATTATTTTTTCTAAAATATTTATATATATTTTTTAAAAATGTTTCATAGTAAACATTTTTTTTTAAGTAGAATTCAATTTTTTCTTCGTTTACTCTCTCTTGTATTATTTTGTCATATACATCAAAATAATAACTCGGATACATTAATCTAGCCAAAAGTAAAATGCATTCATTATAGTCTAACCTTAGAGCATCCAAATATTCAATAATTTTTTTTAATGATATATTCTCGTTTATATAGTTTATTTTGAAATACTCTGCAATATCTCTAGTTCTATTATCAATAATTATGTTAAGGGGATTTAAAAAAGTATCCATATTTTCTTTATTCAATATTCTCTTATGGCATATGTAAAAGTTTATATTGTCTTTATCAATATAATTAAGTAAATTTATTGATGCCTCACTCAATCCAATGTAGTAGTTAAAACTCCTTTTTAAATTTTTATATTTAAATCCTAATTGACTCATTTGGTATTCATAATAATCAATTTTTTCTTTCCACAATTTATCCCAATTTAATTTTTGATTTTCATAAACTATGACATCATAACTAAAAATCTCTTCTAATGTAACAAAATTTGTTAAATAAATATTCTTTTTAAGCAGTATATATTGTTTATTTGAATAAATTGTGACTATTGATTTATCTTTGTTCATAATTATTTCATGACAATATTTATTATTCTTTATAAGGATTGAGTATATTTTATGCAGGTTATTAATATCTGAATCAAATGGCATAAATACATATTTTATACTATCAATATCAAATAAGTAATAATCGTCTATTTTTTTAAAATCTTTTACCATTAAATTGTAATAATAGTTAATTAAATTTTTCATATTATTCCCTCTACTAATTTTATGCAAAAAAAAAGAATAATTTACCGTAATTGTCTATAATACATTCTTATGCATTATGGACATATTATTCTATTATTTCTTTTATTTTTAATAGTTTTTGATTTAATTCATCTATTTTCATTTGTAATTGTTGATTTTTTGCTTGTTCTTCAAAGAAACTCGACCTATAATCAATTATTACATCACTTTGTTGTATCATATTATTAGTTGTGTCTTGTGCATACTCTTGTGAATAATCAGATTGTGTTTCCCAATTAGTTTGTTGTGAATTAAAGTTATTTTGATCTAAATTTGTATTTTGCATATTGCCATATAAATTTTCATTTGGAAAATTTTGAATCAAATTGTTCGCTTGGTTTACGCTTTCAGAAGGTAAATTAGCATTGGAATTTTCATTTATTATATTTTCATTTTGTTGATTTGATTTAAGCCATCCTTCAACTACATTTTTCATTAATCTAAAAGTCTTTTTATTCATTATTTTTAAGTTGGCTAACATATTTATTGGAAGATATTGGATATCTGGATTTTGAGTATTGTTTTTTTTGTCATCTACTATTTTTGTGATAGAATCTTGAACTATCCTCCATTCATTAGGATCTGAAACTTCTATACCAACCATATTCCCAGTATCGACCTTGCCTGATTGTGTATTAACTATTTCCTTGCCTACCTGCACTAGATGTAAAACAGTATATCCATTTTCATCTATTTCATTTTCTGTATATATAAAATAATATTTAGAATTGTATAAATAAAAAATTCCATATACCTCTTTCAATATACCGTTTTCAAGTGTTATATTTGCTATATCCATTTTATCACCCTTTTATTCTAAAATAATTATAATCTAATTACTAAAAAAAATCAATAGAAAAGATGTTAATATCAATAATAAACATCTTTTAAATATAATCCACAAGCAGGAGCACATATTCCAGCACTTGTTCTATTCTTTTCGTTTAGTACTGTAATTATGTCTTCGCTTTTTCTTTTACCCTCACCTATTTCTATAAGCATACCTACGATATTTCTTACCATATAGCGCATAAAACCTGTTCCTAAAATTGAAATTATTATTTTGTTTACATCTTTGCTATCTCTAGTAATTGAGGTTTGCATTATGGTTCTTTCATAATCGTCTTTTTCCTCGTCAATTTTTACAAATGATTTAAAATTATGTGTTCCCTCTATATATTTTAAAGCTCGTTCCATTTCGACAATATCTAATTTTTTATTATATTGAAAAATATAATCTTTTTCTATTGGATTATATACTCCCACATTTATTTTATAAATGTATTCTTTTGCTTTGACATTAAATCTCGCATGGAAATTATCATCAACTTCGTGAATGTCTTTAATGTATATATCATCTGGAATTAAACTATTTATAGCCTGTCTAAGTTTACTACTCGAAATATTTGTTTGCATATCAAAATGGGCTCTTTGATTATATGCATGTACTCCTGCATCGGTTCTTCCGGATGCTGAAATTTGAACAGGTTTTCCTGCATTAATTTGTTTTAATGCTTTTTCTATTTCTCCTTGTATCGTTTTAGTTCTAGGTTGCTTCTGATATCCCCTATACTTAGATCCATCATAGGAAAAAGTTATAAAATATCTCACATAATCACTTCCTTAAATACTGATATTATAAATAATGAGGCAAATAAAATTACCATTATGTCTGAGTTTATATTGTTTTTATCTTTATTTAATGTATATGATTTTATTATTAGGCTTTGTTCTAATTCTGTTGTCTCATTAATTGCTATCATCAATCTTGGCATCAAAAAGTTCTTTACATTATAGTTTACTTTGTTTTTCAGCAACTGTGAATTTACGATTTTATTACCTGACAGTAGCATACTTTTAACGAAAAAGAGGTTTACTGTCATACGGAATGATATTTCTTCTATATCAAATTTTGTTCTCTTTAATGGATATATTATTGAATATATAATATTGTGAACTTCTCCAAATGTAATATCATATAAAAAATTATCTATTAAGGCAATTACCATCATTGATTTATATGCAAATATCAATATACTGTTTGTATTGTTATATATGATTATATATATAATTGGAATAAATAACAACCATATAGCGCATTTTTTTAGTAATTTTCTATATCTATTTACACTATAGTTTGATAAGATAATAATTATTAAAGTGAGAATGGTTAAAAATAATATTAAAAATAAGGATTTAGCAATAAAAATAGTACATATTAATAATATAAATATTATTGCCCTTGCAATTGATGTTATGTCTTTTACTACTCTATCTTGCATTTCTATATATATCCTTTATTAAATCATTTAGATTATCCCTATGAATTAGATTTATATTTTTATTTTTTAATACCTTATTTTTAAAATTTATAATATTTGGCATTTCTATATGTATTTTTTTTAGTAAATCTTCATTTTCTAAAATATTATATTTATTGTCATCTGCTATTATTTTACCACCATCTAATACTATGATTCTATCTGATATACTAAGTAAAAAATTTGTATCATTTGAGGTTATTATAATTATTTTTTTATTATCATTTCTCTTTTCTAGTTTTAACAGTTTTGTTAATGTTTGTTTACTTTTATAGTCAAGGTTACTTGTTGGATTATCTAATAGTAATACTCTTTTATCACTTAATAACATTGATATTAGTACTATTTTTTGTTTTTCGCTATTACTGATTTCTAAGTAACTTTTGTTAAGGATACTACTATTTAACTCAAACATTTTTAATAACTCATAAAGTTTTTCATTATCTATATTTTTTATTCCATATTTTATATCTTCATATATGTTTATGTTAAATAATTGCTTTTCATAATCAGAACTTAAATAAAATAGTTCATTTTTTATATTTTGATTTTTATTTGCTTTTTCTGAATTATATGGAAGGATTATATTTACTTTCCCCGAATCTGGCAATAAAATTCCGTAAATCAAATCTAAAACAGTTGTTTTACCACTATTATTCTTACCTATTATAGAAGTAATATCACTATTTTTTATTTTGAATGATAATTTATTTAAAATTTTTTTATAGGTTACATTTTCAAATTTTATTTCCATACTTCATCTACCATCTCATCTATATCTAAGCATATTTCATCTATTACATTATAAGCTTTTAATTTATGTGACAAGTCAGCTAAAAATGGCATTGGTATATTATTTTTACTGA
Organism: uncultured Bacilli bacterium; assembly: GCA_910584085.1. Lineage (GTDB taxonomy): Bacteria > Bacillota_I > Bacilli_A > RF39 > UBA660 > UMGS1613. Next base: position 19,712 of record CAJTZY010000012.1, on the reverse strand, counting down.
ATTGTTTTTCATTTTCTAGTATTTTTTTTGTTTCCCCACTGTCTACAATTTGCCCATTTTTTATCAGTATTAAGTTGTCTGCGCATAATATATCATCCGCATTATTTGTAATAAATAATATTGTACTATCTTTCATTTTTTTTAAATAATTTATTATTTTATTTCTATTATAGTTGTCTAATTCATCTAGTGAATCATCTATAATTACAAGTTTAGGTGAATTTGCGATAGCGACTGCAAATGATGTTAATTTTTTTTCTGATGATGTTAAGTCATCTATATTTTTTAGAAGTATTTTATTTATTTCCAATTTTTTTGTTATTGTATATATTTTTTCTTTTGCTTCTTCCTCATTATATCCCAAATTTAGCAATGGAAACATTATGTTATATATTACAGTTCCATTTAACAGTTTATTTAAATTGCTAAATAATCCTATATCTTTTCTGATTTTTTTAATATTCTTTTTTGTTGATAAGAAGTCTAAAAATACAATATTTCCTTCATATTTAATTAGCCCAAGGATTGCTTTTGTGAGTGTTGTTTTTCCACTGCTATTTGGTCCAATTAAAACATTAAATGTGTTTTCTTCTATGGATAGTGATATTCCATTTAATATGTTTTTATATTTTAAATTTTCCATTCTTAGTATACTACTCATTAATATCACCTGATTAACTATTATATTATAGTTTTTTTTTAAAGTAAAGAAAAATAATATTTTTTTTATTTTTGTTAATAATAACCATAGATAATTAATTGAAATGTGTAATTATTCTAATACAAATTGTAAATATTATTTCTTGTATAGATGTAGAAAGGAATGAATTTTATTATGAAACTTGATAGTGATATAGAAAAGATTTTTGAAACAATTAATAATATGAATGGTAAAAGTAGTGATATTGTTACAAGAATTATAGAAAAAAATAATAATAGAATAGGATATATTTTTTTAGAAAGTGTATCTAGTGACGATAAAATAAGTGATTTTTTAAATAAGGCTATTATTAATATAGATAAAAAGAAATTTTTTGATTCATTTTATAATCTTGTTAAAAATAGTATTTTTAGTAGTAATATGAAGTTTTGTTCCACTTATGATGATATGTTTTTTTATTTAGCAAGTGGTTTTACTGTTATTGTTGTTGATAATTCAACTAAGGCTATTGTGATTGAAACTAAGGCCTCCCTTGATAGGGGTGTTAGTGAATCTACAAGTGAAACTATAATACGTGGACCTAAGGATAGTTTTACTGAAAATCACAATATTAATCTCGGTCTTATTAGAAAAAGAATAAAAGATTCTAATCTTTGGTTTGAAGATACAACAGTTGGTATTAGAACAAAGACTAAAGTAACTGTTGCGTATATAAAAGATATTGTTCCTAAGAAAAAGGTTCAAAGGATATTAGATGATTTAAAAAAGATAGATATTGATGGTATTTTAGATAGTGGATATATTAGGGAATTGATTGAAAAGAAACAAAAAAGTATATTCCCTAAACTTATAAGTACTGAAAGGCCAGATTTAACTTGTTCTTCCCTTTTAAATGGTAAGATTGTTATTTTGGTGGAAAATACTCCGTTTGTTTTAATTTTGCCTGCAACTTTATCAGATTTTTTTCAGTCAGCGGAAGATAATTATCAAAAATCGTTTAATGCTTCTTTTAATAGAATACTTAGGGTTATTTGTTTTTTTATATCTCTTCTTACCCCAGCTCTTTATATAGCCCTTATGACTTATAACCATGAGATTTTACCTGATCAACTTCTTATATCGTTAGCGGTTCAAAGGGATGGTGTACCATTTCCAACTGCTATTGAGGTTCTTTTGTTTGTTTTAACATTTGAGGTTCTTAGAGAAGCTGATGTCCATGTTCCAAGTTTTTCTGGTGGTGCGATGAGTATTGTTGGTGCGTTAATTTTAGGTGATGCGGCGGTTGCAGCAGGTATAGTATCACCTATTGTAATAATTGTAGTTGCTGCAACATCTATATCGGAACTTGTATTTTATGATGTGGATATAATAGATGCAATTAGGGAATGGAGAATATTATTTATTATTTCAGCATCCTTTTTAGGAATTATTGGATTTATGGTAGCATTTATAATTTTTATTGCCAAGCTTGCAAGTCTTGAATGCTTAGGTACACCATATTTAACTCCTTTTAGTCCATTAAATATAAAGGGAATAAAAGATAGTATAATTAGGGTTTCTAGAAAAAATATGAAGTATAGACCTTCTTATTTAACTGACAATATAAAAAGAATGGGTGATATGAATGAAGAAAGTAATAATTAGTTTACTTATTATGTTTTGTGTAACTGGGTGCTGGAATTATAGGGAATTAAATGAATATTCCATTGTAACTGGTATAGCAGTTGATAAAAAAGATAATGAATATGAAGTAAGTGTTCTAATCTCAAACGCACCTAAAAGTAGTAGTGATAATACGTCAGGTGAATCCCAGATTGTCGTTTATTCTGGAAAGGGTAATTCTGTATTTGAGGCACTTAAAGATATCGGTTTAATTTCACCAAAGGAATTATATTTAAATAGTTTTTCTATATTTGTTATATCTGAAGATGTTGCACGTGATGGAATAGATAGTATAATTGACTTCTTTTTAAGGTATTCTAGTTCTAGAAATAAATTTTCTGTAATTGTTTCTAAGGGTGATAAAGCAAAGGATACTTTGAAAATACTTACTCATTTAACGAATTTTCCATCACAGGGTATTTCTGATAATATAAAGGCGACTTCCAATCTTCAGGGAACTATTACAACAATGAACTTTGATGAATTGACATCGATTATTCTCAGAGATGGTATAAATCCTGTAATTAATTCAGTTTACATTGTTGGAGATGTTAAGGATGGTTCAAGTACAAAAAATCTTGAGACTAGTTCACCTAAATCGTATGTTAAGATTGGAAATTTTGCTATTTTCAAGGGTGATAAATTAGTTGACTGGGCAACTCATGACGAAAGTTTGGGTATAAATATGATTAATGGAAAAATAAGTGAGATGTATTTAAACGTAGACTATAATGATGGTTATATTGTTATTGATACTACTTCTTTTTCCTCAACTGTAAAAACAAGTGTTAAAGATAATAAACCGATTGTAGATATAGATTTAAATGGTGAGGCACGTATTATTGAGGTAAACGGTGACATTAATTTACAAGACAGTAAGGTAATTGAAAAGTTACAGGATAAATGTAATAAATTAATTAAAAGTAATGCAAAAAAAGCTATAAATTTAGCTATAAAAAATAAAACGGATATATTTGGGTTTGGTCTTAATTTTTATGAAAATCACCCTAAATTCTTTGAAAAGGTTAAAGATGAGTGGGAAAATAATTTAGGTGAAATTAAAATTAATATTAAAAGTAAGTTGGTTTTAAAGAATAAGGTATCATCTAAAAATAGTTTGGAGGTAATTCATGACAAATAGAAAAATAAGTAACTTTGAATTTGCTACTTTAAATTATTTTATTACAAGAGCATTTTTAATAGGTGTTACTTTTAATGCTATTATTAATGCGATGAAGCAAGATAGTTGGATTATTCCTCTTTTAAGTATTATTCCAGCTTTTATACTTATATACTTTATTAATTATATAATGAGCTATGAACCAGATTTGGATTTACCCGAGAAAATTATTAAATTATTTAAGAAAAAAATTGGAATATTTATAATATTTATTATGTCTTTAATATTTTTTATAATGGGGATTATAAATTATTTAAATTTGAATAATTTCGTACAAAGTCAATTTTTAAGTAAAACACCAATGCTTGCGATTGCTATTATGTTTGCTATTGGAACTTATTATATATTAAGTAAGGGTATTGATGTTGTTTGTAGAACTAGTAATGTATTATTTTATATAAGTATGGTTTTATTTGTTTTGAGTTTAATAGGATTATTGCCTGAATTTAAATTGGATAATTTAAAACCTTTCTTTACATCTGATTTAGATAATTATGTACAAGGATTAAATGATTATTATGCTTTTAATGTTGTACCTATGTTGCTTTTAATGATAATCCCTAAAGATAAAATTAAAAATCCTAAGTTAAAGCAAACATTAATTATCTCCTATTTGTTATCAGCTATAACTCTATTTCTTATTGTATTTCAAACTATTTCTGTATTTGGATATGAATTATCTTTATTATATGAATACCCACAATTTCTTGTTTTAAAACATGTAACTTTAGCTGGGTTATCATCTAGAATTGAAAGTATTTTAATTATGCAATTATTATTTGATATATTAATTTTGAATACTTTTATTATTTATTTTATAAGTCGTAACATACATTCTACCTTTAACATCAGAAAAACAAATTTAGTATACTTTATAATTTGCAGTTTAATGGTTATAAGCACAATATATGTTTCAAAATATAATATTTATATTGATAATTTAATTAAGAATATTATACCTACAGTAACTAGTATATTTTCTATTATAATTATTTTATTAATATGTATAAAAATAAAAATGAGTAAAAAGTGATTACTCATTTTAATATGAAAAATAATACAGTTGCAACAACTACTAAAAGTATTACAACTAATAATATTATTATAAATTTATTTCCCTTTTTTATTTTATGATTAATATCTCTTAGTTCTTCAAAGTCTCTTTGAGTAAATCCCAGACTAGATGTGTAAAATGATTTATCTATTTCCATTGTATTATCATTTTCATCTTTTTCTAACTTTTTATCTCTTTCTTCATCTATTATTTTCTTTATTGAAGATGCATCTCCAACCATTGTATTTGATTTAAGTTCATCTAAAAGACCTACATCATCTGTATTTGTTAAATCATTTAGTGCTTTATTTGAAGCAATAGTATTTATTAGTTCTTTTAATTCAGCCTCTTCTTTTTCTATATCATAACTTTTTCTTTTTATATTTAGTTTCTTTAACTCGTTATATTGTTCTTCATCTAAACTACGATAATTATTAGAAGTACTATTTGACATTTCTCTCGCTTTTGACAAAATATCTTTTATATCATAGTTTTTTTGTTCTTCTCTTTCCTCTTTTTCTATTTTTTTTATGCTGTTTTCATTTTCCTCAGTTTTTTCATGTAAAAATTGTGATAACTGTTTTTGCTTTTTGTAACTTTCTCTATTTTTGATCATATCTTTTACCTTTGAAATATCTATTTCATTGGTATTTTCTATAGTTGCAACTCCCTCTATATTAGAATAGTTATCTAAATCCTTAATTTGTTCATATAAGCTTTTATTTCTCGTACTACGGCCCTCTGTTACTAGTTTTTCCTTATAATAACGTTCCATTCTACTAGCCATACTATCACCCTATTTATAATATATCATACTTTTAAAAATAATTAAATATTTTCCTTGATTTTTTCATATAATTTATTTATAATTTAATTATAGATATGGAGGATATTATGAAATTAAAAGTTAATAAGGATTTATGTATTGGATGCGGTGCTTGCCAAGCTATTGTTGATGAAGTATTCCAAATTGAGGATGACGGACTTGCAACTGTTATAGTTGATGAAATTCCTACCAATTTAGAAGAGGATGCTATAGACGCTAAAGAGGGTTGTCCTACTAATGCAATTGAGGAGGATGCTATAGACGCCGAAGGGTATACAGTTGAAGAATAAAATCAAGCAGTAAGCTTGATTTTTTTGTATGTAAAAAGGATGGAAACATCCTTTTTAACTAATTATTGATTTTTTTTGTTTTTATAAAGTACTGTTAATAGGAAACTTATTATTATAACTACAATAATTGGAATTATGTAGAATATTACATTACTCCATGAAGATTTTTCTTTGGTTGAATTATCTACTATTGTATCATTTATGTTATCGTTATTTTTGTTATCATCTGGTTTAGTTATTGTACTATTATTTTCTTTATCTGAATTTATAGTATTATCTGGAGTTTGATTTTTATCATTATTTGCTTTGTCATCTGTATTTGGTGTTGTAGTTGGTTTTGATGATATATTATCATTAGTTCCTTCGCTTGGTTTATTACTTGGCTTTTCTTCTGTATTTGTTCCAGGTTTTTCTGTTGTTGTTTTTTCTATCCAATCTACTTTTGCAGTTATTTTTCCTTTGTTTCCAGCTTCATCTTTAAATTCAAATGTAAATGTTCCATTTTCAGTAAATGTATATGTTGTCTTACCATTATTATTTGTTATCATAATTGGTTCTGATGATGTTGTAATTGTTACTGTTACTGGTTTATTCGTCTTATTTGTTGTACTATATTTTATAGTTACTGTTGGAGTCTCTGTATCTATCCAGTCTACTTTTGCTGTTTGTGTTCCCTTGTTTCCTTTAGAATCGGTATATTCAAATGTAAATTCTCCATTTTTTGTAAATGTATACTCTGTTTTACCATTATTATTTGTAACTGTTATTTTATCTGATGATGTTAATGTTGCTATTACTGATTTATTTGTTTTCTTAGTTGTACTATAATCTATAGTAGTCTTAGCAGCAGGTGTTCCTATCCAGTCTACTTTTGCTGTTGTTTTTCCTTTGTTACCAGCTGCATCAACATATTCAAATGTAAATTCTCCATTTTTTGTAAATGTATATGTTCTATTCCCACCATTATTAATGATAGTTATTTTTTCGCTTTCATTTACTAAAGTTACTGTAACTTTTTCAGCAGTTTCTTTTGTACTATAGTTAATGCTTGCTGTTGGAGCTACTTTATCAATCCAAGTTACTTTGGCTGTGTTAGTTTTTACCTCTAGATTGTTTACATCTCTAGAATCTTTATACTTAAATGTATATTCTCCATTTTTTGTAAATGTATATGTTTTACTTTGGTTATCAACCATTTCAACTTTTGCATCTTCTTTATCTGCATCTATTATATAAGTATTAATAGTTGCTACTACATCCTTATTTGTTAGACCTGTAATGTTATATGTTATATCACTTGCTAAAATAATTGAGTCTTTTTCTGTTTCACTATCAATATAATCAACTCTTACATTTTTAGTAGTTATGTTATTTGCATTATCTTGAAGTCTAAATTCATAATTACCACTAGTTTCAAAGGTATATTCAAGTGGATTTGATATTACTTGTTGTAATCTTTCTAAAGTTTGTTTATCACTATCTGATACGGTAACACTTTTACCATCTTTATCATAATATAATTCGCCTGTAACCTTGCCGTTTTCAATAGTTGTTACAAAAGTATCCACATTTTCTACTTTTCCTGTTGTATTTTTATATGTGATTTTTGTAGTATTTCCTTTTTCATCTACTTCTACTATTTTATAAATTTGATTTGATGAATTTATATAGCTAACAGTTATTATTTTTTTATCTTTTACTTCAATGTAATTTAATTTTTGATTATTTTTGTCTAACAAATATACATTCTCACTAATATTTCCAAGTAGTATAACTAATTTTTTATTGCTATCTAACTCGTAATCAACGTCTGCTGTTGGAATATCTTTATCTATCCAATTTACTTTGGCAGTTGCTGTACCTTTATTTCCCTTTTCATCCTCAAATTCAAATGTAAATTCTCCATTTTTTGTAAATGTATATGTATCACTACCATTATTGTTTGTTATCTTAATTTTAGTACTTGCATTTACAAGTCTAACAATTACATCACCACTTGTTGATTCAGTAGTACTATAAGCAATTCCTGCTGTTGGATGTGGATTTTTAGTTAAGTCTTGATATAAATTGAATGCTCTTGCTGTAAACCAATTACCATTGGTTTTATCAGCTACTATTTTAACATATTGAACCTCTATACGTTTATCTTCAGCTATTTCAAATTTTTGAGTATATTCTATAGCCTGTTCAATTGTATTAGCTTGAGTTTTATATGTTATTCCTTTTCTATTAGTTAATTCAATCCAATTTTCTCCATCTGTACTTCCGTAAATAGTTCCATCATTTATTCTACCATTTCCGCCACCAGCAGGTACAAATTCTACTGCTGATAAATAAACTGGTTTATCTAATTTAATTGTTATAAAACGGTTTGTATCAGATCCATTCCATGCTGAATGCCATCTTGTATTGTAATTAGCATCAATTGCATTTATAGCAGCTCCACCCTGACTTGTAGCCTCTGTTGAGACACTATGAATACTTAAATGAGATACTGGAATATATTTTCTAGTGTCTGGTTGGTTATCTTCTGTAAATGTATATATTTGAGATGGACTTGTTAATTTTGTTCCATTTGCTTTTACTCTAACTTCTACTGTTTTATTTCCTGTTAAATCTGGTGAAGATTTTTCATAGGATGTCCAATCATCTTTTTCAGACATACGCCATTCCATAATAAGAGTTGCTCCTACTACACGATTTTCTAAATCGTTAGCAAATATAGTAGTTGGTAATTCTTGTTCTGTTATATCAATTTTGAATAGATTTTTTTCTTCATAATTAACACCAACAATATGAACGTATATATCGTTTTCAGCATTTATGCTATTTATTTCTTGCTTAGTTAATTGTAATTTATGTGGCTCATCTCCAGTAAATGATACTTCTTTCCATGTCTTTTTACCATCTAAACTATAATCCCAACGAATACCACTTCCATCAAAACGACTTGATAAAACTATTTTACCAGCATCATCTCCATCAAATGAGAAAGTTGCAATTGAGTTATCTAATTTACCTAATAAGAAGTTTGCCTCTACTCTTGTAAGACTAGGTTGTAATACATTAGTATCAGTATTTGCTACCTTGCTTCCTTCTGTTAAAATTCTTGTTTGTAAAAGACTAAATTTATAAACATTTTCTACACTAGTTAATTTTGGTTTTATAAGATTAGTTAAATGATACATTGGAAGTGGATAATATTTTAAATTTTCAGCTAATTCTTCGGCTAAATTAAAGTAGTCATTTTCAGTTTTTGTTGTACTTTGATTATATACATTAATTAAACCAAGCCAAGCATCAAGATTTATAGATTGAATATTTAATGCTTTTCTATAAATTTCTTCTTGTTTTTTTAATTCACCAGCATATACTTCAGCTAGCTTAACCATTTCTTCAGCTTTTACCAAGTTATCAAAATCATTAATTGCCTCTTGTGCAAGTTGCATGTATACAACTTGATAAGAACCTCTTGCATAAGTTGTATTAGCATTTCCCCAACCTAGTAATAATCTTTCACCTTTTTCAGATAGTGTCCATCCGCTTACATCGTTATCTATTCCCCAATATCCTTTACCATCACTATTTTTAGTATAGTATAGAAGTGCTGCGTGTCCAGGCTGACCTATAACTGTTGCTGGAATACCATGTGTTGCACGAATATTTGAACCACTTTTTGATATACCACCACATACGGCTCCCGTTCCAAATTTATTTCTAAAATTCATCCATAATTTATATAATTTATAATTTGATGTTCCTCTTGTTATTTTTATTGTATATTCTGGATTTTCTTTACCACCAGGTATTGTATAACTTACATCAAATAAGCCTATTTTACCTATATTTTTCCCATTTTCATCTGTTAACTCTTTACCACTATTACCATTATTTTTATTTACAGCAAATAATTCGTTGAAATAATCCTTATTTGCTTCATCATAATATATATTATTTCCATAATTAGGCCATACATATGCCATGTAAGGGTGTGGAGTTAAATATTTACCTTGTTTATATTGATCTAAAAAGCTTTGAACGTAATCATTTAACCATAAGATTTCTTCATCATCAATAGCATTATTCATAATAAAACGCATTTCTTCAACTCGTAATGATTCAAACCATAGAGTCATATCCCAGTTTGGAATATTTGCATTTAATTTACCATTTTTATGTAAATATTTATATATAGCATAACGCTTTACAGCATCTGATTGATTTTCTACGGCCCCACCTTGCATCCATAAACCTACTCTTTGAGAATGAGTAAGTGATAAAGTGATAGCCATTTTTTTATATAATTCACCATAAGTTAAAGAAGAGTCCCATTTATTATTTAATTTTTCAGTATTAGAAAAATCCTCTTTATAATTATAGTAAAGTCTTGCTAATTGTGTTAAAGAATTATAATAATTTCCACCATCAGGTGTCCCACCTAAAATATAATATCTTAATATATCTAGATTATTCATTAACCAATCAAGTGTTTCTTTATTGTTTTTACTTTCATTAACAAATGTTTTAAGAGCAAATTGACCTGCTTTACTTACAAAATCTCTTTGAAGAAGAATTAATTCATATTCTTTATTATCTAATGTTGCATTTGCATATTTAGTTTTTATTATTTCATCATATTCTTCAACTGATTTTACAACATTTTGTGTTTTAATATCTTTTACTAATTTTGCATCTGCGTATACTGAATGGTCATTTCCATTTGCACCATTATCATTTGCTACTAATTTTAAATATTTAGCTCCTGTAATATCTATTTGAACTAATTTTGCATTTGCTCCTGGATTAGTTACTTCAGGATTTTCTTCAGTCTTTAAATTCCAGGTTTTATTATCATTTGAAGTATAAATATAAAATTTTACACCATTACCTTTATTTGAAGTAGTATTTATTCCAAGATAGGCAGTAAAATATTTATATACATTAGAGTAAGCACTAATATCATATATTAATTCTGATGAAGCATGTGCCCATATTCCTTTATCAAATGTATATGCTGAGTTTTCTACTTTAACAGAAATTTTTCCTCCACCATTTACTTTATCCATTAAAAGTGATTGCCATCCACTTTTTCCTGATAAATAATTAATATCTGATAAGTAGATAACATCATTAGTATCCTTAGCTACATTAGCATCTGCTACTAAATCCATGTTACTTGTAATCGTATCCTTATGTTCTATTTGTGTATTAGTAAATACAGTAACGCCTATTACTGCAATCATAATACAACATAGTATTTTTGTAAAAATTTTTGTCATGTTATTTTTTGGCATTTTTTTCATAAAACATCTCCCCACTTCTTTTTTAATGTCTCATATTATAACACAAAATAAAAATTTTGCAAATTCTGATTTTATATTACTAATTTTATGATTTTAAGTCAATATTTTAATTATTTTTTAGTACTTTTTTATAGTTAACTTTACACAAATTTTACTACATTATATATAAGGTAAATTTTATGACTGATAATATTATTTTGACTTTGATTTTAATAATATTTTATATATGCTATCATAGAAATAAATTTTTAAGTATAATTGTGCTATATTAAACTTTATATTAGTTAATTATTAATGCTTTTACTTAATTAATATTTTCTAATAAATATAATAAAAAGAACCATAAAAACGTTATAAAAAGTTTAATTATGGTCCTTTTATCTAATTATAAAAATTTATTTTTACTTTTATATTCAATTACATGTTAATGAATTATCTGATATTATATGTTTTTCACTTATTGCCCCAGATAGTATTACATTATTTTTATAATATGTATATCCAGATGTATCACTTGTTAAATTTCCAAGGCTATAACTTCCTCCTTCAAGTCTACCACTGCAAATATTTATTGTTCCATAATGATTCATAACAGCACCATAAGGAGAAACTAAATATGCACCATCTATATTAATTATTCCTGTCGCAGCAGAATTATTAGCAGTTTGAATGCATCTTGCATAATTATTATAAACACATATTCCTGTTGTATTTTCTTCTTCTCCACATTTATCTGCTATATGACCCTTAATATTTATATTACCCGTGCTAGCATTTGCCACGGTAGAATGATTCCATGGTGCACCATCTGCTACAAAGTTTGAAGCAATATAAACTTTAGCATCAGTATCAGTTATATTAATATTTCCTGTTGAAGTATTATAAATGACATTATCATTTGATAAGAATTTTCCACCTGATATATTTATATCATTAGTAGAACTATTATATATTGTTGTTTTTGCTTTAGCATCAAATGTTCCATCTTTTATATTTACTGTTCCAGATGTATTATTTATAACAACTCCTGTATCTGATGTAAATGTTCCTGAATATATATTAACTATTCCTGTTCCACTATTATTTAATGAATTATTTTCAGAATTTACAATATTATTTATTAAATCTACATTATTAGTAGAATCATTAGCTATTCCTCCCATTTTACCATAAATATTAGCATTCTTTATTGTTCCACTGGTTTGACCATTAATTTCAATTCCAAATCTTTCTTCAGAATAATAACATCCTCCTGTTATATTAATTTCAGCATCTCCACTTCCTTCTGTTTTCACACCATAATTACTAAGTGAAGAATTTGCTTTTGCATATATTAATAATCCTGTTTTGTATTCATCTAAATTTGTTGAATTACATGTATTTCCATTTATTGTTAATTTTGCTTTACCACTACCATACATTTTTATTGCTCCATTAGAAGTATAAGTTTCTGAATAAGAATATATTAACCCATTTCCTTCTATCAGTAATTTTCCTGTTTCTGCAACATAAAATAAATTAACACCTCCAGATATTTTCTTACTATTTAAATTTAAAGTTATATTTTTATTATCTCCTATAAAATTACCAGAAGATTTTTCGTCACTTAACATTAATATATATGTTGCACTTGTGTCAGATGCACTTACTGCACTATCGAGTGTTGTATTAAGTGAACATTTTGTATCCTTTGTTACATTTGTAACTGTTAGTGTCGTTCCACTTACACTTGGTATTGCACCATTATTACAGCTTACATTTGTTATTCCTGTTGTACTAATACTAGTGAATGTTACTGTATTATTTGTATGTGCGATTACTTGACTATCTCCTAATGTTACTATAGGATTTGTTGCATCTATTTTACTTATTATTACCTCTGTTGCATCACTTACGTTTCCTGCATTATCTCTTACCTTAATTTGATATGTTCCATTTGCATTTATTGTTTTACTATTACTTGATTGCCATGTCGCACCATTATCAAAGCTATATGCATTTGTTTCAAGTCCACTTCTTCCTGTATCAATTGCTGTAACTTTTAATGTCTTACTTCTTGACCACTCTTCTGCATTTCCTTCTATCTTACTTATTATTGGTACTTCTTTATCTATTTTTATATATGTTGGGTCTGTCCAGTCACTTGCATTCCCTACATTATCTACCGCCCTTATACAATACGTTGAATTACGTACCGTTGGATAAAGACTCGTTGGATATATGTACGATGTGCCTAAGGTTCCACTTTTTGTTCCCACACATTCTTCAGAATATTCATAATGATTTACTCCACTTTCACTATCTGTTGCATTAAAATTTCCCCACCATAAGTTGTAATTATACCATACACTATCACTATTTGGTAATGAAATTAATTCTCCTGTTTCATTATTCTTTCTTAACTCACTTGTTGGTACACTTGGAGCTTGAGTATCTATTTCAGTTATATTTTGACTTACTACTTTTTTATTTTCTCCATCATTTATTTCTGCTACTAATACCCCATTACTTGTAAATGTTACTATCTCACTTTTATTTGTTGTTTCATACCAATTGTCTACTGTTAATTCTGTATTTTCTTTCTTTGCTGTTCCACTTGCTACTTTATATCTATATGTATAATTATCTGGATAATTTATTGTTACATTTTTACTAGTAGCCCATCCACTTGGTACTCCAAATGTTATATTATCTAATTCTCCTGTTGTTCCTATTGTACTTCCTTCATTTGTTTTTCCTGTATTACTTGTACATCTTACTTTTATATTATATGTTCCTGTTGTTAAATTTTCAAATGTATATGTACTTGTTGTTCCATCTATGTAGTTTGCACCATTATCTTTACTATACTCATATTTACTTATTCCACTTGCTGCCTCACATGTAGCACTCACGCTTATACTTTTTGTTGTTACTCCTGTAACACTCACACTTGCTGATGGTTCTTCATTATCTATTTTACTTACTGTTACCTCGGTTGCATCACTTATATTTCCTGCGTTATCTCTTACTTTAATTTGATATGTTTTATTTTCTGTTACTGTCTTACTGTTACTTGATTGCCAATTTGCTCCATTATCAAATGAATATTCTTTTACTCCACTTTCAGTATCACTTGCTGTTACTATTAATGTCTTACTTCTTGACCAATCATCTGTATTTCCATCTACTTTATCTATCGTAGGTTTTGTTGTATCTATTTTATCTACTGAGAGTGTACTAAATACTTTTTCATTTGTTCCATATAGTATTCTTGCTATTAATATACCATTTTCTGTAAATTTAACTTCTTGTTCTTTTTCAGCAGGTAACCAAGTTTTTCCTTTATCTATACTATATTCATATGTTAAGTTTTCTCCTTCTGGATATGTAATTGTTACTGTCTTTTCTTTCTCCCAATCACTTGAACTTACCTCATATGTTGCTTCTTCCATAGCTAACGTTGTAGCTTTTACTTCTACTGTTGTTTCTACTTTATTTCCATTTACTACTCTTACACTAATTGTATATTCTTTATTTTCTTTTAAATTATCAAATGTATTTCTCTCTGTTCCTTTTTTGTATTCAGAGTCTCCTATTTTATAGTATATTCCTTCTATTCCACTTTCTGGATCATTTGCAACTACTACTACTGTTATACTACTTGTTGTTACTTTATTTACTTTTACATCTACTATAGCTTCTGTTTTATCTAGTATGTCACATTTCCCTTTTACCATACTTAATTTATTTTTTGTTCCTGCCGCACAATATATTCCATCTGAAATATAATCTACTTCTATATCTTTTTCTTCATTTCTAAATGCTACTCCTGTTTTAAAGTTTGATTTAAGTGGAAAAGAAGCATCTGTCACACTTATTTTTTCTGTTATTTCTTCAAATCCATGATTTGCTTCATATAGTTCAAATGCATGAAATGTATTATTCAAACTTTCTCTAAATCCTGATTCTCTTGCATCAGAAATAATACCAAGGACTATTGGTACTGCTATTAATGATATTACCCCCAGTATTACTATTACTGCTAAGAGTTCTATTAGGGTAAATCCCTTTTTATTTATTAGGGATTGCCCCCCCCCCGTTTGTTATTTTTTTCATATATTATACCTCCATTTATTATGACTTTTAGTCTACTTTTCTACTATTTAATTCTATCATTTATTTTTTTATTTTACAATATAAATTTGAAAATTAATTTAACTGAATTTTTGTAAAATAATTTGATATAAAATATATAATAAATCAACTAATTTTCTTCATTATATCTATTAATTTTTTTACACTATAATTTGGAATGGAATTATTAAGTGTCACTACACCTATAAATCTTTTTGGAATACTTGGAGTTACTTTTATTTCATATAAACTTTTATTTTCAAGTTCTTCTTTTATAAACTCTTTAGTAGCGTAACCAATTCCAAAGCCACTTTTAACAAATTCCATAATTAAATTATAACTAACGATTTCTGTTTTGGGATATAAAATAACATTATTATCTTTTAAATACGAATCTAAATATTGTCTAGTATTTGATGGTAATTTTTGGAATAATAATGGATAATTATTTAGTTCTTCTAAATTTACCTTCCCATTACACATATCATAATATTTTTTATTTCCAATAAATATATCTTGTACATTCATGATTTTCTCAATTTTTAAATCTTTACCACCACTCATTGGCATATTTAAAAGTAACATATCTAGATTACCATCCCTCAACTCTTTTAATAGATCTTCTGTAAGTGTATTAACAATCTGAATATCTATATTTGGGTATTTTTCATGAAATAATTGTAAATAGGGCATTAAGACATGTTCACTCACAGTAGTACTTGCACCTATTCTAATGTTTCCATAATCTAAATTTTTTAAATTTGTGAGTGCATTTTCTCCATTAGTAAAATTTTTTATACCCTCTTTTATATATTCAAAAAATATAGTTCCTTCATCAGTTAATTTAACACCTCTTTTGGTTCTTATGAACAGTGCAACCCCTAAATTGCTTTCTAAGTTTTTTAAATGCCAGGTAACAGCTGGTTGACTTATTAATAATTTTTGAGATGCTTTTGAGATGCTTCCACTTATTGCCACATGATAAAATATTTTGTATGTTTCATAGTTAATATCCATATTATTACTCCTTTTAAGTTTTATGATAAACCATTAACATAAATTCTATTTATATTTAACATAAATAATATATATTTTACTTATATCATATTTCTTGATATAATTCAAGTGTCAGGTGAAAAATTCTGACTAGGGGGATGATTTAAAATGTTAAAAGAAAGAAAAATATTACAAAATGAAAATTATGAGAATAAGTATATTGAAAAAGGTACAATTGACTATTATAAATTTGAAGGGTACTATGATACACTTTATTCAACAATACTTGATAAAGATTGTAAAAATCAAATAAGTGAAGAGGATTATTTTTTTACAGAGTTTAGTTCTATTACTTCCGATAGTGATTATCACACTTACTCAGTTCAATATGATTTTAAAGGGGTCTATTTGGCATTCAATTTAAATACTATAGAAACTGTTAAATATTTTGGATGTGATTTATCAAATGAACTATTTAATAATGATGAACTAGTGAATGAAGTAGTTAATATACTAAAGAAATATAATCTATTTAAAACAAGTAGTGATGAGAATAATATAGAAGTTTCAGACAAAGGATTTTTAAAGGTAATTATATTAGATAAAGCTTTAGATAAGAATGTATTAGAATGCTCTAATAAAATATTAGAATATATACGTAACTATTATAGTGAAAAGAATGTTCATATAACAAGAATGTTTGGTAGTTATGTACTACTTAAAAATGAGAATGGTTCTTTGAAGGCTGTACGTGCGACTGAAATTCCAATTAAATATTGTCCGTTAATGGTTAAACTTTTAAAGGAAGTTGGTGGGGAGTATGCAGAAATTTTAATAAACACTTTAGAAACAAACAATAAGGAATTACAAGAAAAAGCTATGTGTAATCTAATAAATGAAGTAGTTATTAAGGGTGGTTATTTTGATACTAATAGACCATTAAATTCTTGTGAAGCAAATGTATTATTTGGTGCGTCTGAAACAATGTCATCTGCTTTTAAAAATAATTTAATTGATGCGGCTGTAATAGTTTCTAATAACTTAGGTACAATTATAACAACCAATTCATCAAATACTCAAGGTGCAGTTAAAAGAATGACAGGATTATTTTATACTAGTCCATCTTTAAAATTGGTTAATACTGCTATCAACTCTAATATTATACCTGTATTCCCATATACAGCTAGCATTGACCAATTAGAGGGTGTAAAAAAGGCTATTAGTTTAGGTTATAAAAATATTGCTGTATCAGTTGCGGCCGGTGATAATTACTTACATAAGGAACTAAATGATTTGGAAAAAGATGGAATTAAAATATATAAATTTGGTTTATGTTCTACTGGAATAAGTAAAGAAACATCTGAGATTATGAAGGAATATGCGGATGTTATTTGGACATGTGCTTCTAAATATGTTACTGAAATTGTCGAACCTAACGCTATTGCACAAGTAGGCATAAAAATACCCGTACATATTATGACAAAAAAAGGATGGGAAATTGTAAAAAATCATTTAAAAGAAATAAACGAAAAATTAAATATTGAGAATATTGAATTAGAAAATGGAGATAAAAAACCTGTGTTTTTAAACTCTAGTGATGGAGTAAAGGTATTACAAAAAAAGTATATTAAAAAATGTACAGATTGTCCATATCCCTGCGTTTAGCAACAAAAAAATAATCACAAATTGATTATTTTTTTAACGTGCTTTACCTTTTTTATTTTCAGTCATATTAATATATGATAACATTCTATTTTGAACTAATATATTTTTTACATCATCTAAATTTGTTTTATTTAGATAAACATCATCATTATTTATAGATTTTTGTAGTTCTATACAAGACATGTATAAATTATAGTCAAGTAATAATTTATCAGCATACTCTTTTTTAGATGGGTGCTCCTTAGCATATTTTATTAAACAGCTCATTTCGCCATCTAATTTTTCAATTAATACATTTAAATCTTCACTACTTATTACTGTGTTATATTCTTTCATAGTATTATCCTCCTAAATTTTATATTAATTATTTTTCTCCCCATACAATTTCTTTACTTCTTTTACGCTAAGTTGTCTATACTCTCCTGATTTTAATCCATCTAAAGTCAAGAATGCTATACTTTCTCTTTTTAATTTGAGAACACTATATCCAATTGCTTCAAACATTTTCTTAACTTGATGATTTTTTCCTTCATGAATAATAAGTTCTACTACACTAGAATTTGTTTTTTTATCTATTTTAAGTATTTTTGCTTTAGCCCTACCTGTTTTTTTACCATCAATAATTACCCCATTACATAATTTTTTAATTTCATCTTTTGTAATTAATCCTTTAATCTTTGCAACATATACTTTTTCTATGTTGTTTTTTGGATGAATTAGATAATTGGTTAATTCTCCATCATTTGTAAGTATTATTAATCCTGTAGTATCATAGTCAAGTCTTCCAACAGGGTATATTCTTTTATCTGTTTTTATTAAGTCAACTACAGTTTTTCTTCCTTTTTCATCTTTTGTTGTTGTAACTATTCCCCTTGGTTTATTAAGTAAATAATATACTTTTTCTTCTATATTATTTAATGGATTGCCTTCTACTTCTATAAAATCATTAAAGTTTACTTTATAACCCATTTGTGTTATAAGTTCTCCGTTTACTTTGACTTGCTTTTTACTAATTAATTCCTCTGCTTTTCTTCTTGAACAATATCCTGATAAGGCTATAACTTTTTGTAAACGTTCCATAAATCTCACCCAAAAACATTATACAGTATTTAATAATATTAATCAATTAAAAAGTTATTATTGAAAAATGAAAAGACCCCAATGGCCTTATCTAACTTTACTTAATGAGTTATCATAATAGATTATATTTTCTTCATTACCAACTAAAGATATAGCATAATTATGTAAACTATTTTCTTTAGCATTATCATCATTTACTAATTTTACATTTTCCATATTTGTTAATAAACAGGTTTCATCTTTAAATTTTAATTGTATTTTATCATCTTCTTCGTAATCTTTCCAAGTATTCAATTCTACTATAGTAGCAGTACCATCTGATAAAATAATTGCTTTATTATAAGTATAATTAAGATCAAGTATATCTTTGTTCCAAGAATTGGAAGATACATCAATAGATATATCCTGCATTGCATTATAATCAATAACCTTGTCCTCATCATTACCAGCTAACATTAATGCATAATTATATGTTGCATTGGCGTCATCGGTTTTTATTAGCTGAGTTTGGTCAGTACCTGTTAATACTTTTAATCCATCAGCTGTTACAAATTGTACTTGGTCACCAGTATAATCAGAATAATTACTAATCGCAACGATAGAAACATATCCATTATTATGTTCAACAACAACATTAAATAATTTATTGAAGTCTAACATTTGCTTGTTTCCATATCCTGTAGTTGTTACTACTATAGTTCCAGCAAGTGCGAGTGCCTCTCCTCTTTTAGTCACTTTTAAATTTGTTATTTTCATATTATTTTCCCCCTGATTTTTGCTTATTCTAGCATTTTTATATTTGTTTGTCAAATTCTAAAATAATCAGATAGTGTAAAATAGATTTGGGATTATATACAAAAAGGAAGACCTTTGTTAAAA
>CAJTZY010000011.1 GCA_910584085.1 uncultured Bacilli bacterium | reverse complement strand
TTAACTATATAATCTTTAATATAATTATCAAAGTCTACTCTATAATCATAATTTGCTATTTTTTCTAAATTATTAATTATTTTATCAATAAATTCTTTATGTTCACTTAATTTGAAACAATTTTTATCTTTAACCTTATTATCTAGTAATTCTGATTTAATTTTATCATATAATTCTTCTTTTCTAATTTTTCTTAAATCGTCTTCTATATTATTAAAATTTACATTTCTATCGTATATTGTGAGCGTTTTAATGTCCTGAAAAACTTGATTTATATATTCCATATTAATATAAAATAAACTTGTTTTTATATTTAGGTTTAAATTTTTGCAACCGGAAAATGAATATTTATCCATTCTAGGGAAATTGCTTAATATACTAATTGTTTCTAAACCTTTACAATCACAAAATGCCCAACTTTCTATTTCTATTACATTACTTGTTATATTAACTGATTTTAATGATTCACAACAGTTAAATGTCCAACTTTCTATTTTTCCTACACTACTTGGAAGGTTAATTTCAGTAAGAGATGAGCAATGTGAAAATGCAGAATATCCTATTCTTATTACGCCATCTGGAATAATAATTGATTTTAAAAATTGACATCCATAAAATGCAAAATCATTTATTATTGTGATTTCAGTTGGAATTTCAAATATTCCATCAGCACTTATATCATTATCAGTAACTTTAACTAATGTATTATCGCTTATTTTCATATAAAACTCCCCTTTTTGTTAGTGCATATTATATCATTTAATATAGAAAAGTCAAACAAAAAAAGATTATTTTTATATTAAATAACCTAATTTATAAAGTAATTGTTGTACCATCTATTTTATAATCAGTTTTATATTTAAGTTCACGAATTAATTTAAACAATGCTTCATCTTTTTTCTTAGCTTCAATCATTATATCGAAATCTCTATTTACAAATTTTATCTTTTCAATAAACTCTATAAAATCGTCACTATTTATATAATCATGATGACTTCTTTTATCCTTTTTATCTTTAGGACTAGAAAAATGTATTTTAGGAGTTTTATCCCATGTATTAAATATTTTTTCTATATAATCTTCTATTTTTTCATTATTTTTATTTAATTTAAAATGGTGATAATCCAAAACTACAGGCCTATTAATTTTTTCACATAAATTTAAAACATTTCTTATATTATAACTTTTATCATCATTTTCTACCACTATTAATTTTTTGGTATTCTCATCTAATTTATTAAAATTTTCTATAAATCTTTTAATACCAGCTTTTTTGCCATTAACTTTACTACCTACATGTAATACCACAATAGAATCTATTTCCATATATTCATACATTTTTTGATAATTTTTGAGTATATTAATTGTAGATTCAACTACAGTTGGATTTACACTATTTAATACTGTATACGCACTAGGGTGCATATCTAATCTTAAATTATTTTCTTTTATTATGTTCCCTATTCTTTTGTAATTTTCTTTATATTGATTAAAAAAATCATAATGAACATCTGGATGATTAAAAAGTGGAAGTAATTCTGAAGTCATTCTAAAAAATTTAATATCATTTCTTATGTTATACTTTAGTATTTTTTCAAGTGCTTCAAAATTACTTTTAATTACTTTATCTAATTTTATATTAGCCATTTTACCTAATTTCTTATAGTTAGTATATGTGAGTGTATGTGAAGAAGTTTCGTCTATGGTAACTGGAACACATGCATATCCAAGCCTTATTTTCATATTATCACCAATATTAGTATAAATAGAAAGGAGAATTTTATGAGTCTTAAAATAAGTAGAATTATAAGTGTAATTGTAATTTTCATTTTGTGCTTTTTATTTCACTTTGTATATGAACTATTTCCAAGTAGCATAACTGCAATATTTTTTCCAGTTAATGAATCTATTTGGGAACATCAAAAATTACTTTTTACGAGTGTTATATTTTACGGAATAATAGATTATATAATTCTTACAAAATGTAAAATAAAATATAACAATTTCTTTATATCATTATTTATATCTGCAATTACTATTATTCCTATATTTTTAGTACTTTATCTGCCATGCTATTATAAAATAGGTCCAAAGATGTTTTTAAATATAGGTATTATGTTAATAGCTATTATTATTTCACAAATTATTAGTTATTTTATACTAAAGTGTAAGAATTGTTATATTGGAAATATTATTTCTATAATACTTATTATTGTATCATATATAGTTCTAGGATATCTTACTTATAATCCACCAAAGGAAGAATTATTCTTTGATACACAAGACGAAAAATATGGAATAAACAACTATAATGTTTAATCCTTTTTTATATGCTAAAAAGAACCAAAAAGGTTCTTTAATCTATATAAACACCCTACCCCTACTTTAATTAGTAATGATAAAGGTGAGGTGTAGCTAAGTAGCACACTTAATTAAAATTTACTTAAATCATAAATATTGTTCTACTTTTAGTATATCTATTTTTCTAAATTATATTCATAAATTATATTACTTTATATACTTCCATTTATATTTCCCATATATAATATATTCTTAATTTCAAATTTTGTGAACATAAAATTACACTAATTCATATTCTTTAGCTATAATCCTTTTATCACTGCAATATTCCATAATGTATTTATTATTTTTCCTAACTATTATTATTCCAATAGTATTATCTTCTTCTATTGTTTTAATATTTCTATCTATATAATTCATATATGTTTGAATTTGTCCAATATGTTCTTTCTTTAAAGGTATGATTTTTAGTTCAATAACTACATAACACCTAAATTTAATATTATATAAAAGTAAATCTATATAGTTATAATTATCTCCTAGTTTAATTTTATATTCGTTTTTTATATATGTAAAACCCTCTCCTAATTCTGTTAAAAAATTATCTAAATCCTCTAGTATTAACTGTTTTAATACTTTCTCAGATATATATTTATAATCATATCTATTTTTTATTATTATTGGATTTTTGACAAAATCAGTTATTTTATTTTCCTCTTTTTTTATTAATTTTTCTTTTGTTTTATTATCTAGTCTTTCATATTCATTATTTTTTATTTTATTTCTAAGCTCATTCCTACTTAAATTGAATTGAAGGCATTGACTTATATAGTACAGAATCTTATTTTCATCATTTAAGGCTAATAATTCTATATAATGGCTCCATGATAATTGTGTCGCCAACGGCGACACTTTTTCACTACTAAACATCACATAAAATTGTCTCATTCTGAATAATGTTCTTTTATTATATTTTTTGCCAACTTCTATTTGTAACTTTTTTGAGTATTTAGTGATTATTCCTTCACCATAATGTTTACCTGCTTCTGAAAGCAACTTACCAACATTATAATAAGTATTTAAATCACTTCTATTTTTACTATAATCTTTTACTCTTTTATATATTTCATTATTTATTAATTCATTTTTTATTTCATTATAATAATTCACGCAATCTCCTTTCTACGGTTGACATGTTTCAATTCTCAATTTTTTGTTATTAATTTTAAACTTAATACTGCCATCTAAATCTGTTCTATAAACAATCGAATTTTTTAAATTTTCTAATACTTCTTTATTCGGATGTCCATACCTATTATTTTTGCCCACTGAAATTAAAGAATATTTAGGCCCTATCACATCGATAAAATTTTCACTACTACTTGTTTTACTTCCATGATGTCCTACTTTTAATACATCTATATTAGTCAAATTATATTTATTTAATATTTCCTTTTCAGTAAGTGTTGATGCATCTCCCATAAATAGAAATTTATAATTATTAAATTTTAAATAAATTACATTAGAATTATCATTCTCATTATCATAGTCTTTAGTATTTAAAAATTGTAATATATAATTATCTATATTTAATTTTTTTAATCCCTTATAATATTCAATATTCTTTTTATCTAATACTTTTATTATTTTTTGTTCTAATTCATTATAGGAATCATTATTAAAAATTACCTTATCTACCTTAAAATTATTTATTAAATTTAAACTGCTTCCAGCATGGTCGAAATCTCCATGACTTAATATTAAATAGTCTATATTTTTTATTCCTTCACTTTTTAAATAATTTATTGTATCTTTTGACACGTCATAGTTATAAACCCCACCTGTATCTATCAATATATTACCCTTATTATATGGAAGATGTATAAGTGATGAATCGCCCTGCCCAACATCAATAAAAGTAATATATGGATTATTTTTTATATAACCAATATTTGTATGAATAAATATAACTATTGCTATTAGAATAATATATATATATTTCTTTTTATAGATCTTATAAAGTACTAAGATAATTAATAAATAATAAATTATTATTATAAATATATTAACTTTGCAAAGTATTATTTCTATTTTGAAATTGGTAATAAATAAGGATAGCTTTTCTAATATATTAATCATTATTTCATATAAAAAATCTAATTTATTAAGTATTAAAACTATAAGTGAGAATGGAAATATTATGAGGGATATGAGTGGTACAAAAAGTATATTATTTAAAATAGTCATAATGTTTATACCAAAATAATTATTTATGAGTATTGGAATACCTGCTAAAAATGATATAAATGATGTTGTCAAAGTTTTTAATACATAGTTCTTATTTCTATTAATTATTTTACTAAATGATATTAGAAAGAGTGAGACTACATAGCTAAACTTAAAACCTATGTTATATATGTTATATGGATTAATAATGAGTGATGAACATAATATGATAATGAGTATTTTAAGTGTACTAAATTTTAAGTTTAAAAATTTATTCAATGTAAGTAATATAAATAAAAATGTAGCCCTTATTACTGATGGTGTAAAATTAGTTAAAAACATATAAAAGATTAGAAATAATATTACAATAAAATAATTTATTTTAGATTTTTTTATTTTATTTAGTATAAATAGGATAATACTAGATAAAAGTGTTATATGCATACCAGATACTGAAAACAAGTGACTTACTCCATTAGTTCTATAAGATGATAATACATCATCATCTATATCACTACTATCACCTAAAATAAATGTTTTTAAATATGAACTTTTATTTAATTTATTAATTTTTTCTATTAAATAATTTTTAATACTATATAAAATATTTTTATTTTTACCTATTATTGTTATACTTGAGGCATTCATTTTATAATATGTATTTTTACTTAGCATATATTTCCTATAGTTAAATAAATTAAAATTAGTATTATCCTTAAATTTTTCTAAAGTACCATATATTTTTACTTTATCACCCAATTTTATATTAATATTATTATAATAATATACTAATACATTTTCTTTTGCTTTAACTGTTAATATTACTTTGTTTTCATCTTGTTTTATATTAGTAATTATACCTATAATTTCATTATCAGTTAAACTATATTTGCTTGTTATATTGTTTATTCCGTATATAACTTTTAATATAGCAATTAATATTAAAACTATTAAAAATATATTAGAGTTTAATATAATCTTTAATTTTTGAATAAACGCTTTCTCCTATTCCTGATACATTCTTAATATCTTCAAGGCTTTTAAATTCTCCATTTTGTTTTCTATATTCTAATATAGATTTAGCCTTTGATTCTCCTATTCCCTTTACAGTCATAAGTTCTTCAAGTGTAGCAGTATTTATTGATATTTTATCATCAATTTTATTATTTTCTTCCTGTTTATTATTATCATTTACCTCTTCATTTTTTACTCCATTTGTATTTACAGTATCCTTATCTGTTATACATGCATCATTTTTATTATCTGGACATACACATTCGTATTCTATATAAATAACCTGTTTATCAGTCTCCTTAAATTTTTCAACATCAGAATTAGAATATATTATAATTATCATTTCATCAGTAATTTTTTTACTTAAATTTATATACTCTGTATTGGCACCTTCACTAAGTCCCCCAGCTTTATAAATGACATCTATTACTCTAGAATCCTTTTTCATCTCATATACGCCAGGCTTGTCCACAAGCCCTTTTATATCGACTTTAATATATTCCTCATTTACTTCCCCTTTTTTATTCTCTCCTATTTCCCCATTATTATTATCCTTTGCATCTTCATTTTTATTTTCTAATCCGCTATATTTATCATCTAGCACATCTATTTTTGTAGTATGTTTCCCCTTTATATTCATAATTATTCCTATTAATAATAACAATACTACTATAGCAATTATTATTAATATTTTATACTTTTCTATTAAATATTTTATTTTCTCCATAATTTCCTTTCTAGTGATTTTCCTATATATATTATATTGCAAAACTTTTCAATTTCCTTTTTTTGTACAAAAAAACTGAAAAATTTTTAATTTTTTCAGTTTTTTAAATTATTTATACTTTTTAAAAACGACTTACTTTTTAAATATAACCCTGTATATCTATCATAATAATCATCTATAAAATTATTAACCTCATATATAACACTTTTATTTATATCTAATTTTGATATTTTTTTAATATCTACATAATAATACATTCTAACTAATTTTATTGCCATTTCACTTACAATAGGTTCATTGGTATGGCATTTCTTACAAAGGTATCCACCTTTATCACTTGATAGTGTTATTACATTTTTAGATCCACAAATAATACAACCATCTATACTAGGCATAACACCTAAATAATCTAAATACTTTAATTCTATTATATTAGTTATAATTAAAGGATCAAAATTATCATTTATCTTTATTAAGGCACTTATAAGTAAATTATATAAATTACCATTTTCACATTGCTTATAAACCTGATATGTTAAATCTAATAAAAAACTTGAGTAGCTAATTTTTTCAATATTTTTTTTTATATTAGAAAGGTTATTTATAACACTCGCTTCACTGAGTATAGATAATTTATCCTTCTTATAATATATTGTAAATGTAGCGTAAGTTAGTTTATCTGTAACACTTCTTAAATTACTCTTTAAAGATTTGCAACCTTTGGCAATTACTCCAATGATTCCATAATCAATAGTTAATATATCTAGTATCAAACTTGTGTCACCATAACTTTTTGTATTTAGTATTATTCCTTCAATATTAATAATCATGAGTTTTCTACTTCTTCAAAACGATATTTTTGTTTTACATCAGGATATTTTTCTTTATCTACTAATGAATTAAACATGACTAGTGGTCTTGCCCATATTTTGTTATCATTTATGTGCTTATAAATTACAAGTTGTTCATTTGTTTCAGAATGTTCTGCAATATAAAGCACTTCCATTATAGCTCCCTTGAAATGTTTATAAGTTTTACCAATTTTAATTTCTCTTTCCATCCTTATTAACCTCTTCTTTATATTTAATATAATATTCTATCTTTCCTGTATTCTTAAATAAATCCCATAATAAATCTTTCATTATATCACCATTTAATAGTGTATGAAAAAATTTATTTTTATACATTATTCTTTAAAATCATTAAATCCAAATTCAGACAAATATTTATCTTTTTCTCTCCATTTTTTTACTGTTTTGACAAATAACTCTAAATATACATTTTTATTTAACAATTGCTCTAAATCTTTACGTGAGGCAATTCCAATTTTTTTTATCATTTCACCCTGTTTGCCTATAATAATTTTCTTTAAAGAGTCTCTATCAACTATTATAGATATTCTTATATTATAACTATTTTTCCCTATTTCCACGCTATCTGTAACACATGTTATTGAATGAGGTACTTCTTCCTCTGTAAAATTAAATACCTTTTCCCTAACAATCTCTGACATTAAAAAGTCTATTGATTTATTTGTTATACTGTCTTCACCATAGTATTTTATATTATCTGGTAAATACTTTTTTAATGTATTTATTAAGTCATCGACATTGTTTTTAGTAAGTGCAGAAACTGGGATAATTTCATCAAAATCATATAAATCTTTATAATCATTAATTCTATTCAATATTTCTTCATGTGTAATTTTATCTATTTTATTTATAACAAGTATTACAGGTTTATTTACTTTTTTTAATTTTTCTAAGATGTAAGTATCACCTTTACCTATCCCATCAAATGCATCCACTATAAATAAAATTATATCAGTATCATCTATACTATAATAAGCTTCTTTATTTAATGTTTTACCTAATTTATTTACTGGTTTATGAATACCTGGTGTATCAACAAAAACAATTTGAACCTTATCTTCATTATATATACCTTGAATAATATTACGTGTTGTTTGGGGCTTATTTGAAGTAATTGCAACCTTCCTGCCTATCACACTATTAATCAAAGTACTCTTACCTACATTAGGTCTTCCTATTATTCCAACAAAACCACTTTTCATTTTACCACTCAATTCTATTTTTAAAATAATCCTACTATTTTAGGATAAAATATTATTATATTTAATATAAGCGCAACAGTAAATATTACAAATGTTGCAGCACTTCCACAATCCTTAGCAACCTTTATTAGTGCATTATATTCTTTAGTTATCGCATCACATGTTTTTTCAATTGCTGTATTGACAAGTTCCGTAGAAAGTATAATACCTAAGATACAAATAATTAATATCCATTCAAGACCATTAATATGAAAAATAAATCCCATAACTATTTCTATAATCGCACAAAAAATATATATAATAATGCTCTTGCCATCCATTGCATAATACCTAAATCCACTTAAAGAATTTTTTATTGTTCCCATTATTGATTTAGGTGATATATTTCTTTTCTTTAAATCTCTATCAATTTTCTCTTTTAATACCATACTCATTCAAAATCCTTTCCTGCAGTTCGAACATAATCTTTTCGTCTTCCTCTTTCATATGATCATATCCAAGTAAGTGCAATAAGCCATGTATAGTTAAAAACGAAAGTTCTCTTAAAAAACTATGTCCATATTCTATTGCTTGATCTTTTGCGCGCTTTAAGCATATATATATATCTCCAAGTATTCTTAAGTCACTCGTAACAAATGTTTTATCGTCTTCGAGTGCGAAACTAATTACATCAGTAACACTATCCCTACCTCTATAATTTTTATTAATTTCTCTTATTTTTTCTTCATCTACTATTATTATGTTGAACATTGAATTTTCTATATTTTGATATTCTAAAGCAAAATTAACTACTTTTTCTATCTCTTCTAATTCTTTTATATCCTCACTTGTTTCATTAAAAATATCAAATTTATTCATGTTTCTCACCTATAGTATTATTATATTATAAATAAATTATTTTTTCAAGAATATCCGGAAAAAACTAACTATTATTAGTAGTTAGCAAATTTTTACATTATAGTTCTTCCTCTGATTCCTCAGTATATTCTGTTATTTCTTGATACTCTGTTATATTTTCTATTACATTAAAAAATATATTCAACGTAAGTGTATCTTTATCCTTTGTTTTATTTAATATTTTATAATCTTTAATATATTCGTCGTCATCTAATTGATCACTAAGTTTTTTCTTAGAATATTCAATTATTACGTCTGTCAGTTCATCTTCTGAATAATTTTTATCTATGACCTCTTTTTCTTTTTGTAATTCTTTAACAAGTTTTATTGGTAATATATTATTTTTTAATATTGTTTTTTCTATTTTGTCTTTATATTTATACTTATTAAAATTAAATAGTTCTATTTCTCGATTTAAAAATTTTATAACTAATACGCTATTTTCATCCCCAGTTTTATGTTCTTCATAATATTTATATGGATATGTAACTTTAACATTATACCATGTTTCTCCATATATAGTACCCTCACTACTTACAGTATCTTTAATATTTTCATTAAGATATATATATCCACTAACTATAATATCTCCTTTCTTTACATATGAATTTATATTCTTTACAATTTGTCCATTTAATATATCCATACTATATATAACTGCATCTTTTTTGGCAATTATATTTCTTAGTGGAGTATCCTCTTTTTTCTCATTTTGTATTCTAGGCTCATATCTTACTATATATTTGGTACCCACATTTTCTATTTCTATCCATTCAAGTTTATCTCTATATGTAGCTAGTATTTTCTTCTTTATTTCTTGCAGTTCGCCATAATTCTTTTTAAACCTATATTTTTTTATTCCCAAATTACTTAACTCTTGTTTTAAAGTTGTCTCCATTTTTGAATCATTGGTTATTACATCTACATAAAAAATCATGTTTGTTATAAAATATAGAAATATTAAGGAAATGAGTATTGCTAATATTACAAATTTGTTATTAAGTATGCTATTTCGTATTTTAATAGCGCCATAGTAATCCAATATGTTTACTTCATATATAGTTTTTAATGATATAACTTTATCATAATCCCTCTCATATATTTTTATATTTATTTCATTCTTTGAAATATAATATATGTTTAATAATTCTATATTATTATTTTTTAATCTTTTTATAAATCTTTCTATATTATTACCCTTAACATTTAAATTCAATTTACTTTTTAAAATAAATAATATACTATTTTTCATGCATCACCTAAATTCTATATTAGAAAACTTGCCTGTAATTAATATTTCATCATTCAAAAGTTTAGAAATGGCAAGGTCTACTCCCTTAATAATTACTTCACTTGTTTCTGCCTTAACTACTATCCTGTTTGAATCAAAATGA
The DNA here is from genome assembly GCA_910584085.1 of uncultured Bacilli bacterium. Classification (GTDB taxonomy): domain Bacteria; phylum Bacillota_I; class Bacilli_A; order RF39; family UBA660; genus UMGS1613. The sequence goes on along the minus strand of CAJTZY010000011.1, from coordinate 43,541 downwards.
CCAATATCGCTATAATTAACAATATTAATTTTATTATTTACTATTGTTATCTTAAATTCTGAATCAGTAATATATGATCTAATACCATTAATTATACTCATCAAATCACCTATATAATTTTATTATATAGTTACAAAAAAAATACTAAATTAGTATTTTATTTATAAAATTTATAATATCTAAATTAGTAATATAAATAAGGATAAAATCATTTACTTGGACTGTTTATATATGATATAATATTTATTGAATATCTAGTTAATTTAGGTACTATTCTTCTTTACAACAAAGTAAAGGAGGTGATGTTTATGAAAAAAATAGAGAAATATCTTTGTTTTATCATAATGCTCCTTATTATTGTGATTTTGATCATACTAATAAAAATAGTACCGACTTATACAGTTGGTACTAATCCAATTTTAGAGAATGGTACCTAACTCTTCAAAACTAGGTATTCCATTTTTTATTATATGAGATTTTCCTCATCTATATACATTATACTATATTATTTTTATTTTGTAAACTTAATTTGATGCAGGACGTACTATATATGCAGTAGCTAATTCACATATGAAAATAATATTATATAAATTTTTATATAGAATACTAAATTAAGATTCTTCTAAATTTAAAACTTCTCTTATATAACATTCTCCACATAGAGGTATATATTCAGCCCCTATTCCATCTATTGCAACCTCATCTCCATCACTCACAAATTCGCCATTTATAACTCTTGCATTAAATTTAGCTTTTTTGCCACATGAACAAATAGTCGCAAGTTCTTCTAACTCATCGGATAATTCAATTGCAGGTTTTGAACCTATAAACAATTCACCTTTAAAGTTAGTTTTAAGTCCATAGCAAATTACTGGTATATTATGTAACTTGGATATAATCCATAATTCTTTTACCTGATTAGGCATCATAAACTGTACTTCATCGACTAAAATACAACTAATGTTTTCAAGTGATATTCTGTCTAATAATTTTTCATTTGGTTCTAAAAGAACATCAACTTCTCTTTCAATACCAAGCCTTGATACAATATTCTTATCCCCTTTTTTATCAATTGAAGACTTAACTACGATTACCTTCATTCCCTTTTCTTCATAATTATGTGCGACCTGCAAAAGAGAAGTTGTTTTACCACAATTCATCGCACCATATCTAAAATACATTTTTGCCATAAATTCCTACTTTCTAGCCCTTGGATGGGCATTTAAATATACATTTCTTATTTTTTCATTAGTTAAATGGGTATAGATTTGCGTTGTAGATAGATTTGAATGTCCCAAAAGTTCTTGAACGCTTCTAAGATCTGCCCCTTCATTTAACATATGTGTTGCAAAGGTATGCCTAAGCACATGAGGCGAAATTTTCATATTTATATTAGCTATTTTAGCTGCATCATCTATTATAGTTCTTACTTCTCTATCATTTATTTTTTTTCCTGTCTTGCTTAAAAATAGATAATCGCTATTATTTATATTTAATATGGGATAGCTTTTTTTTGAATATAAATTAATTAAATCATTACACTTTGTTCCAAAATATACAATTCTTTCTTTATTACCTTTACCAATTATTTTTATACTTTTATTATCTTCAGATATATCCTTAAGTTTTATACTGATTAATTCACTAACTCTTATTCCCGTTGAATAAAGCATTTCAAGTATAAGTGAATTTCTAATACCTATATAATTATTGCAATCAAATGCATTAAGTAATCTTTCAGAATCTTCATAATTTAAGTATTTTGGTAGTTTTTTATCAAGTTTTGGATTAGAAATAAGTGTCATAGGATTGTTTTTTATTAAATTTTGAGATTTTAAATATTTAAAAAAACTTCTAAGTGAGCTTATATGTCTTGATATAGTTTTATTAGAATATTTAAGTTCATATAAATAATTTATATATAATCTTATATCCTGGTATTCTACATCATCATATTTTTTTATATTTTTTTCGTTTAAATATTCCAGAAACAAAATTAAATCATCCATATATGATTTCACTGTTAAATCAGAATAATTTCTTTCATACTTTAATTCTTCAATAAAATTATTAATTTCATCCCTCATATTATCACTACCATTTACATTATAGCACAAAAAAGGAATAGATGTCTATTCCCCTTTTACTTCACTTACACTATTTGAGAATGAATCAACTAGTTCATTGAATTTAAGAATATTGTTTGCTAAATCATTTTTATCTGATTCATATTGAATTCTATCTAAACTTAATTGATTTCTTTCTTCATCCAATGTATCCTTCTGTTTTCTAAGCTCATCCTCTATTTTATTTAATTCTTCTCTCCTATCATCATAAGCTGTTTGAATGTCTTTTTGAACAGTTTCTATTTTTTCTTGTTCTGCTTTTCTATATTGTTCAAAGTCATCTTTTTCTTTCTCTAGAGAAGCTTGTAAATCTTTCAAAACATTAAGCCTTTTTTCAATTTCTATTTTTTTAGCATTTAATTTATTAAATACTTCTTTTTTATAACTATTTATTTCATCCATTTGTTCTTTTTTAGTAGTTTCTAATTCTGCTTGTAACTCTTTTAATTCCTCAAATCTAGAGTCAATTTTTTGCTTCATCTCTGTATTTCTTTTAAATATTTCTGATGCATCTTTTACATTAGTACTAACTTTATCAAATAAAGCAGTTATATCAGTCATTTCTATTTTATCGTCTTTAAATTTAGTTAAACCTTTGATTTCCTCTAATGGTGTATCTGAAATAGGAATATCAATGTCATCTTCTACATCTACATTTTCTTGCATTTGCTCATCAATACTCTCATTAGAGCTTTCTTCCAATTTTTTATCAATATTTTCATCACTACTATTATCATCAGAAATATCAGAGTAATCTTCATTTTCTTCGTTTAATTTATTTTCGTCTTGTTCTTTTATAACAATTGAATCTAAATTAACTTTATCATCATCAGTTGAATCTAAATTATTACTAAGTGTAGTTGATTCACTAGAATCATCATTATCATCTTCATCATTAGCCATAAATTTAGTAAATTTATCTAATTTATTATCATCAATATTACTTTCTGAATTAAATAAATCTTCATTTTCATAATCACTTTCACCTAATCCACTAATGGAATCATAATTAAATTTATTAGATGTATCGCCTATCATATTATCATTTTCAGTTTCATTACCAAATCCAAATACTTCATTTTCAAATTTTTCCATTTTAACACCTCTTCTTATTCATCTTTACCTTCTAATATTGGTCTAAAATTAGAATTAAACTGACTTATCATATCTTTGAATCTAGCACATTTTTGTTCTAAATTTTTATTATCTAATTCTAATTTTTTATTAGTAACTTCTTTATATTGCTCAAATTGATTTCTTTCTGAATCAAGTATTTCTTCAGAATGGCGAATTCGATTAATTTCCAAAGTTTTATAAGTTTCAAATTGTTCTTTTTCTTCATTAAATTTTGATTTTTGTAGTTCTAACTCTTTCTTAGAAAGTTCTAACTCCATTAAAGAATTGTCCATACTGGCTTTGAATTCTGCTTCTGCTTTAGATAAATGTTCCTTTTGATTATCTAAATATACATTAAACTGATTTTGTTTTTGAAGCAATTCTTCTTTTTGAATTCTCATATAATTTTCAAATTCTACTCTTTCCCTTGAAAGTTTTAATTTTTCTTCATTTAATTCTTGTTCTTCATGATTATTAGCTTTCTTTTGATTGCTCAAATCATAAATAAAGCTATTAAAGTTTTCAATGTTATTAGTTAAATTTTGAAATAAATCTTCTAAATTATCATTGTTAGATTTAAAATTAATATTATTTGCATTTGAGTTCAACTTTAAATCATCATTAAAAATAACATCACTATTCATATAATTCACCCTTTTAATCCTTCATTCTTTTTATCGCACAGATAGTACTCTACCTTTTATAACATATAAATTGTAACATTTTTTAATAAAAAAAACAATACAAATATGTAATGTTTTTTTAATTTATTAATTTTTTTATTTTTTCATTTGCATTTATTTCTATTAAAGTGTTACTTTCTGAAGACAAACTATTAAGTATATTTAAGGCACTATCTAATACCTCTATTTGTTCTTTAGTCCTAAGTGTTATTGTATTTAAGAGGGTGCCACATGATATTATTGGTATTAAAAGAGTCAATGCTTCCTTTAGTTTTTCAAGATATATAAAATTAGAACTTATTATATTATTTATTTCTATATATAAGTTTTTTATAAATATTTTACTATCATTTAATGTATTTATTTTAATAGTTATATTATTATTTATTAAATCATTATCTGATTTTGATAATTCATCTAAAGAGTTATTCAATTTAACATCATTTAGCATTTCTAAACTTTCATCTATTTTAGTTATATATATTTTTATTATTCTTTTTAATTTTTCAAGATATTCATTTTCACTATTTTTTATATTAATTTTGTAAGTAGAATAACCCCTAAGTTTTTCTATAGAATTTTTATTTACTGTAACATCACCATCATTTATATTAAAAAATACTCTATTTATAAAATTACTTAAGTTATTAGTGTTGTTTAGACTATCTAAAATTTTTTTCATTTTAATTTGTTCTAAATCTTGAGTGTAAAAAATAGTAATAGCTTGAAATAAGGATGTTATAAGCATTGGGTAAGAGCTAAGTTCCATAGCAAACTTTTCCATAGTTGTTGAATCACTTATATCAAATTCATTAACTTTAGTACTATTTATCCTATCTAAAACAATATCTATATCATTCATTTGAACTAACTCATGCTTATTTTTAGCTATATATTCTTCCATATATTTATTAAAGTCTTCATCATACCTATAATATAAAACTACTTCTAACTTCTCTACTATCTCATCTATAAATCTACTGTGTTCCGAATACCTAAAACAACTTTTATCAGTAATACCATTTTCAAGTAATACTCCATCTATTTTATTTTTTAATTCTTCTCTTCTTATTTCTCTTATATATTTTATAAATTTTGTCTCAAATTTAAAATAGTTTTTAGAATAATCAAACTCATGGTTATATATTGTAAGTTTTGATATAATAAAATTGGAAAATAATATATTTACTCTATTTGGGTTAAAATAGAATAAACTTGTTTCTACATTAAAATCTAAGTTAGTACATCCAAAGAATGCACCCTCTGATATTTCCCTAATTGATTCTGGTATTCTAACTTTTTTTAAATTAGAACATTCCCAGAATGCATAATCCCCTATATACGATAATTTTTGGGAAAATTCTACATTTTCAAGAGAATTACAAAAAGCAAAAGAGTAGCGATTTATTACTTCTACATTTTTACCTAATGTTACACTTGTTAAATTGGAACAATATCCAAATGTATAATATCCTATATATATTAAATAATCTGAAAGTTTAATATCTCTTAATCCACAATTATAAAAACAATAGGATGGTAAATCTTCCAATTCCATTTTGTCTAAATTTTTTATCTCAGTAAGTCCAGAACAGTCATAAAAAGAATTTTCACCTATAAATTTCAAATTTTTGGGAAGTGTTATACTTCTTAAGTTTGTACATTTATCAAAAACAAATGAATTTATAGTCTCAATTGATTCTGGTAAAGCTACTTTAATAAGATCTTTGCAATTTTCAAATACACAATCAGCTATTTCAGTTATTCCATCTGGTATAATAACTTCACTAACTATTTTTTTAAATCTGTTATCTTTATATTCTAATATTTTATTATTTTCTATATTAAATAATTCCATATATTCCATATTAACACCTATTTTTTTATCTTTTGGAAAGGAATATCATCTAATATCTCATCCATTTCTCTTCTCGCTGCTTCTATTATTGACTCCAATGTTTCTTCTTTCTTTTCGTTATTAGTTTTATAATTAATTATACTTGGTACTATTTCTTTTGATAAATATTTATCCATAAACTTCTTTATATTCATTTCATCAAAATTATCTCCAGTATAATTTTTTTCATTATTAAACTGAATTCCTGATATTATTATATTTTTAGTGATTGCTATATTGCTTTCTTCATCTACCAACCATTTTATTGGGCTTACCTCTATCCATACAAAATCCCCCTCTTTATAATTTTCTCCGTTTGAAAATGTTATTTCTCTTCTAAAATACCATGAATTAGCTTTAACTCTAACATATTTTTTACCATTATATTCATATTCTATATGTTCTTGTGGCTCAAAATCTTTATTACATTCTTTATAATGTCTAGAATCTGTTGTATAAACTTTCCCTGTTTTATTTAAATTGTTATTTGAGTATAAGTTCTCTAATACTTCACATAATTTCTTCGAACAAGCCCACTGTGGATACTCGCCAAACTCCATCTCAATAACATCATTTCTACCTCTCACTTTGTTTGAGGAGATTGATGAGATTGAGGAATAAGGTAAAATTGGACGACAACCACCAGTACGAGTATCAACGAAACCAATTCTTATTCCCGTATCGTCAACCGCGCGGGCATCTCTATCTCCATAAGATGATTTAGTCCACCACCACCCTATTCTATTAGTTAATGATTTTTCATCATTAGTAAATAAGTTATCATCTATATATCCTCCTAAGGCTACTGAAAAATCTGTTATTGCTGCCTTTATTCCATATTTTTCAAATATTTCTAAAGAGTTTACTTGCTCACTTGTTAAAAGATCTAATCTAATTAAATCATATTGTTTTAATTTTTCTAATCTTTTTTCTTCCTTTTTAAATATATTTGCGTAATTCATATTACCACCTGTTTTTTTAACAAATATGTTAATACAATTTAATTAGAAAGTCAATAATATCTTACCGTATAACTTTACCAAATTAAATTTTTCTAGGATTAAAATCTAAATCTACTATAATTTTATTATTTTTTTTATATTTATCTATTATAAATTTTAAAGGTTCATATACTTCCTTAATATTTTTATATTTTAGTATTATTTGCATATAATATTTATTATAAATTTTTGGAATACTAGCTAAGCTTGGACCAAGTATAGTAATCTTATTTGTATTTTCATTTAAATATTTTTTTACTTTTTCTGATTCATTATTTAATAATTCTAAATCAGTACTAACAAATTTAATTAAACAAAGATTATAAAATGGTGGATATTTTAATTTTTTTCTAATACTCATTTCTTCATTATAGAAACTTAAGTAATCATTTTTACTTGCACATTTTATACTGTAGTGATCTACATTAAAGCATTGGATAATAACTTTACCATTTTTCTTAGTTCTACCACTTCTACCTGATACTTGATTTAATAATGAATAGGTTCTCTCCCCACTTCTAAAGTCTGGTATATTTAAAGTAGCATCTCCATTTATTACCCCAACTAATGTAACATCACTAAAATCAAGCCCTTTAGATACCATTTGTGTACCTATTAAAATATTATATTTTTTATTTTTAAAATCATTAATTATTTTTTCATGGCTACCTTTTCTTCTTGTTGTATCCATATCCATTCTTATAGTTTTAGCACCGCTAATTAATTTATTTACCTCTTCCTCTAATTTTTCAGTACCAATACCTAAACTATTTATATTTTCACTATTACAATTAGGACATTTTGTAGGTTTATAGGTAGTATAATTACAATAATGACAATTAAGCTTATTACCATTTTTGTGATATGTAAGTGGTATATCACAATTAGGACATTTTATAGCTTCCCCACATTTCATACAAGTAATAACTGTTGAATATCCTCTTCTATTTAGAAGAAGTATTACCTGTTCATTATGACTTATTCTATCGTTTATATCATCTACTAACTGTCTAGATAATATCCTATTGCCTCTTTTTAATTCTTCTTTCGTATCTACAATTTTGATAATAGGCATAGATTTATTTACTCTTGATTTTAATTCAAGTAGTTTATATATACCAACACGGGCTCTAGTATAACTTTCGATAGATGGAGTTGCACTACCGAGTATTATTGGGCAGTTATGTGTCTTTGCTCTTTTTATTGCAATATCAATTGCATCATACCTTGGATTATTATCCTGCTTATATGTTTCAGAATGTTCCTCATCGAGTACAATAAGTCCAATATTAGTAAGTGGAGCGAATATAGCACTTCTAGCACCTATTACAATTGACACTTCTTTCCTTTCAATTTTTCTCCATTCATCATATTTTTCCCCATCAGAAAGTGCACTATGTAGGATAGCAATTTTATTTTTAAATCTACTTTTAAATATATTTACCATTTGTGGAGTTAAACTTATTTCAGGAACTAATACAATAACCTCTTTTTCATTTTTTAACACTTCATCTATTATATGCATATATACTTCTGTCTTGCCACTACCAGTTACCCCATGAAGTAAATATGGAATAAAGGTATTCATATTAGATAATACTTCATCTACTACACTACTTTGTTCTTCATTTAATATAATTTTTTTATCTTCATATAAATTATCATCATTTAAGCGATAAGTCTCTTCTTTTATCTCTTCAATTATATTTTGTTTTTTTAATGTATTTATACTTGAAGATGATATTTTAGTAAGTTCACTTTTTAAAATATTTCCATGTCTTAATTTTTCTATTATTTCTTTTTGATTATCATTTTTTGGTATATATGAAAAATCAATTAATTTAATATATGTAATATACTTTTTATTAACATTAAAATCTTTATGCGCCTTAAGTGCGGCCGGTAACATAGTCTGATATGCACTAATCAAATTACACAAAGTCTTATTACTAATATAATTTCCAAGTTCTAATAATTCTTTATTTAATACTGGATTTTCATCTACTATATCAATTATTTCTTTTAATTCATATTCTACTTTTTTACTATTTTCTATACTTAATATAAAACCCTCTATCTTTTGTTTTCCAAAGGGAACCAATACTCTTTTACCTACCATTGCTTTACTTTTCATATCATCAGGCACTAGATAAGTAAATGTTTTATCTATATTACTTGATTTAATTTCTACTAGTACATTTATAAGCATATTACCACCTACTTAATTATATCAAAATTTATCAAAAGAAAAAAGTATAATTAATACTTCTTCCTTGAATACCTTTTATTAAATTTATCTATTTGTGACATTACCTTTACCTTTGTTTTTTCTCTATTAAATAGTTTATCATAGTCTATATCTAAAATTGATATTACTTTAGGAATCTCATCAGAGATAGGAAACATACTTATTATATCGTTAGTCTCTGGTATAGATAGTACTTTTAATACATTACAAATATTATTGTTAATAGATTTAAATCCTATTCCATCTATATGAAAGAAATATACATCAAGTCCACTATTGATATTACTTCTTTCATATCTATTTAAATTTTCTCTTAATACACTAAACAAATAATCAACATTCACATCTTTTTCAAATTTAGATTTCTTATAAGTAAAATTATCAATACAATGTATTTTGATATGATCTAAGGTTGTTTTTTCATTATAATCTAAAAGTTGATCCCTTAAATATTCATATCTATCACTAAGAATTTGGTCTATTCTGAGTTTATATTTAAGTATAATTGTTGATATTTCAATATTTTTTTGGTTTCCATAAAACTTTGTAATTTCTGTTATAATGGGAAGTAATTTATATGCTTCTTTATACATTCTTAACTGGTAATAAATATAATATAATTCTACGCATGAATTTTCATATTCTTTTACATTATTATTTAAACTAATATTGTATTTTAAATCACTTATTGCTTTATCATATTCGCCTATAGCTCTATATGATACTGCTCTAAGATATCTAATTTTTGAATTGTATTTGTTTTTATCTAGAAGTTCATTTGATAATTTTATTACCTTTTCATATTTTCTATCATAAAATAAGGAATGAATTAAATGAATATTTGAACATTTTTTATTAATTTGTTTCATTTTTATCTCCTTTTTTCTTATATCTACTGTTAAATTTGTCTATTTGTGACATTACTTTTACCTTTGGCTTTTCTCTATTAAATAATTTATCATAATCTATATCTAAAACTGATATTACTGAAAAAAATGGAGGCTCATTCCAAACAGGATACATGTTAATTATATTACTTGTTTGTGGTATTGCTAATACTTTTAATACATTACAATAGGTGTTATTTTTATAATCAAAACCTATTCTTGCTATACTAAAAAAATATGTATCTAAACCGCTTTCTATATTACTAACTTCATATTTGCTTAAATTAATCTTAAGAAATTCATATAAGTGTTCAATATTTACATTATTACCAAATAAAGATTTATTTTCCCTTAAAGTATTACTACAATGAAGTTTTATATGTTTGAGTGCTGAGGAATCATTATAATTTAATACTTGTGACTGTAAATATTCATACTTACTATTAGCATTAAAATCGATACCTAATTTGTTATTTATTATAATTTCTGATATTTTAATATGTTTATTATAATATTCAGGTGTCCTAATTTTATTTAAAATAGGTAATAATTCATAAGCTTCTTTATACATTCCTAATTTATAATAAATAAAATATAAACTTATATATGACTTATCATGTTTTTTTACACTATTATTAATAGAAATATTGTATTTTAAATCTATTATTGCATTTTCAAAATCACCAATTGCCTTATATGACATTGCTCTATAATATCTAACTACTTGATTATACTTATTTTCATTCAAAAATTTTGTTGCTAGTTTTATAACTATTTCATACTTTCTATCGTAATATAAATGATATATATCAGGAAAATCTGAAGGTATTTTATTATCTTGTTTCATAAATTTATACTCCTTTATGTTAATTTAATTTTTGCTATTGTACATCCTACATTGTAAAAAACTAGCTTATAATCTATAACATCCTTACTAAATTTTAATGTTTTATGTACTTCCTCTTTTATTCTACCACTACCAATACCATGAACTATACATATTATATCATTACCCATAATTTTATTATCGTTAATAAATTCTAAAGTTTTAACACGTGCTGTAGCAGAATCTAATCCATGTAAATCAATACTAGGAAGGTTATCTATAAATATAACTTCACTCAGTTCCATTTTACCACCTATATATATAATAACACAATTTTTTATTTATATTTTATTTTTGTTATATTTATTATTAAATTTATCTATTTATTTCAGAATCTTTCATTATATAGTAAACAAAATATAAGTATTATCTCATCAAAAATTATTAATTAGTGTCAATAGTATAGAAACTACATTTTTTAAACAAAAGAAAACTCTATCAATTAAGATAAAGTTTTCAAAACATTTATGATCAGGATCATTTATTACTCGCACCATCCGGAAGCGATTAACATTTACATATTATTACATTTCTTCAATGCAATAATAATATAATATATATTTTTTTAAATGTCAATTAGTATACATTTATATTATATTCATATTTATAATATTATAAACTAATTCATTTTTTCTTTAACTACAGCCTGTGCAGCCGCAAGACGGGCTAGTGGAACTCTATAAGGACTGCAAGATACATAATCAAGTCCTACTCTATGGCAAAATTCAACGCTTGATGGTTCACCACCGTGTTCTCCACAAATACCCATATGAATATTAGGACGAGTTTTGCGACCAAGTTTTGCTGCCATTTCAACAAGTTTTCCTACTCCATTCTGATCTAATTTAGCAAATGGATCATTTTCAAAAATCCCCTTTGTATAATATTCATTTAAGAATTTAGCAGCATCATCTCTTGAGAAACCAAATGTCATTTGAGTTAAGTCATTTGTACCAAATGAGAAGAATTCTGCATATTCAGCTATTTCATCAGCAGTTACAGCAGCACGTGGAATTTCTATCATAGTTCCAACTTCATAATGTAACTCTACACCTGCGTCAGCTATTATTTTATCTGCAGTTTCACATACTACTTTTTTAACATATTTAAGTTCATTAACGTCTCCAACAAGTGGAATCATTATTTCAGGAGTTATATTCATTCCTTTTTTATTTACGTTTATTGCAGCTTCAATTACAGCTCTAGTTTGCATTCTAGCAATTTCTGGATAAGTAATTGCAAGTCTACAACCACGGTGTCCCATCATTGGATTAAATTCCTTAAGTGATTCAATACGTTCTTTTAATGATTCAAAACTCATTCCAAGAGATTCAGCTAAAGGTCTAATTTCATCATCTGTATGAGGTAAGAATTCATGTAGTGGTGGATCTAAATAACGAATTACTACAGGATCTCCTTCCATAGCCTCAAATAATCCTTCAAAGTCTTTTCTTTGATATGGTAAGATTTTTTCAAGTGCTTCTTCTCTTTTTAGGGCTGTGTCAGCTGAAATCATTCTTCTAAAGTTAAATATTCTATCGGTTTCAAAGAACATGTGTTCTGTACGACAAAGACCAATACCTTCTGCACCAAATTTACGTGCTTGAACAGCATCTCTTGGGGTATCAGCATTAGTTCTAACTTTAAGTTTTCTAACACTATCAGCCCATCCCATAAATGTTTCAAAATCACCACTTATTTCTGGTTCAACTGTTTTTACTTGCTCACCGTATACATTACCAGTAGAACCGTCTAAACTCATCCAGTCACCCTCATGGTAAATTTTTCCATCTTGAGTTTTAACAGTTTTAGCCTCTTCATCTATTACAAGTTCACCACACCCAGATACACAACAAGTACCCATACCACGAGCAACAACTGCAGCATGACTTGTCATACCACCACGTATTGTTAAAATACCATGTGCAATATTCATACCTTCAATATCTTCTGGTGAAGTTTCAAGTCTAACAAGTAAAATATCTTTTTCACCATTTTTAGATGCATTCATAACATCTTCTGCTGTAAAGTAAATTTTACCTGTTGCGGCACCTGGTGAGGCAGCAAGACCTTTTGCAACTACTTTTGCTTCTTTAAGTGATTTTGCATCAAAGTTTGGATGTAACAATTGATCTAATTGTTTTGGTTCAACTTTAAGAAGAGCCTCTTCCTTCGTAATCATACCCTCATTTACTAAATCAACAGCAATCTTTAAAGCAGCTTGTGCGGTTCTTTTACCATTACGAGTTTGTAACATGAAAAGTTTTCCATTTTCAATAGTAAATTCCATATCTTGCATATCTTTATAATGATTTTCAAGTGTTTCACAAATGCGAACAAATTCGTTATAACACTCAGGCATAACTTCTTTTAATGTATCGATAGTCTGTGGTGTACGAATACCAGCAACAACATCTTCACCTTGAGCATTCATTAAATATTCACCATATAATTTTTTCTCACCAGTTGCAGGATTTCTTGTGAATGCTACTCCAGTACCACTAGTTTCTCCACGATTTCCATAAACCATTTCCTGCACATTTACAGCAGTTCCCCAACTTGATGGAATATCATTAAGTCTACGATACGTAATTGCTCTATCATTATTCCAACTTCTAAATACAGCTTTTACAGCCTCCATTAATTGTTCTTTTGGATCTTGTGGGAATTCTACACCAGCATGATTTTTATATTCTGATTTATAAATTTCTACTACTTCCATTAAATCTTCAGCTGTTAACTCAGTGTCATATTTAACACCTTTTTCTTCTTTAATTACATCAAATTTTCTTTCAAATGAACTTTTTGGAAATCCCATAACTACATCTGCAAACATTTGAATAAATCTTCTATAACTATCGTATACAAATCTTGCATTATTTGTAGTCTTAGCAAATCCCTTAGCTACTTCATCATTAAGTCCTAAATTAAGTACAGTATCCATCATACCTGGCATTGATGCACGCGCACCACTTCTAACAGATACAAGTAATGGATTTTCCATATCTCCAAATTTTTTACCTGTTTCTTCCTCTAAAGATGACAAATGCTCTAAAATTTCATCTTTAATTTCTTTGGAAATATCTTCTCCATCATCATAATACTTAATACATGCCTCAGTAGTAACAGTAAAACCTCTTGGTACAGGAAGCCCAATACCAGTCATTTCAGCAAGGTTAGCACCCTTACCACCTAATAAATTACGCATGTCTTTGTTGCCTTCTTTAAAGGCATATACATATTTAGCCATATAATCCTCCTTTAACATACAAATTTATTATAACATATAAAAAAAAATAAGAGCAAGCCTTTTCTATCAAAATCCCATTATTTGACAAAAAAAAGGCTATGCCCCTTTCACTAAAAAGAAATAACCCGCTACTAATAACGCTGCTACCATAAAAACAGCGACTAGCAGTGATAATTCACTTTTAGATTTTGCTTCTTTTCTTTTTCTTATAGTTTTATTTGATGGTCTACCTCTTTTTGCCATAATATCAACTCCTACTTTACACAAGAATTATAACATACAAATTCAAATATTACAATAATTTTAAAATATTAACAAATAAGCGTTATTTTTGATTTTACTTGTAAACTTTTTTTTATTATTGTATAATTATATTAAAGATACAAAGACATTTGGAGGACTGTTTTGTATTTAGCGCCAGACCTATAGGTTAACGAGGATAACAACTATCGAATATTCGGCGGATATTGTTACGGATTTGTGTATTCGTTAGATATATTACAAAAAGTAAAATCAATATTACAACAAAAAATATATCGTACACTATTGTAGAAAGAAGGAAACTTATGTGTGGTATCACAGGATACATAGGAAAAAATAAAAATGCTATAAGCGTTGTTATAAGTGGGCTTGAAGCATTAGAATATAGAGGGTATGACTCTGCTGGTGTAGCATACACTGAAAATAATAAATTAAATATTATAAAGGAACAAGGAAAAATTGTTAACTTAAAGAAAAATATAGATTTTGATATAGAGTCCAATTTAGCTATTGGACATACAAGATGGGCAACACACGGTGAGCCAAATAAAATTAACTCTCATCCACATTCCCAAGGAAAATTTACTATTGTCCATAATGGAATTATAGAAAACTATCTTGAATTAAAAAAAGAATTAATAAATGCTGGATACGAGTTTAAAAGTTCAACTGATACAGAAGTTGCTGCGTCTTATATGGATTTTATATATAGTAAAAATAATGATATATTAAAAACATTAAATGAAGTATCTAAAGTATTTAGAGGTTCTTATGCATTTGGTATTATTTGCAATGATGATTTAAATAATTTATATGCTCTAAGAAAAACTAGTCCCTTAATAATAGCTAAAGGAGAAAATGAGAATTATATCGCATCTGATGTTCCGGCAATATTAAAGTATACAAATAAATATATACTTCTTGATGACTTTGAAATTGCAAAAATAAATTCAAATGAAATAAAAATATATAATCAAGATTTAGAATTAATACAAAAAGAAATTTTAGAATTTGAGGGTACATTTGAATCAAGTATGAAGTGTGGATATGAGCACTTTATGTTAAAAGAAATTCATGAGGAACCAACAGTATTTGAAAACACTATTAATGCATATTTAGATGATGATTTTAAAAACTTACCAGATTTATCTAAATATGATAATATCCATATCGTAGCATGTGGTTCAGCTTATCATACAGGACTTATTGGAAAATATTTAATTGAGAAGTATGCGAAAATACCTGTATACGTTGAGGTTGCTAGTGAATATAGATATAAACATAATTTTTATGACAAAAAGACATTAGTTATATTAGTTTCCCAATCAGGTGAAACAGCAGATACCCTAGCCTCTCTTAGAAAAGTCAAAGAGGATGGAATTGATACATTAAGTATTGTTAATGTAGTTGGTTCTAGTATAGCACGTGAATCAAAATATGTAATATATACTAAAGCAGGTTGTGAGATAGCTGTAGCAACTACCAAAGCCTATCTATCTCAAGTTACTATATTTGCAATTATAACAATGTATTTAACTAATAATAAATCAAAAGAAATATTAGATGAAATAAATAATATCCCAAGTATTTTAGAGAATAGTGTAAATATAGATTATAAAGAAATTGCAAATGAAATATATAAAAGCAAAAATATATTCTTTATAGGTAGAGGTATTGATTATGCATTATGTATGGAGGGATCATTAAAATTAAAAGAAATATCTTATATAAATAGTGTTGCATATCAGGCTGGTGAATTAAAACATGGGACAATATCATTAATTGAGAAAGATACTCCTGTAATTGCTATTTCAACAGATGATACACTAGTAGAAAAAACTATAAGTAATATTAAAGAGGTTAAAGCAAGAGGTGCGAAAGTTATTTTTATAACTAGTAGCGATATTGATGGTGACTTCTATGATTATAAAATTAATATTAAAAGAACTCATGAATTATTACAATCAATTATTACTATAGTACCTTTACAATTAATCGCATATGAGGTTGCAAAACTAAATGAATGTGATATTGATAAACCAAGAAATTTAGCAAAATCAGTTACAGTAGAATAAAGTTAATAAAAAATATAGGTTAATATTCAGCCTATATTTTTTATTTATCCTGATAGTTATAATTAAAATATTCTCTTCAAAAAAACTACCAATATAATGTACAATTTTATTTGTACAAAATATTAGTAGTTTAAATATTATTAATTTATTTTTTTATAGATATTGCAACTCCATCGCCTAATTCATAAAACTTAGTTTCATAGTTTTCATTTTTTTTCAAGTAATCTATATAGTTTCTAATTTTCCTAACTAATTGTTTGGTATTTCTATTATTAGTTTTAGAATCATCTTCCACAAGTCCATGAAAGGATAAATTATCTGTTACAATTTTTCCACCGCTTATTAAATTTTTATCAAACTTTTCAAAAAATTTAATATACTGACTTTTAGCAGCATCTATAAATATTAAATCAAATTTTTCATCAATATCTATTTCTAATGCATCACCAAGTATTATATTTATTCTATTATTTAAATTAAAATCATCTATATTTTTTAAAGCAATATCATATCTTACTTTATCTCTTTCAATTGTTGTAACCTTAATATCATCATCTACAAGAGCCATTTTTATTGCTGAATACCCAATAGCACTTCCAATTTCTAATATATGTTTTATATTATTCTCTTTTATATAGTTTGTCAAAAATTCTATACCATCTTTTAACATTATAGGAACATTATTAACTCTTGCATACTCCTCTATTTCCTCTATTCGTACTCGTACCATAATCCCGCCTTTATTAAATCATCACGAACTTGTAAATGTTCTTTATTAGTTTTAGAAAAATATGTTTTTCCATTTTTATCAGATACAAAGTAATAGTATTCACTAGATTTTGGATATAATGTAGCTTTAATAGATTCTATGCTAGGATTTGAAATTGGCCCTATTGGAAGTTTTCCTGCTAAATAACTACTACGGGTGTTGTAATCATTTTTATCTTCTATCTCATACTTATATAAATCTCTATCACTCATCTCTATTTTTGATGCATAATATGTTGTAACATCACTACCAAGTGACCAGTTATCTTTTAGTCTATTGTAAAAAACTCCTGCTATACCTGCTCTATCATCACTTTTTGATCCTTCAAGTTCAATGATAGATGCTAAAGTAAGTATTTCATGTATAGAATATTTACTATTTAATAAATCATTTTTATATGGTGTTAACTGCTTATCCATTTCATCTAACATAACCTTAAATATATCCTTTATAGCTACATCCTTATTTTGAAATTCATAGGTATTTGGATATAAATATCCTTCTAATGAATAATAAATCTTGTCATTTAAAATATATTCATCAATAAACCAATAATTATTTATTAATGTATTTAAATATTCTTTGTCCTTTAATAAATTAAATACATCATCTTCTTTATTATTTGTATATTTAGAAATAGTACTAGCAATACTTCTCATATGCTTTCCTTCTTTAAAAGTTATAACTATAGCATCTGGATTATAATTATTTCCCTTTGCAAAAACATTAATTATATCTTTTACATTCATATTTTTATTAAGTTTATATGTACCTGCCTCTAAGTTATTAACTTTATTAAATTTAATATATAATTTAAAACATAATTCATTTCTAATTAACCCAGATTTTTTTAATTTAGAAGCTATACTATAATATGTACTTCCACTATCTACCATAAATTCTACTTCATTTGAACTTTTACTAACTGCTTTTAAATTTAAATTATAAAATAGGATACATCCTAATATCAAAAGTGCGATTGCACTAAATATTATAACTAAAATCTTTTTCATAAAAGAAAAGAGTATATTACCCTTTTATACTTCCTCACTAGTACTTGCAGTTTCGTTTTGTAATTCTTCTAAAATAGTTTCAATAATCTTCCACTCTTTATCAGTTTCTATTGGTAGTAATTTAGTTTCATCCTCATCAGGATTATAAATAGATGCATATACCTTAGTATTTCCTTCTTCATCTATTGTATTATCAGTATAAACTATATAATTTTTTTTAGTTTCATCTGATTCAAATGTAAATAATACTTCACATTCTACTTCTTTACCTTCATCATTTATTACTTTAAATGTCATTGTTTCTTCTTTCATAATTTTCCTCCTTTTTCTTTATCTAAATATGTTTGAAGAATGATATTAGCGGCTAATGAATCTATCTTTTTCTTTCTCTTTTTTCTAGATATATCAGCTTCTAACATATAATTTGTAGCTTCCTTTGTTGTAAGTCTTTCATCTTGCATAACTACTTCAATATTAAATTCATCTATTAGTTTTTTTTGAAATTCGATAGTTGTTACACATCTATCTCCTATTGTATTATTCATATTTTTTGGAAATCCTAAAATGATCTTTGAAATATCGTATTCATCAATTATACTTTTAAGTTCTGGAATTAAGGCATCATAATCACTTTCATTAAATCTAATTGTTTTTAAGGTACTAGCAATAGTCATTGTAGTATCACTTATAGAAATTCCTAAAGTACGAGTACCCAAATCTAATCCTAAATATCTCATTTTTTACTTACAAAATCTTCCACTAATATTTCTAATATTTTAGTTCTATCAAATGCAGTTATTTTATTTCTTGCTTCTTTGTGACTAGAAATATACCCTGGGTCTCCACTCATCAAATATCCTACTATTTGATTAACAGGGTTATATCCTCTTTCTTCTAGTATAGTTGCTACTTCTTTAACTATCATAGAAACATATTCATTTTGAAATTCATTCGAATCATATATTTTTGTATTTTCCATACTATCACACTCTCTTCTATGAACACAACTTTATTTTAACATGTTTTAAAAATTTTGTCTATAAAAACACAAATGTTTTATTTTTTTTACCCAAAATTTATATTTAACATTCATAATATTTAATTCCATATTCAAGATTTTAAACATAATAATTATCATATGTTATTTCAAATATTTTTTAAGAATAAAACGCAATAGATTTAATTTCCATTTCATTTCATAAATATTTTCTAATTAATATACCACTATATTATTCCTTAATATTTTTTCTAGCTTTTTATCATTAATTTTCATGATTATTCTCCAATATTTTTTTCATTTCGCCTAACTTGTTTTCTAATATTTTTTTATCGATTAATTTTAGCTTATATTCTGAAATTAAAGTTTGCGACAAGTTTCTACCAAGTGAATATTCAACAATATCTTTATCTTTTGAACTACATAGAATTACACCAACACTAGGGTTTTCATTTTCCTTTCTAACATCCCTATCTAGCGCTTCTAAGTATAAGTTCATCTTTCCTAAATATTCCGCCTTAAATTCTCCCAACTTTAATTCAAAAGCAACAAGACAAGATAATTCCCTGTTAAAAAATAATAAATCTATAAAAAAATCATGATTTCCAACTTGAACTCTATACTCATCCCCTATAAAAGTAAAATCTTTTCCAACCTCTAAGATAAAATTCTTCAAATTTTGCACTATAGCATTTTTTAAATCCTTTTCCGAATACTCATTTGGTAAATCTAAAAATTCTAAGCTATAAAGATCTAAAATTCTCGTATTTGGGTATTCATCTTCATCAACAGTTTTATTAGTAGATGTTAATGTATTCTCACCAGATAATAAATATCGTTCATAATATGCCGATGAGATTTGCCTATCTAATTCTCTTTTTGAATAATTTTCCCTGATTGACAATTGTAAATAAAAATGCCTTTCTTCCACTGATTTAGTACCACTTAAAATGAGTAAATTATTTGTCCAACTTAATTGCGTCACCAGTGGTGTCGCAATTAAGTCATCTTTATATGTTTTATAAAATTGTACCATTCTCTCGATGTTTCTTTTTGTAAAACCCTTAATTTCTGGATAATTATTTTTCATAAAATCTGCGGCTTTTGTAGTTATCTTATCTCCATAACTACCTTTTTCTATTAACTCATACAAAAATTTTCCAACTTCTAAATATAGCAAAATCATTTCTTCATTTACTTTTTTGTAAGCATTATTTTTTCGTTTTTCAATCATATCAATAATTTGATTAAAATTTATATCTAACATAAAGTTTATCACCACCTTTAATAAAATTAAGTAAATTAATTTTAAAATATTTGTATATTGTCTAAATATATATACCTTTAATATTGCTAAAACTCTATTAATTTTTTGTTGTTTAATTATACCATTTGTATATATATTTGTAAATACATTCACTTAAATTTTGGAAAAAATTTCTAGCATAAAAAAATCTAAACTTTAATTTAGATTTTATGTTAATCCTTAGGTTCAAATATAAGGGATAGGATAAATGAAAATACTATTGCTGCGACTATTCCAGAAGAAGTTAAATCAAACATTCCCATAAAAAGTCCCATTACACCAAAATTATTTACAGTATCCATGGCGCCATGAATCAATAAATGACCAAAGGATGTAATTGGTACAAGTGCTCCTCCACCTGCCCAAAGTACAAATTTATCATATATATTGAAAACATCTAAGAAAGCACCAACTACTACAAATATCGTAGTAATGTGGCCCGGTGTTAATTTTGTATTATCTAGTATTATTTGACCAATCAAACACACTAAACCGCAAAATATAAAAGAATTTAAGTATATCATAACACTACCTCCAAACTAACCGCATGAGCAATACTTGGAATTGATAAATGTTGATTACACATTCCTGTATTCATTAAAGCACCTGTTGCTACTAATAGTACTTTATTTAATTTTCCTTGCTTCATTTTATCAAATATATGCGAAAAAGTTACAAGTGGTAAACATGCTGGCCCACTACCCCCTTGATACACTGGTTGTTTATTTATATCAAATATCATACAGGCACTATCATCATGATTTTTTAAATCAATATTATATTCCTTTTTTATATAATCTTTTAGTATCATTTTTCCTACTACTCCTAAATCACCTGTTAAAATTAAATCATAATAATCAGCATTTCTTTTTGTATCTTTTAAATGGTCATTTATGACACGGGCTGCTGCGGGTGCCATAACTGCTCCCATATTGAATACATCAGTAACACCCATATCAATTACAGTACCAACTGTTGCTGATTCAACTCTTATTTTTGATTTAGTACTTGATAAATAACATGATGCACATCCAGTAGTTGTAAATGTTGTATACTCCCTTTTAGGTCCACCATATTCAACTGGATTTCTAAATTGTTTTTCTGCTCCGTTATTATGAGAAGATGATGTGACTATAGCATTTTTTATTTGGCTTGCACTTATCATGTTACTAGCAAGCATCATTCCTTCACAACTAGATGCACATGCACTATATATTCCAATTAATGGAATACCTATTTTAGCCGATGCATAATTAGTTGCAACAAGTTGATTTAATAAATCTCCACCTATATGTATATCCACCTTATTATTTTTTATATTTAACTTATTTAGCAGTATATTTACACTATCTTTTATCAATTTTGTTTCTGCTTGTTCCCAAGTTTTTTCTCCAAAGTAAAATTCATTATAGCTTTTATCAAATAATTTTTTAAATGGTCCTTTTGCTTCATATGGTCCTGTCACTGTACTAGTTTCATTAATATATACATTATTATATTTAAATGTCATATTATGCTCCCACCACCAAAATTCTCAAAAGTCCAAAAAAATAGGCACTAACTACACCAAAAATTATTACAGAACCTGCAAGTTTAAACATATTTGCGCCTATTCCAGTAACAAGTCCTTCTTTTCTATATTCGAGTGCTGCACTCATCATAGCATGAGCAAATCCCGTTATTGGTACAATAAGACCACATTTTGCAAAACCAACACATTTGTCAAAAAAACCTAAACACGTCAAAAAGCAACCTAAAAATACTAATGTTATAATCATAAATACACTTGCATCTTTACTAGATAAATCAAAGTAATAAGAATATATATCTATTAAAAAATTACCTAGCATTCCCATAAGTCCACCTATTAAAAATGCAATCACGGCATTTCTTAATCTTGGTTCTTTTGGAGTGTACTTATCAACCATTTGTTTATATTCACTTTTTTCCATAAAAAATCCTCCCAGTTCTATTATGGGAAGATTATACTTTTTTATTCACATAACTTGTCTTGATATTTATAAGAATATTGGTTAGCCTCATAACTAATTTTAACAGAACCATTCATGGCTTCCGAATTTTCTGGATCTTTTATTTCTTTTGCATCAAAATATCCATTTTCTATTAAATAACTAACATTAACACATGTCACATTTTCATTCATACCTTCTTTAAGATAATAAATTTCTGCAGTATCTTCTATATTACTTTTTTGAATATCTGATATATTCTTTTTTGAGTTAGTCATTGTTTTATTTACTACAACTATTGATATAGATGAAATAATTGCAAGGATTATTAAAACCGCAAGTAGTTCTATTAAAGTAAACCCCTTTTCCATAAGTACCTCTCCTATTCTTTTTATTTTAAAAAAGTTTGAAAATCAATCAAACTTGTAAAAACTTTAATGGTGTCCCCTTGGAGGCTCGAACTCCAGACCCACTGATTAAGAGTCAGTTGCTCTACCAACTGAGCTAAGGAGACAAATTAATTACAAATTAAGTATAGCATACTTTTAGTAAAAATAAAATACCTATTTTTAATTTTATGAATCAAATTCAATAAACAAAGTAAAAAAATGATAGTTTTTAAACAGTACTATCATTTAACCTTAAACTTTTACTTTTATAATATTTAAAAATATATATTATAAATATAGTGCCACCTTAGGATTCAATACCAGACGTTTTTGACCTTCTTTTGCCCTATTCTTATAGAATTTTTTATCTTTCTTTATTTCTACAAGCAATGAGTTAACAAATTCAGATTTATTTTTTGATTTTTCTACCTTCTTTATACATAAATCACCCATTTTATAGTCCTCTTGAACATAAAACTCTCTAGCAAAAATTAATGTAACAATATTTTTTTTGTTATCATCCATTCCTAAGTTTAAACAAGCATCATCTATTGTCATACCAGAAGAAAGTAAATCAACAACTTGGTCTACCTCTATTCCATAATAATTATTTACATTATCTTTAAATTTAGATATTGACATTTTAAAATAAGGTTTTGCATCTTTTTTTGAGATTAATCCATTTAGCTGATCTATAAGCCCTGTATAATCAAGTACTTTATTTTCATTTTTGCTTAATTCGGTAGCTACAGTTAAATAATCAATTGCAATATCAATATCAAGTTTTTTCATATATGCTAATCCAAGTTTTGAATAAACAAATGAGTTTGGTTCTCCAAATTGTAATATTTGTCTATATGAACTTATACAGATATCATAGTCACCATTTAGATATGCTTCACTACCTATTCTTGATAATTCTTTTATATCAACATATTCATCTATGACTGGTTTAAACCTTAATACTACTTGTCTTAAACTATCTGAACCAATACTAAATGATACAACATCTGGAATATTTTTTACTATATTATGTATTCTCTTTCTTCTATTACTATCCATTGGACCTAATAAAATTATTCCTTTTTCATGTAAAGTGTCTAATTTTTGTTTAATAAAATCACTATCATCATAATCCTCATTTATAGTTATTTCTTCAATAAATGGCTGTTTAGGAATTACTTCATTATAAATTATTTGATTTTGATTAACATATTGTGGTTTATTAGGAACATAAACTGGAATATCTTTAGTATTTTGAATTGATTGTTCTACATTATTTAGGATTTCATTATTTCTTTGATAACTTAACATTTTTTCACTATTATCTAACACTTGTTCTAAAGCTTTAGTCAATACACAAGACTGTCCTAAGTTATCTGATTTAGATATTATATCTAAATATACTCTAGCTACATCAAAGTTATTTTGAGCTAAAGTTTCATAAAAATCTTGAATATATTCTGAAAGATTAAATTTAAAATTTTCTCTTGCTACATAGGTTAAAACAGTCATTGGTTTTGTAAAAGCAATATCTCTTTCAAGAATACTAACTTTTATTAAATCTATTATTAAAAATTCATATAATCCTTTTCCAATACTATCTAAATAATTCCTTAATGAGATAAAAGCATTATCTAGATTATTTTCCATTAAATATTTAATAACATCTTCAAAAGTATTACCACAATCTGATGAAAGGACTGTTGCTTTTGGTTGAATTTCTTGTTGTTTTACAGTTATAGCAGGGGTTGTTGTTTCATTATTTTTAGTTTCTAATGATGAAGGTACATTATTTTGCATATTGGTTCTATTTTTAATTTCAATTAATAATAAATATACAGCATTACTATTAGGATTTATATTTCCATTTTTAACATATCTTGCACTTAGTGATAAAGCTATTCCATAATTTTTACCATTAATTGCCTCAGACAATTTGTTTGTACTAAATACCTGTTTATTTGGAATTATACCTGTTTTTATTATTTCAACTAAATCATAAGTTAAAGATAAAATGTATTCATCAGATTGACTTAATTTATGACGTTCTTTAAGTTTTTCTAAAAAATCTATTACTTCACTATATTGTTTTTCTTGAATTAACTTAACAATATATCTTTTTTTTCTATTTTGTTCTTCTACCGCTTGACTTAATAAAACTTTAATTAAAATATCTTGTTCACTTAATTTATCTTTTTGTTTAATTAACCCATTATGTTTGTTTAGCGCAAGTATAAACTTTTGATTTAGTGATAATGCTCGTATATTATTTTGATGACAAATATCATCATATCCCTCATCTCTTAAATCTATTTTAACATCATCCACTTGTAAATATCTTGCATACTGTCTATGACATTCTGGTAGTTCTGTAATTATGCTTAATAAATATAAATAATAATTTTTATCTGAATTATAATAACTGTTATCCGTATCATAAATATAATCAAAATATTCAAATGCTTTTTCATAATCTCTATTTTGGATGGAATTTAAAAATAGTTGAAAGCAAACTTCTAAATGATTAGGATTTAACTCATAACATTTTTTTAAGCATACTAATCCCCTATCATATTCTTCCATAGAAATTAATTTTTTACCAAGATACAATAAATCATCAATAGATTTGAAAGAATAGTATCCACTTATATTTCTCTCAAGTGTACCATCTTTCATTAAATTATATAAATCTTTTGGATTAAAGCCATATTCAATTAGTTCCTTTATTGTTGATTCTTGTTTACTTAATGCATCTCCATAGACTTTACCTAAATTTTTGTCATTTATCATCTTTTAATACCTCCACAATTTCTTTTAAGTATCAATTCCTTGTTTGTAGAAAATCCTTCTTTATCAAATTCATCTGATAACAAAACTGGATACATAGTTAAAATATCTTTTTTACCAATCATAGTTACAACACATAAATCGTTTGTTATTTTATCATCTTTAAATCCAATTGGTGTATCTAGTCTAAATCTATATAAATCTGCAGTTCCAAAATGACTAGCATTTATATTTTTAATTTTTTCTCTAGCATCAGAAAGAAGTTTTTTTAAATCTATATATTTAAAAAAGCAACCATTACTTTCTTTATCTCTTTGATTTAAATGTTTACTTATGTGGTTTAACAATATTTCTTCACTATTATCAAATAATTTGTAAATTGTATATTCCCTAATAGGATCAAAGCAATTATCTGAAGCTTTTAAAGTCCCTAATAAGTATTTAATGTATATATTTAAAAAGCGATAATTGTAAGATAGTTTTTGTGGTAATTCTGTCTCATTTATTTTTTTAAATAGCCTTTCTGCATCTTTATATTCTCGTTCAAGAATATTTAAACAAACTAAATCAATAGTTGATTGTCCTTTAAAATGTTTATTTAACTGTAAGGTTTCAAACATTTTTCTTGCAACTTCGGTATCACCTGTTTGCATATAAAGTTTTGCAATTGATAATAAAGATTTATTTTGCATTTTTGAATCACTCATACATTCACCGTAATATCTTTTACTAGCATTAAAATTATATTCAATATTTTCTAACAATCCATATAACTGTTTTATTCGTATTGTTTGGTTATCTGAATTCTCCTCTAATAATTTTCTGGCTTTGTCATATTTGCCTTCTTTTAAATAAATCTCGATAATTTGAAACAATGAGTCATCCCTAAACTTTGGATCATTATAAGAAATTTCAAACCACTTTCGTGCATATGTGTAGTTACCTTTTTGAAAGCAAATTATTCCATTAAAATATGCTTCCATATAGTTTTGAGTCATTATTCATCCCTCATTCTTTTTTAAAGTAAATTACTATCTTAACAAATTAATTGTTTTATCACTTATTTAAGTAAAATTTAAGTTTTTTATATGAAGTATATTTTAACAAAAAAACATATGTGCTGTCAATTTAATTAATATAAATCTTATATTTAATCAAATTAAAAGAAGACTATTAATCTTCCTTTACATTTTTTACATAGTTATATGAATCTCTACACATATCTTCTATTCCAAGCGTTGCTTCCCAATTAAGTTTTTCCTTAGCATAACTAGGATCAGCAAAACAAGCATCAATATCTCCAGGTCTTCTATCAACTATTTTATATTTAACATCAACGCCATTTACTTTCATAAATGTATTAACTATTTCTAGCACACTATATCCATTACCTGTACCTAAATTATAAGCATCTATTCCACTTTCACTTAATACTTTTTCTATTGCTTTAATATGACCTTTAGAAAGATCTACAACATGTATATAATCTCTTACACCAGTTCCATCCTTTGTATCATAGTCATTACCAAATACACTTAATATTTCAAGTTCGCCAGTTGCAACTTTAACAATATATGGCATTAAATTATTTGGTATATCGTTAGGATTTTCTCCAATTAATCCTGACGTATGGGCACCTATTGGATTAAAATATCTAAGTAAAGCTATGCTCCAAGTATTATCTGATTTATATAAGTCTCTTAAAATATCCTCTATCATTAATTTTGTTGTACCATATGGATTAGTTGTAGATAGTGGGAAATCTTCTTTTATAGGCAAACTATCTGGTTTACCATATACAGTCGCACTTGATGAGAATACAATTTTTTTACAACCATGTTCTTTCATAACTTCTAAAAGGGTAATTGTGGAATCTAAATTATTTCTATAATATTTTAAAGGCTCATTAACTGACTCACCTACTGCTTTAAATCCCGCAAAATGTATTACCGCGCCAATATCATTTTTGTCAAACATTTTAGTTAAAATATCTTTATCACAGCAATCTCCTTCATAAAATGTAAAATCTTTATTAGTTATCATTTTTATTTTATCTACTACATCTCTTTTAGAGTTAGAAAAATTATCTATAACTACTATTTCATACCCAGCGGATAATAATTCAACACAGGTATGACTTCCTATATACCCTGTTCCACCCGTTACTAAAATTTTCATAAAATCACTCAACTTTCTAATATAAATATACTACATTTTAGAAAGATTGTATATAATTATTTTTTATAAGATATATCATAATTACTTGGCCCCTTAATACATCTACCATCAATATCAAATCTAGAAGAGTGGCATGGACAATCCCATGTTTTTTCTTTCTCATTAAATAATAAACTACATCCAAAATGAGGACATTTATTATAGACAATATGTTCAGTTCCTTTTTCATCCCTATAAACGGCTAAAGATTTACCACCTTTTTTAATAAATTTTAAATTATCTGAATACCAATATTTATTTTTTTCTATTTTTGGACCTATATATGATTTTGCCTCACTAAACACTATTAATGGCAATTTTATAAAATTTGACAAATTTATTCTATTTGGGATAAATGAATCTTTATATTCATTATCTTTATTTAGTATCATATCTGATATAACTTTACTAGCAAGTATTCCATTAGTCATGCCCCAGGTATTATAGCCAGATCCTATGTACATATTTTCTTTTAACTTTCCAATATATGGCATATGATCAGTAGTAATTATATCTGTATTACTATAAGACATAATAATGTCTTCATCATGCAATTTAAATATTTCTTTTACCCTTTTGAAGTGGTATGAATCATTTTGTTTGAAGGCAGTATTATGGCTTTCTGCAAGTGAGATTTGATATATTTTACCTTCATCTTCATAAAATCTGCATGAGTATGTAGGTGAACTTGAACTTATACAAGTAAATCCACCATTCTTTTTAACTTTACTTACAATTATATAAGATTTTTCTATATATGACTTAAGTGGTAATAAAAATGGAGATATAAAAAATGGATATTGACATGCAAAAACTACCTTTTTAGCATTTATATGATATTTACTACTATAGCAAATATATTCATCATCACTTTTTTCT
Organism: uncultured Bacilli bacterium; assembly: GCA_910584085.1. Lineage (GTDB taxonomy): Bacteria > Bacillota_I > Bacilli_A > RF39 > UBA660 > UMGS1613. The sequence continues at coordinate 14,781 of CAJTZY010000011.1, read as the reverse complement.
ACTTTAAATATTCTAGTATTTTCATATAAATAAATATTTTTTTCTTTTAATATATTATAAATACCTTGCAAGTATTTTATAGGGTTAAATGTGTATGTGTCAGAAACACAGTATGATTTATACGAAGTTATCTTACTTGGTAAATCCTTCTCTATTACATCAATATTATTTTTTCTTAAGAATTCTATTTCTTTTTTAAGTGGTTCTACTTCACTTTTAGTATTAGCAAATACAAAAGATGGTACTTGTTTAAAATCACAATCTATCTTTTCAGTTTCTATTATATTTTTTAAATTTTCTATAGCATATCTCTGTGAGTTCAAATATTCTACTGCTTTATTTTCACTTGTAATGTTTGCTATTTTAGTATAAACCCTTTCTTGAAAATAATTTATTTTAGCTGTCGTATTTAATGTTACACCGTGTCCAATATTTCCTGAATCTACTACACATATTGATTTATAATCTTTTAAATAATAGGCAGTTGTCATACCTGTTATTCCGGCACCTATAATAATTACATCTACATTAATATCTTCCTTTAAATATTCATTTTCTGTTACTATCTCTTTTTTATTCCATATGCTCATTTTCTTCACCAACTTTAGTTTGAACTAAATAATTTTATGTATACAAAAAAAACGGATATACCGTTTATTTTACTTCTTCCATCCATAATCCATGCTTATTGCAATATGAATATAAAGTTCCTTTTGCCTCATTAAAAGTAGCTACTGCTTCTTCATTTGGATTTAAGTAAATATACTCTTCTCCATTTTCTGTAACAAAACCAATCCATTCTATATAGTGATCACTATCCATAACATGATTTACCTGAACTATAATTTTACCATCTTTGATTTCATATGTTGGTATATGTTTTTCATGTGAAGCATCTTGAGAGTTTGCTTTAACTTCTATCATCTTTTCATTGCAACAAACTATTTCACAGTTCTCACAGTGACAATCAGTTATAATTTTTATGAGTGCGCCACACTTTGAACATTTTTTTATTATTAAATTTTTCATCATATCATCTCCAACATAATTTTAACATATTTTCAAAAAGAAAAAAAGACTCTTGTCTTTATTCACTTAAATTTCTTAATTCTTGATTCAACATTTGGTACTTACTATTTATTTTTTGTTCTTCAGCTTGTTCTAGCGAATACCAACCTTTTCTAAACATTGCCTCAAATACTTCCCTTTGCAAACTTGAATATGTATCAAACATTTCTTTATATTGATTATATAAATTTTCATTACTTGCCTCTGTAAGAGCAACCGCGTAATTTTTTACCATCTCTTTTAAACAACTTAAAAGAGAGTTCATATAATCTTTATCATTAATACTAACTCCTTTAGGTACTTCCACCTTTGGATTACTTATTTTATTATTATTCATGGCTACCTCCATTATTTAAAATATTTAAAATTTTTGTCATAGAACTATGAAAAGTATTTGTTGCCTTAGAAAGAACACTTTTAAGTTCCTCATCTTGAACACTATTTGAAGCATTTAATGTAGTTTTATATGCTCCATAATTCCAGTTAAACATATCACTTAAATAATCTAAATCCTTACCACTTATAATATCTGGTACTACATCGTAAGTTTCATTCATAAATTTCTCCTCCCATTTTATATTGGGCAAAAAGAAAAAAAGTTATACAAAATTTTATAACTTTTATACTCTACATACATAATTTTCTATTACATATGGTGTCTATATACTTTAAATACTTATTTACAAATACTATTTTTTCTTATTTATTAATTTTGGACCATCATTTTCTTTTGATTCACTTTTTTCTTCTAGTAATTCATCTCTTAATTTTTCTAATTGTTCTTTTTGTTCACTAACACTTGCTTCTTGTCGAATTGGTGTAGTAGTTTCTTCATATTTTTTATCCTCTTCACTATCACTTAAATACATACTTGTATTACTTTTTAAAGCATTAATAAGTGTTTCTTCATCTCCATATTTTTTCAAACCTGCCTGAACAAGGTTTTTCCAAGCTTCAATAACCATTTTCTTTTGTTCTTCAACTGTTAATCTAGTTGCCGAACCAATAACTTTTAAAATAGTAATGTCCTCTATTGTTTTACCCATTTCATAATAAATCACACTATGTTCATTGCCATTATTGATTTTAATTAATGTTGCTTTTGACAATTTTATTTCTGATTTTAATGGCACAATTAATGCGTTTAAGCCTGTTGGATTTTTTTGATATTCAGCTTTTTCTATTTCTGACATTTCTTCTAAAGAGTCCATTACTCTTAATTGATCCAGTACCATTGGTCTAATATTGTTGTATTGTATTGCTCTTTGAAACACTAACATAATATTAAGCATTGGTATTAACATTAATAAAGATTTAATTTTTGAGCCATTCGGATTTAATTGTTTTCCCAATTCTGAAAGTCTTTTAGAATCAATTTTATACCCTGCATCCGCAACATCCTTAAACATTCTAAAGTCATTTGAAATTTCTAGACAAAAACTTGCAATAACTGTTATTATCCAAATAATTAAAATTTCCATTATAAAATCCCCCTTTTTTTAATTAGTTGCTATTTTAACACAATTAAATTGGTTTGTCAAATTGTATATTTTCAATATTTTTCTGCAAATACATCTAATGTTATAATAATATAAATTAATTACATATATTATAATGTTTTTTTATAATTTTTAGAATTTAATAACTCATGGTATTCCTCTAATGTAATATTATTTTCTGATATTATTTTAGCTGCGTCAAGTCCTACATATCTAAAATGCCATGGTTCATAAGAGTAACCAGTTATATCTTCTTTACCTTTAGGATATCTTAAAATAAACCCAAAACGATAACAATTTTTAAATAACCACTTAAGTTCTGGTTCCTCACCTGTAATATCATCGGTATACTTTCCATTTTTTAATAGTGCAATATCAATTGCAAGTCCAGTATGATGTTCAGATGCCCCTGGAGGAGCTACCAAATTATAAGCATTATCTCCTCTTTGACTGGGTTGTAAATAAAATTCTAAAATTTCTTTTTGTCTTGCTATACTCCTATATCCAGAATCTGGAATAATTTCACTTTCAAAGCATTTATTTGCTTCATTTATCATATTTTTAAAATTTGTAGCAGCAATCTCTTCTAATTCAATTACACTACTAGAAAGTAAGCCTTCAGTCGGAAATAAATTAGGTCCAACTGAAGTTAAATTTTTAGGAATTTGATCTTCTGTAATAAAATTATTTTTATTAATTAAAATTTCATAATTATTCATATATCCTCCCATAAACATTAGTAATTTAATTATTTATATTATTAACTAATTACTCTCTATAATTTCATTTTCATACAATTTTTTATAAGTTTTATTATTAGATAACAATTGTTTGTGTGTCCCTGTTGCTGTTACACAACCATCTTCTATTAGCATTATTTTATCGGAATTAACTATTGTGGATAGCCTATGGGCGATTATTAATATTGTATACTTATCCTTCATATTGTTTATTGCTTGTTGTATATAACCTTGAGTTTCATTGTCTAATGCAGATGTTGCCTCATCAAAAAGTATTATTTTAGTATCTTGAACAAATGCTCTTGCAATTGCGAGTCTTTGTCTTTGCCCCCCAGATAAAGTAACACCTCCCTCACCTACAACAGTATCATATTTTTCTGGTAGTGCTTCTATAAACTCATTCAAACATGCCATCTTACATGCTTCAATCATTTCCTCATCAGTTAAATTTTCTTTTACTAACTTTAAATTGTCTCTTATAGACATATTAAAAATATATGGATTCTGTGAAATAATTGTTATATTATTTCTTATAGAATATTCATCCAGATTTTTAATATTTTTTCCATCTAATAAAATTTCACCATCTTTTATATTATATAATTTACATAGCAATGAAAATATAGTAGTTTTCCCAACTCCACTTTTTCCAACGAATGCTACTGTCTCATTTTCATTAATCTTAAAGCTCAGATTTTTCAATACTTTATTTTCTCCATATGAAAAATTTACATTTATAAATTCAAAATTACCCTTAATTTTTTCAATATGTTCTTTTCCAAATTTTTCTTTTTTAAATTCATTCTCGTCTAATATTGAAAATACTCGATTGCAAGATAAATTAAATCCTTTTATCTCCGTCAATAAATTTCCAGTATGTTCTATTAAATTATTCAATACCCTAAGTCTATAATTATACAAAACTATAGCAGATGCAACTGTAACATATGAATTAGATAACAGAAAGATTAATAAAATTATTAAACTAAATTCAACTATGGAACATACTACTGAAACTACGAAATTATAATTCATTTCCGTATTTCTCATATCAAATTGGCTATAAGTTAACTCATCTATATTTTGTTCTATTTTGTATATAAAAGACTCTTTTGCATTAAGCATTTTTATATCTCTTACTCCACGAACTAACTCACTAACCAACCCACTTGTTTTCTCTCTTTGTTTCCTATATTTTTTATCTTTTTCATTAACATTTCTAACTTTATACAAATGAATAAGTATTAGTATCAAGGCTGATATTAAGTAAAAAACAAAAGCAACTTTGTTTATTATAAATATAGCAGCGAAAACACCAATATCGGTAAGTATGTTTGTTAAATAGCCCATGCCTCTCGTAAAAATTTTTGACATTTCATCTGTGTCACTACCAATTCTTTGAATAAATGTTCCGCTTGTTTGTTTATCAATATCACTTAGTTCTATTTTTAATATTTCTTTTGCTACAGATAACTGAATGTCTTTAGTTGTTCCCCTAAAAAATACTTGTGTATTCCTTTTTAAAATCCAATGATTAATTGCCACAATAAAATTAATCCCTAAAATTATTATAGTTGCTATAAATAATTGTACATATAAATTTTTTGATATATATACAAGTTGCTTAGCAACAATTATAGGAGCAATAATGTTTATAATTATAAAGCTAATTGACATTAATGTAAATAATATTAAATTTTTTTTATAATTTTTCCCATACCTATATACTTTTTTTAAATTATCAATTGTTTCCTTCATTAAAACCACCATTCCAATTATATAATATTTATGAATATATTTGTATCATTTTATAAAATTGCTATCCTAATTTTTTTAAATACAAAGGATTGTCCGTCGTGAAGAAAATTTTATCATAATTTTCTTCAAAAAAATTATTACTTATTTTCTTGCAAAATTGTTCTATATCCTTTTTATTATTAAGTACATATAAACCAACACTACCATATCTTTTTATCGCACATTTAAGTGTTTTTTCATCTATACGATTGCTAAACTTCATAAATAACTTATAGAAAAATATTTTTCTATTTACTCTAATAGAATTTTTCTTATTTAATTTAGAAAATTCACTTGGTTTAATTCTCAGTGAGATTAAATCTATATTTTTAAATATTCTTGAAAACTTAAATATTATTTTATAATCACATAATAAATCAGATTTAGTATTATAATATTTTTTATTTATTTGTATATTTTTTAAAGTAGCCAAATTTCGTACATGATATGACAAATGTATTATATTGTTTGATAAATTAGGAAATTTATTTAGAATATCTGCTAATATTTTCATATTTTTATTAGAAAATATAACAATATCTTTAGTTTCTATCTTAATTATTTTGTCTTTTAAAAGGTTACAATTAACGGAAAAAAATTTTAATATTTCATCTAAAGTAACAATTTTAAACTTAAATAAACTATTTGTTAAACTTTTTCTAAACCCAAAATCCATTTTCTTTAATTCATCTATGTTATAGGATTTTATTAATCCAACGTTATTTGAAATATCATCTATATACTTGTCATGTATTACAACCGGCACATGGTCTTTAGTAAAACATATATCAAATTCAAATCCACTACATGAATCTAGCATTTCTTTATTTTCAAAGATAACTTTTAATACATTTAAAGAATTTTCCGGGTACTTAGTCATTTGAAAACCTAATCTATGTGCGATAAACTTTAGTTCATTTACTCTTTTATTAAAATAATCCATATTCATTATTTTACCCTATTCTCCTTCTACGCATAAATATAATAATGTATATAATTTACAAAATATTTTACCTGATGGATATATTATCCTGATGGATATATTATATCATAATAAAACTCGAATTCATATAAATATAAAGTTCGAGCCTAAATTTTAAAGTATCTACTACTTTTAATACTTTATTTATAATATTTTTTTGTTTCAGATGAATCCTTATCTAAATCATTTAAAACCTGTTTTTTTAATAAATCTACATCTAAAATATTTTCTATATCATCAATACTTTCTAAATTAGATATAAGTAAACTAACTCCTGTTATTGCTTCTTCCCTAGACAAGTCCAGTTTTCCAAAACTAAGATTATCATTATTATTATTATAATATCTTACATCAAAAGTACTTCCATTTCTCCCATAATGTTTACAACTAGTATACTTATAATTATTATCACTTATATTAAATCTTATCATTTTTTCTTCTGTTATATCTTCCTTATAAATTCTTTCGTCTATTTTAAAATGATCACCATCATTAAAAATATTATAAAGTTGATTATCTATTGATATAACATAAAAAACACCCTTATTTACTTTTTGCTTGTCAACATTCCATAAGACTCCATTACATATTAAACTAATTAAATCATATTTATCAATTAATCTCATTCTTTCTACATAATCAGAAACTGAAATATAATCGCTAATTAACATTTTAAAGAAATTGTTTTCTTTAGATATTGTGATATCAAAATAAATTTTATCTTCTACTGTCTTATTAGAATTTGCGAAATTTTGTAATTGTTGTTTCTTTTTATTTAATCTATTAATAAGTTTATCAAACATTATATTCCCCCAAAATATTAGTACATATAATAACATAAAAATAATTAAAACGCAACAAATATTAATAAGTTTGTTGATAAAGGTATTCAACTATTTTTTATTAAATATTATTATCCTTATCAACTAGAACATATAAACAAAAATCAAAATCACTATCCATTTTATTTACAACACTTTTTAATTTCTTTTCATTATGAGTAATACTAATAATTATATCTTTTTTATAAATAGATAACAAATCTTTTAATATATCCTCCATAACTTGGTCTTCATCGCTAAATAAGCACCTAATGTGAAATTCATTTATACTATTACTAGAGTTAGCGTAATAATCAAAATTTTGATATTCAACTACTCCAACAATTTTTCCATTTTTTCTATATGTTCTATATTCAAATCTTCCATTATCAAACCATTTTTCAGTGTATTCTTGATACTGCCCGTTTGGATCAATATATTGATGATTATCCCTAGAAAATTTATTAATCATTTTTAAATAAAATTCTTTATCTTCTTTATTTAAAATATTTGAAACTTCATAATTGTCTAATTTAAAATTTTCATTTTTTTTAATTGTATATTGATAGTTTGATACTCTAAGCCCATTTTCATATAATAATTTTTCTAATATTGGTGAATCATATTCAGCAGTCATAACTCCAATATCTTTTGATTGTTTTAATTTTTTAACAACATAGTCTATAAAATCTAGATCATATTCTTCATTAATAAAAATATTATCAAATGCATATTCACTATCACAGTCTGTTACTACAATCTCGGAACTATCTAATAAGTTTTTAAATATTATCTTATCATTTTCTATTACATTAATATATTTTTCCATTTATTATCCCTCTTTTAAGTATAAAATTACAATTAATAAAGTAATTTAATTTCTATAATTATTTTAACACAGTTTTATACATTTTAAAACTCGAGCCTACATATCTCGAGTATACTAATATATGATACAGCAACTTCTACTTTAATGATTTGCTAACTAAATTCATCTCTTTATCTATTGGTCTATTTTTTGAATAAAAGTATAAATATTCATACAAACTATCGGCCGTTTTATTATTTAAGTAATAGGAAAAGCCTAAATTCTTTTTACATTCTCCATTAATTACATTTTCTAATCTCTTAGACAACACATTAATTGACACTTCCTTAGGACAATTTCTTAAAAATGAAGGATTAATTATTTCACGCATATTTGTATAATTATATGCCCAAGATGTTAAGGGATTAATTAATGCATCTTTTCTTTGATTAAATTCCCTACTATCTCTCCCTTGCCTTTCAAATGTTTCTCGCATAGAATCTTCATCCAAATAAGGAACAACTTTCAAAAGTAATACTTTATTAGGATAATCTTTAACTATTTGGAGATAAGCTTCCTCACTAGACAAGTCAATGCAAGGTATTTTTCCGTTTGCTAAAGAGTCATCAATTTCTTTCTTTTTAAATGCATAATGTTCTTGATTAAGGCGATTAACATATTGGTATTCCATATGATTAATATCTTCAAAAGAAACATCTCCTTTAACATCAAGTACATTTTTTTCATCACTTCTAGATTTTCTAGTAGTATATTTTGTTATAATTTCTATATTGGGATACCTTGAAAGTAATTCTCTAGAAATAAACGATTTCCCGCTACCAGTTTCCCCAACAATTATTATAATAAGTTCATTTGAATTAATATTATCCATACACTAAATCCTTTCATACTTAATTAGACATGTAAACCATACTACCTGTTGTTATTTTTATTTCTTTCTAATTTTCTTTCTAACCTTAATCTTTTAACTTCTTCTTTTCTTACTATTTTTTGATCAATTTGACTAGCTAAAGCATTAACTAATTTTTGATGTAATTCATCCTCTTCTGATGTATAGAAAGTCGCTGCATTATTACTTTGAGTTAATATTAATTTTTGAATAGATATAGTGTCTAACTTTTCTCTTTTATCTATATTTGAAAAATATCCTACATAACATTTCAAATCTTTAGAACCACCAGATTTAATATATTCATTTATAAATAATCTTAAACCTGGATCAGAATAATCTACTGCATACATCATTGGAATATCAATATTTCTTCCAAACTCTTTAGCAAATAAGAATGCTCTACGAGGGCCTATTCTATTACCACCACGTTCTATAATCCTATACATTGCACAGTTTAACATTTCTTCCTTTTGGTATGTCCAATTATCTACATATTCTATAGTCTTTTCTAATTCATTATCACTAGGTAATTCAATACCTCTTTCTTTAAATAATTCAACTACTTTTTTTGCTTGTAATCCTTTTAATTCTTCATCTTTAACAACCAAATTAGTCCAAGCACCTACGAGTTCAGACATCTCTACAATACCATTTTTTGTTAAATGTAGATGTGCATGCCTATTTAAATAGACTATATCAGCATATTTTGGTTTAGAAAAGAAATATTTTTCTTCATAAGGTAATGATTTTATAAACGCACTTGCATTATAAAATTCATACCAGTCTAACTCATTAATATCAGAATCTTTATCTAGTAAAGTGTTAATATACTTATTATTTTTAAACATTATATCATTAACCCAAATTTGCTCTTGACCTGAGCATGGCATCAATCTATTAATTTCATAATCAGGATATCTTAACTCATACCATACAGCTATTTTTTCTATAAAATTTCTCATTTCTCTAGGTTCATAATATTCTCCAACGTCTGTATAATTACCCTTTACCATATTTTCAAAATACCAATTAATAAATTTTTCTACTTTAGAATCTAAATCTATTGGTGATGAATATTTTGATTGAATATGTTTTGATAATACTTCAGAAAAAGGTGTGACTGTACCCTCTCTTACACCTACACTTATACCAGCTAAAAGTTTTTCCATTACATCAGAATCTATTGTAGTTTGTAATTCTCCTTCTAAATCTTCTTTTTTTAATGATTTCCTAATAATTTTATTTTTTAATTTTAATAATTCATCTTTAATATTCATTTTAAACCTCCTATTTAATACAACTTTTTTCCCAAATTTTTCTAATATATTTTAATGATAAGTTTGATAAAGTAAAACCTATAACTGGTACTAAAGAACTCAAAAATATATTATCATATTTTTTTATTAAATATGAATATATTACTACAATCACATATGTTAAAATCATAATACATACTCTTCTTGTTAAACTTGTTTCCCAACATTTATCTAGTTCAACTCTCTTATTTCTTTCTTTTATTTTTTCTACTTCTTTCTCAACATTCATATTTATTTCACCTTCCATAAAATATATTCAAAATTAATTTTATATAATTACTAATATAATTTTATCACAAATTTTTATTTATTTAACATGAAATCGCTATTTTCATTTTTTACATAAATTTTTGATTTGTTTTTTGGTAATTCATTATTTATTCTTATATCTTTAGAATTTATATATTTTTCTATATTTCCATCTTTATAGGTAATTAAATACCAATCATCATTGCAATAAACTTCCTCTAACTTTTCAACATCAATAATTTTAAATGAAGAAATTCTTCCCTTTTCCTCATATTTCATATAACGTAAAGAATTGAGTTTATTATTAAGTGACCTTAAATAATCATCACTATAACTCTCTAAATTACTATAATATAGTACCTCATTTCTTTCATCCATATAAATATAACTACTTTGCCTTAAATTGAATACCCCTGTTCCCCTTAATAAGTATTGAACATTTTTAGAATCTGAATATGTTACTTCTTCAATAGGCTTAGGTAGTGTATCCATAAAAATTCTATTATTACCAATTCTACTATTAAAATCTTGTTCTTTTAAATTGCAATTTTTAGAGATCAAACAAGGATAATTTTCAATTCCATTTATCCTTTTATCAAAACTTGTATAACCTATAGTAATATTTTTAATACAATTATTTACTCCCTCAGTCTCAAAAGATTTTTCTATTATTTCATCTGCAAATTTTAAATATACATCAAGAAAATTAATCTCACTTATAGACTTAGAAATTTCAATATTATCTAAACATAATAAATCTCCATTTCTCCAAATCCAACTATGTGCGATAAGTTCACTATCTTTCTTAATTACTAAAATTCTACCATTTTTGCTAGTTACAGCATGTTTTAGACAAGAATATCCATTTCCAAGTATAGTAAAACAACAATCTGTCTTGTTACCAACTGTTAATCCTTGCATATCGCTTAATTTTAAAATTTCATAAGAATAATCATTTAAAGTACCATATACTCTTGGAATCGTAGATTCAATCCTTTTTAACATTTGATCATGCAAATATAATGTCTCATCAACAACATTACTTCTACATCCTATATATTTAAACAAACCCTCTAATCGGTAATATTTAGGTGGTAAAGTTATATCATCTGTTTTCAAAAAGTCTATTATTGATTTTAAGGATTTATCTTTACTATTTACTTTAATCACTTTCCACTCATTAAAAATTCTAGGAAAGTATTTATATAAGTCATTATCTTTACTTTTTAACATTTGATATATTTTTAAATAATTTTTATCACTAAATAGCAAATTCATTATTTTTTTATTTAAAATAGGATTCCCTTGTTCATCTAAATTTATATCTTTTACATAAACACTACCTACTAAATGTTCTAGTACTGGAATATCACTACATATTTCTAACATCTTTTTAGCATTGTTATACCCTACTAAAAGCATCAATTTTAAAATTAAATTTTGATATTGTGATTTATAAAACTTATTATCACCAAATAATATACAAAGTTTCTTATGTTGTTTTACATTATAACTTTTAAGTTGACTTACTGTAAAATCAGAAGCTTTAAATTCAATATTACCTAATCTATTTAAAATGGTTATTTCTTCAATATTAGAAATCCTAAATAAAATTGAAATATTACTTCCCATAACAGTACAGTAAAATAATTTACTAATTTCACTAAAATCATTATGGCTTAATTCTAGGGCAATATTTTTTTCATTTAAATAAAAAATAAACTTAGCTAGGTTTTCTTTATATTCGGGACTATTTTTTGAAATAATTTTATTTTTTAAATTAATCTCTAAGTATTTTAAATTATTTAAATATTCTTCTGTAAATATAGAAGTTATTTTATTAATTGGTATTAATTTATTAGATTTTAATGAACTACGATATTTATTTTCTATATATTTAAGTGCATATAAATTACTTTCATCATTATAAACTGAAAAAAATTCTTCATTAAATATTTCTATTATATTATCAATTTTATAATCATCTAAAATACTTTTAAATTCATCACTTAATTTATGCTTTTTAGCGCATAGTTTTACCCAATCAAATAAGGTCATATTAGCAAATATACTTTTATCCTTTTTATATAAATTGAAAATAACATCAGATGATATATTGGAAATTATTTTTCTAATATCTTGTTTTTTTACTATTGTTTCTAAAAAATATGAAAATAAAATTTGCTGTTGTTCTTTATTTGTATAATTACACAAGTATTCATTTAAATCATAGTATTCAATATTTTGAAGTGCTAACTTTAACTTTTCTTTATATATTAAAATTTGTTCTTTATATTCATCTATTTTTTTAAAATAGAAAATAAAGTTTAGTAATTCCTGTGGAGTAAAACTATCTATTTTATCTTTATAATTATTCTTAAAATAATCTATAAATTCTTTATCATAAATTTCTTGTAATTTTGAAGGATTATTTACACCTGATTGTTTAAAACAAATTCTACTATGCTCATCAAAAATAGCAAATAATTTATAAGTTTTAATATTTGACAAATAAGATTTAAATTTCTCAAAATATAATAGATATTCATTATGAGTAAAACCATTAAAAACGTTTTCTACATTCCCATTAATTATTTTTTCAAATAACACTTTATCTATTTCATAAATATTTTTTAATACATCAAAAGAAAGGTAATATGATAACTCTTTAGGTTCTTCTATACCATATAAAAATATAGAATCATCATTATCTTTCAAGTAGTTAATATTATCTTTTATAAAACTTATTTGTTCACTTGAAGACATTTTAGTAAGAATATAGTAAATAGATAAAGGAAGTAATGTTTTTATATCTTTTATTTTTCCTGATATATATTCATCAAATTCTAACTTTACTTGAGCCTTCTCATATGCACTAATGTTTAGTGTTAATGGTCTTGCATCTTTAAATAATTCCAAAATGTTTCTTAATTCATCAGATGTTATAACAGGCACATTAATCCCCCCATTTCTAGTTATTTTCTTTTATTTTTAAAATCAATAATTAAAACTTTTCCAGTTTGTTCTTCTATATTTCTTAACTTATTAATTGCTTGGTTTTTCGCAAACTCAGACAATAATTCACAATATTCTAGGCTTTCAATAAAGTGACTAGTCTCTATAAACTCGCTATCATAAACACTAGCAATAGCAAATGCCTTATCTATTATTGATATAGATAGATCTGGATTATTAACTATATCTTGATAATCTCTATGTTTTTTTGAAGTCAATTCAACAATTATATTAACTATTTTATCTTTTATTTGTTCATCTTTAAATGTAATTCCATTTTTTAAATCGTAATCTTTAATTACTTTATTAATTATTTGAACTAACATCTCAGAAGTTGGTTCCTTAATAATTATTTTTTCAAATCTTCCTTTTAAGGCATCATTTGAGAAATATTCTAGGTATTTTTTATCTGTTGTTGTACCAATGACTTTTAAACTGGTCCTATCTAAATAATGCTTTAATATAGCTGCCATATCATTATCCTTCTTATTTGAAGTCCCAACACCATAAATTGTATGTATTGCATCTATAAATAAAATAACATCATATTTTTTACAGATTTTCATCAAATTTATCATATTTTCTTCAAATTGTCCTACATATGAACATCCAGAAACAATCTCACTAGGGGTTACTTCCAAAATAATTTTATTACTTAGAAAATTTGGAACTTGTTCATTTTGAATTCTATAAACCAATTCATCTACGAGTGCAGTTTTACCTACACCAGACTCACCAACTATTAATGGATTCTTCTTCTCTTGCGCTAAAGTTATAAATAAATTCTTTAGTTCCATTTCTCTACCTATTATGGGCTCAGAAAAATATTGTTTTCTATTTAAAATTTGTCCATATTTTTCAAGTTCCAATATTTCCTTATCAGACAATTGTTTAATATTTGTATTTTCACATTTTTTTAATTTAATGTTCTCGGGCTTATTAGAACTCTTTATTTTTGATTGTGTATTTTCTAAAAACAATTTATTAAAATCCTCTATTTGTTCCTTTGAATACTGTTTTTGAAAATCCATTGCCTCTTTTAAGTTTCTTCCACAGCGATCTATTTTATTAGAGTTAAAACCATTTTCTAGCAAAAGTTTATATATATTTATAACATCATCTAAATAGTCGTCACTATAAATTGCAGTATGAACAATTGTATCTCCGTCAGAGTCAACATGATTAACATTCAAATTATATTTTAATGACTCCCTTATTATCTTAACTATAAAATCTTCACTATATCCAGCATATAGTGCGGTTTGTATAAAATTATAACTCCAATAAGCTTTAAGATTTGGACTAAGTCCTATTTCTAATAATGATTTAATTGCTAAAAAGCATTTATCTTCATCATACTTATTATCTACTAAAATGTGTAATAATGATTGATTATTATCATCTTCATATTCTATACTCCCAAATAAAACTTTTATTTTTTTTATATTGTCATTTGTATCCTCAGTCATTTTTGATACTAATTTATTTATATCACTAATATTTACCATATATAACCTCCCTCGTATAATGTAGTTAAGATATTTTTTAACTACATTTTCTATTTTTAGATTTT